>NZ_CP006842.1:638142-957214 GCF_000626675.1 Corynebacterium glyciniphilum AJ 3170 | reverse complement strand
CCGGAACAGCAGATGACGCAGGCATCTGCGCCAGCTCAACCACACCCATGCCACCAGGACGACCCGGCGTCCCCACAGTGCCGCGGTGGCGGTGCCGGTGTCCGCTTCACCAACCAGTCGGGGTACGTCAGCGATATTGTCCGGAACGTACCCGACCCAGGTCGTGGCGAGGCTGCCCAGGTAGGAGTCGAGCAATCCGACGGCGAGCCAGACCACGCCGGTGATGACCACGAGTTCCAGGACCGGGAACAGGGTGCTGCGTCGTGAGGGGCTCAGTTCGGCGAGGACCTCCTCATCCGGGGCGAAATTTATCTTCGGCACGGCAGAGACCTTAGTTCCTCTGGTCGGTGGTGGGCACCGGTCGCAGGTGGACGACGTCGCCGGCGGTGACCGTCCGCCGCTCACCGCCGACCGTCTCGATGACCAGTCCCCCCTGACCGTCGAGGTCGACGGCGGTTCCGGTGAGCTCTTCGCCGCCCGGAAGCTCGGCGCGGACCCGTGTGCCGAGTGTCGCCGACAACTCCCGGTAACGACGACGCAGCTTCTCCAGTGCCGCGCCGCCACGACGCCACGCCTCGTCGACGTCAGCGATCCACGACAGTTCGGCCGCGGCCAGTGCCTCCCGGGCCTGCACCGACCCCAGTTCGGCCCCCTGGTCGGTCAGTGAGGTCCCCGCCTCCACACCAGCGTCGGCGAACTCGCCCGCGGTGATCGACGCGTTCACCCCCACGCCGACGACCACAGCCACCGGATCAAGGCTCACCGCTTCGACGAGAATGCCGGCCAGCTTCCGGTAGCCGTGGGGCGTGTCGCCCGACCGGCGGTCACTGACGATGACGTCATTGGGCCACTTCAGCTGCGCATCCACCCCGACCGCACGGGCGGTTTCGGCGATCGCCACGCCGATCAGCAGCGGAAGTTCTCCGAACCGTTCGGCCGGCACCTCCTGCACCGACGGGCGGAGCAGGACGCTCATGATGACCTGGGCTCCGGCCGGGGCCGACCAACGGCGCCCCAACCGGCCCCGGGCAGTCACCTGCTCCTCCGCCACGATCACGGTGCGGTCAGCGAGTCCCGGGTCGGCACGGAACGCATCCGCCAGGTCGGCGTTGGTCGACCCCGTCGTGCCGACGACGGTGACGGGCCCGACACGACTGTCCCCGTCCTGGATGAGGGCGGAGAGACGGGACGCGTCGAAGGGGGTGCGTGAGGCGGTCGGGGAGGCGGTCATGGCCCCAAGGATAACGCGCACACGCGCACGGGCGACCTGTATGGCGACGCCTGCACCGTTTCCTCCTAGACTGTAGGCCATGACTTCACCCACCCCCGCCCCTCGCCAGGTCGACACGTCTACCACCGCAGGGAAACTCGAGGATCTCCGGATCCGTCTCGAGGAGACGTCGGCCCCGGTCGGCGAGGAAGCTGTCAGCGCCGTCCACGGGGCAGGCCGGCTCACCGCCCGCGAACGGGTAGAGCACCTCCTCGACGACGGCTCGTTCGTCGAGATCGACGCGCTGGCACGCCACCGCGCCAACGCCTACGGCATGGACCGGTCCCGCCCCGTGTCCGACGGAGTCGTCACCGGCTACGGCACGGTCGACGGCCGACAGGTCTGCATCTTCTCCCAGGACGGCACCGTGTTCGACGGCACCGTGGGTGAGGTGCACGCCGAGAAGCTGGTGAAGGTCATGGAGCTCGCCCTGCGCTCGGGCGTGCCATTGGTGGGCGTACACGACTCCACCGGTGCGCGGGTGAAGGAGGGCGTGGTGTCACTGGGGATGGCCGCACGCCTGTACCGCCTGCGTACCCGGATGTCCGGGGTTGTCCCGCAGATCTCAGTGATCGCCGGACCGACGGCCGGTACTGAGGCGCACCAGCCGGTGCTCGCCGACGTCGTCGTCATGGTGGACGGAACGTCCTCGCTCTACCTGACCGACCCAGAGATCACCCGGCGGGTCGTCGGCGAAGACGTCACCGCCGATGACCTGGGCTCGGCGGCGACGCACGCCGCCGTCACCGGCACCTCGCACCACACGGCCGCAGATGACCGCGCTGCACTGGACTTCGTCCAGACCCTGCTCGGCCAGCTCCCGTCCAACAACCGCTCGACGGTGCCGTTCAGCGAGGAAACGGATGGTAATTCTGCAGACTCCACCGACTCTGCCGCCACGGCACAGCTGGACGCCGTGATCCCTGATTCCCCGTTGGCAGGCTATGACGTCACCGACGTGCTCGCAGGCATCGTGGATGCAGACTCCTTCCTGGAGCTGCAGCCTGACTACGCGGGCAATATCCTCACCGGGTTCGCCCGCATCGGCGGCCGTAGCGTCGGTGTCGTCGCCAACCAGCCGATGGTCCTCGCGGGAGCGCTGGACGCTGCCGCGGCGCAGAAAGCGGCCCGGTTCATCCGCACCTGTGACGCCTTCAATCTCCCCGTCGTATTCGTCGTCGACTCCCCCGGCTTCCTGCCCGGCGGCGACGAGGAACGCGGCGGACTGCTGCGCCGCTCCGCTGCCCTGCTGTACGCCGTGGCGGAGGCGAGCGTCGGCATCGTCACCGTCGTGACCCGCAAGGCGTACGGGACGTCCTACATTGCGCTGGGCTCGAAGAACATCGGTGCCGACCTCGTCTTCGCGTGGCCGAGTGCACAGATCTCCAACGCTGACGCGGAGAACACCGTCGCTGCCGTCCACGCCGACACGTTGGCGAAGGCCGAACGTCGGAAGAAGGACGTCGCCGCCCTCACCGTCGAACTCACCGAGGACGTCGAGAAGAACCTCGTCAACCCGTACGCAGCCGCCGAACGCGGCTATGTCGACGCCGTCATTCCCCCGTCCCAGACTCGTGCCCAGGTGATCGACGGTCTCGGGCTGCTGGAACGCAAGGTCGTCGACTCGCCCGCCCGCAAACACGGCAACCTGCCGTTGTAGAGGAGCTTCCATGACTGTCCCCGACACCACCACGCCCTTCACCGTCCTCAGGGGCCGGCCCGACGAGGCTGAGACCGAAGCCATCGGACGCGCGCTCGCCGTCGTCATCGCTGAGGCAGCCGACGCGGCCAGCGCGTCCGCCGGTTCCGATCCCCGTGAAATCAACCGGATGCGTGCCCGGACCACGTCCCGGGGCGTCTGGGGCACGCCCGCCGAGCAGCTGGCCGGACACCGGAACGCCACCGGGACCTTCAACCCGACGGGCTTCCGTGTCTGACGCACACCGACACCGGATCATCCTGGCGTCGTCTTCCCCGTCACGACTGTCGGTGTTGCGTTCAGCGGGCGTTGAACCGAGCATCCTCGTCCCTGGTGTGGACGAAGATGCCGCCACCGCAGAACTGCACTCCCGGATCGCTGAGCCAACCCCCGCCCAGGTCGTCTGCCATCTGGCACAGACGAAGTCGCAGGCCGTTCTCGACCAGTACAGCGACCGACTGGACTCTGGGTTGGGCTCTGGGTTGGACTCTGGGTTGGACTCTGGGACCGTCGTCATCGCCGCGGACTCCATGCTCCTGCTCGACGGCGAACTGCAGGGTAAACCCCTGACCGTGGAACGCACCGTCGAACGCTGGCGGCAGCAGCGCGGAGCGACAGCGACACTGATCACCGGCCACGCGGTGACCTACCGCGGCACCACCGTCACAGGTTCCAGTGAGACCGTCGTGCACTTCGCCGAGGCATCCGACCGCGACATCGAGGCCTACGCCGCCACCGGTGAGCCGCTCCAGTGCGCGGGAGCGTTCACGCTTGAGGCGCTGGGCGGCTGGTTCATCGACCGGATCGAAGGGGATCCGTCCAGTGTGATCGGCCTGTCGCTCCCACTGGTGCGGCGCACACTGGCCGGGTTCGGGCTGGACGTCTCGAACTTCTGGAACCGGTAGACGCGGAGCCGTCACCGGCGGTCCTGCGGTTGAGCCCTGAAGCCGCAAACCTGGCGATCAGCAGCCCCGTCCCATCCTGTACTGTGCGATTTCACAGCTGTTTGCCCGACGATCGCGATTCACCGGCCCGTGAACGCTAGACTTCTTGTGACGACATGAAAGGCGGTGCCCTCACCCGTGGGAATCGAACTGGACCCCAGCCCGAATCTTCGGCAGTACGCCCACCCGGGCAAGCTCGTCACGAGCTCCTGGCTCGGCGCGAAGCTGGGTGGCCCCGGGTTGAAGGTGGTGGAGTCGGACTCCGACCCCATCCTCTACAACATCGGCCACCTCCCGACCGCCATCCGCATCGACCTCCACGAGGACCTCGGTGACCCGGTCACCCGCGATTTCCTCGACGGAGAGTCCTTCGCCCGCCTCATGGACGCCAAGGGGATCACCCGGGACGACACCGTGGTGCTCTACGGCGACGACTCGAATCTGTGGGCGAGCTACACACTCTGGGTCTTCGAGCTCTTCGGCCATCCGGACGTCCGCCTGCTCGACGGCGGCCGTGAGGCATGGATGCAGGATGAGCGGGAGACCTCGTACGACGCCCCTCCAGAGCCCACCACCGGGTACCCCGTGGTGGACCGGGACGACGTCTCCCACCGCATCTTCGTCGACGAGGTACGCTCCCGGCACGACGCACTGCAGCTGATCGACCTGCGTGACCCCGAGGACTTCATCGGTATCGGCACCCTGGAGCACGGTAGCCCGGCGGAAGGCAATGACCCGGCCACCTACTCCGACTACTCCGACGCAGTCACCCATATTCCGGTCTGCCGGAGCGGGCACATCCCCGGTGCCGTGAACATTCCGCAGCGGGCGACACTTCACCCGAACCACCGCTTCCGGACCCGTGAGGAACTCGACGAGGTGTTCTCCACGCTGGACGCGTCCGGCGCTACCGTGCCGTACTGCCACGCCGGCGAACGGGCCGCGCACCTGTGGTTCGTCCTGCACCACCTGCTGGGATGGGACGATGTCCGCGCCTACGACGGCTCGTGGGTGGAGTGGGGGAACATGGTCCGGATGCCGACCGCGACAGGTGCCTGAAACATTCCGTCTGTGACCGACGCTGGTTGTCGTAGTAACGTCGTAGAGTCTTGTGTGAGTCATGTGTGTGACCCGTTGTTGTGAGGAGTGAACGTGCCGGTAGAGACCCGGAAGTTGTCGAAGGTGCTGATCGCCAACCGTGGCGAGATCGCCGTCCGGGTGATCCGGGCTGCCCAGGATGAGGGCATCACCTCTGTCGCCGTGTACGCCGAGCCGGACGCCGACGCACCGTTCGTACGCATGGCCGACGAGGCGTTCGCACTCGGTGGCTCCACCCCGGCAGACTCCTACCTCGACATCGGCAAGGTCGTCGACGCCGCCGTGCGCTCGGGTGCGGACGCCGTCCACCCCGGCTACGGGTTCCTCTCGGAGCGCGCCGACTTCGCTGCCGCCGTCCTGGAGGCAGGGCTGACCTGGATCGGCCCGTCCCCCAGTGCCATCGCGGAGCTCGGGGACAAGGTCACCGCACGCCACTACGCCCAGAAGGTCGACGCCCCGATGGTGCCGGGCACCAGCGAGCCGGTCGCCGATGCCGATGAGATCATCGCCTTCGCCGGTGACCACGGCCTGCCTGTCGCCATCAAGGCCGCGTTCGGCGGTGGCGGTCGCGGAATGAAGGTCGCCCACACCGTCGAGGAGATCCCCGACCTCTTCGACTCCGCCACCCGTGAAGCCGAGAAGGCGTTCGGACGCGGCGAATGCTTCGTAGAGCGCTACCTCGACCGCGCACGGCATGTCGAGTGCCAGGTTCTGGCCGACGCGCACGGCAACTACGTCGTGGCCTCCACCCGTGACTGCTCGCTGCAGCGCCGTTTCCAGAAGCTCGTTGAAGAGGCCCCCGCACCGTTCCTCACCGCGGAGCAGGACGAGCGCCTGCGCAGTTCCGCCAAGGACATTCTCCGCGCCGCCGGCTACCAGGGTGCCGGGACAGTGGAGTTCCTCATCGGTTCCGACGGCCTGATCTCCTTCCTCGAGGTCAATACCCGACTGCAGGTGGAGCACCCGGTCACCGAGGAAGTCGCCGGCTGGGACCTGGTGCGTGAGCAGTTCCGGATCGCCGAGGGGCACGAGCTGTCCCGGACCAGTGACCCGGAGTTGCGGGGCCACTCCATCGAGTTCCGTATCAACGGTGAGGATGCGGCGGCGAACTTCATGCCTGCCCCCGGCGTCCTGACCTCGTACCGCGAGCCGTCGGGCCCGGGTGTCCGGGTGGATTCCGGGGTGGAACAAGGTGCCGTCATCGGTGGCCAGTTCGACTCCATGCTCGCCAAACTCATCGTCACCGGTGAGGACCGCGACCAGGCGCTGAGCCGCGCACGCCGCGCCCTGGACGAGTACGTCGTCGAGGGCCTCCCCACGGTCATCCCGTTCCACCGGGCAGTGCTGGACGATCCGGCCTTCACCGGTGACTCCCTGGACGTCTACACCCGGTGGATCGAGGAAGAGTGGGACAACCAGTTGGCCGGTGCCACCGAGACCGCAGATGCCACGGATGCCGCCGAGACCGCCGATGCCGTCCCCGCCCGCCGAATCACCGTTGAGGTCGATGGTCGTCGTGTCGAGGTCTCCGTCCCGGGTGACCTCGTCGGCACCGGAGCCCCCCGCCGCCGTGCACGCAAGAACTCAGGGCGTCGGGAGGTCAAGGTCTCCGGCGACACGTCCGTCGCGCCGATGCAGGGCACCGTGGTCACCGTCCTGGTCGAGGACGGGGCGGAGGTCGCCGAAGGTGACCAGCTGCTGGTCATCGAGGCGATGAAGATGGAGAACGCGGTGAAGGCACACAAGGCCGGTACCGTGTGCGAACTCGGCGTGGCGGCCGGGGACGGTGTCACCAAGTCGCAGCCGCTACTGAAGATCGTCTGATGGTCGACCGGTTCAGCAGTTTCTTCCGCTCCGGCCGCCCGGGAAAGTCCGGCGGTCAGCGCCGGGGTTACGTACTTTCGCTGGACCAGGGAACGACATCCACCCGCGCCATCGTCTTCGACGCGGCGGGGGCGGTCCACACCGTCAGTCAGCTGGAGCACCGGCAGATCTTCCCGAAACCCGGGTGGGTCGAGCACGACCCGGAGGAGATCCGGCTCAACGCCCGCAGGGTCATCGCGGACGCGGTCGCACGTGCGGACATCGGTACCGAGGACCTCGCCGGGCTGGGCATCACCAATCAGCGTGAGACGACCGTGATCTGGGACCGGGAGACCGGTGAGCCGGTGTACAACGCCATCGTCTGGCAGGACAACCGCACCGGCGACTTCTGCTCCCGCCTGGATGCGGAGCACGGTGATCTCTTCCGCGAGCGCACCGGGCTGCCGGTGTCGACGTATTTCGCCGGGCCGAAGATCCGCTGGATCCTCGACAACGTGGAGGGGGTCCGCGACCGTGCTGAACGCGGCGAACTCGCCTTCGGAACAATGGACACCTGGATCATCTGGGAGCTCACCCGCCGTTCACGGCGTAACTCCACCAACCGGCGGCACCGCGTCCGGCACATCACGGACGTCACCAACGCCTCACGCACCATGCTCATGGACCTGCGGACCCAGAAATGGGACCCGGAGCTCTGTGAGGCGATGGGGGTGCCGATGTCGTTGCTGCCCGAGATCGTCAGCTCCTCTGAACAGGTCGGGCGGGTGCAACGCTCCGGGCCGGTGAACAACGTCACCATCGCCGGAATCCTCGGCGACCAGCAGGCCGCCACCTTCGGCCAGGCATGTACCGAGCCGGGTGAGGCGAAGTGCACCTACGGTACCGGTAACTTCCTGCTGATGAACACCGGAACGACCCTGGAGACCTCGTCCCACGGTCTGCTCAGCACCGTGGCCTACCGGCTCGGCAATCAGCCGACGGTGTTCGCCCTCGAAGGGTCGGTCGCGGTGACAGGCTCGTTGATCCAGTGGTTGCGCGACAACCTCGGCCTCATCTCGTCCTCATCCGAGGTCGAGTGCCTGGCCCGCAGCGTCGACGACAACGGGGGGTGTGTCGTCGTCCCCGCGTTCTCGGGCCTGCTGGCACCGCGCTGGGCGCCGGACGCGCGTGGCGTGATCGCCGGCCTGACCCGGTACGTGACTAAGGCGCACATCGCCCGTGCCGCCCTCGAGGCGACCGCCTTCCAGACCCGGGAGGTCGTCGACGCGATGAACGCGGACTCCGGTGTCCCACTGACGCACCTGCGCGCCGACGGTGGCATGGTCGTGAACTCCCTGCTGATGCAGTTCCAGTCCGACCAGCTCGGGGTACCGGTCACCGTGCCGAAGATCACGGAGACCACGGCCTTGGGCGCAGCCTACGCCGCCGGCCTGGCGACGGGCTTCTTCGAGGACGTCGAGGAGATCCGACGACTCTGGCAGGAGGAGCACTCCTACACCCCGGACGTCTCCGCCACTGAACGGGACGAGGCCTACGCCCTGTGGAACAAAGCCGTCGAACGGACCCTCGACTGGGCGTAGGACCCCTGCTCTACACTGGTACACATGTCCCGTGTTCCTCGTGACCCCCGCGACCCCGCCGTCCGCATCGGCGACGCCGACCGCGAAGCCGCGTTGTCCGTCCTCGCCGTCCATTTCGCCGACGGGCGTATCACCCTGACCGAGTACGACGAGCGGTGTCGGGACGCCGCCGCGGCACAGACCCGGCAGGAACTGGACGTTCTCTTCCACGATCTGCCGGCGCTGCCCAACCAGCCCGGCCCGCCCGGTCACTCTGTCTCACCGAGGACCGATGTCTCCGTTTACTCCGCAGGAGAACTCGCCGAACAACATCGACGGGGATCACGTCCCCGGGCCGGGATCATGGCCCTGACCACTCTCGGTGCCGTCGGCGGGGCGATAGCACTCGGCAACAATGCTTCGGCGATCGTTCTCCTGCTCATCCCGGCGGTGGCGGTGCTGCTCTACGTGCTGAAGATCGGACCGGAGTCCTGGCACACCCCCAGTCCGGAGGCGTTGGAGCGTGCCCGGGTACGCCGGCTACGCCGCGAGCACCAGCTGGCGCTGGAAGAGCAGCAGCATTCCCAGCAGCTCGCGCTGGAGGAGCAGAAGGCCCGACGTAAACTGCGTACGTCCGAGATGACCGGCGACGCCGTGGATTTCGCCCAGCGCGCAATGAAAGGTGCCGTCGGACGATTCGGTAAGGACGGCAGAGGCGGCAGGGACGGTGGGGCCGGCACGAAGGGCCGCGACAGCTAGTCGGTGAAATTGCCCCGGCCGGGGCGCCCGAACCTGTCGAACTGGTCCACCACACCGGCGAACATCCGGATGCCCACCGGGAGACAGGCTTCGTCGAGCACGATATTCGGCTGATGCAGGTCCGGCTTCTCCCCGGAGCCCGTCCAGGCGCCCAGGCGGGCCATGGCGCCGGGAACATGCTCGAGGTACCAGCTGAAGTCTTCCCCACCGGAGGACTGCGGCGCCTCCTGCAGAGCATGCGGATCGACGTCCTTGACGGCCTGCGCCATGATGGCGGTGCAGGCGTCGTCATTGGTGACCGGCGGGACGCCCTTGGTGTAGCGGATTTCCGCGGTGGCTCCCGTCGGCGCCAGGATCTGCTCAACGAGCTGCGGGAACAGGGTGTCCAGTTCCCGCCATACGGTGGGACTGCCGGTCCGCAGGGTCCCGAGCAGGGTGGCCTCTTGGGGAATGGCGTTGAACGCCGATCCGCCGCTGACGGCGCCGAAGGTCAGCACCGTGCCGGTGCGCGGATCGACCCGCCGCGAGAGCAGCCCCGGCAGTTGGGTGATCAACACCCCGACGGCGTAGATCACGTCGGCGGTGAGGTGCGGACGGCTCGTGTGGCCTCCGGGGCCGCGCACGATCAGCTCCACGACATCGGTCGCCGAGGTGATCGCACCGGTGCGCACCCCGATCTGCCCGGCGCGCAGCTTCGGCTCCGCGTGCACGGCGAAGATATGACTGACACCGTCCAATGCCCCGGCGCGGATGACGTCGGTCGCGCCGCCGTCGAGGACCTCCTCGGCGGGCTGGAAGATGCACCGCACCTGCTGGTCGAGGCCGTGCTCCCGGTCGTACTCGGCGAGTGCGCAGGCCAGGCCGAGAACCACGGTGGTGTGGATGTCGTGACCGCAGGCGTGCATCACGCCGGGAGTGCGGGAGGCAAAGTCCAGGCCGGTGACCTCTGTGAGCGGCAGGGCGTCGATATCGGCGCGGAAGGCGATGGCCGGCGCATCCGCCCCTCCCCCGATGTCGACAGTGACCCCGGTCCCCGGCAGGCGACGTGGCGAAAGTCCCGCCTCTGTCAGCTTCTCGACGATGAACTGCGTGGTCGCGGTCTCCTGGTGGGACAGCTCCGGGTGGGAATGCAGGTGGCGCCGCCAGTCGATCACCGTGTCGTGGTTGTCGACAGTCCAGGCGGCGACGGCGTCAACCACCGGGACAGAGTCGGCTGAACCAAGAGTGCTCACTGAAGCGGTGCTCCTTAGCGAAGATAATCAGACGGGGCCCGGGAGGGGCTCAGGGTGGGGTCGGGAAAAGCCATTCCCGGTCATCTTAGTCACGCCACCCCCGTACGCCTATCGCGGGGCATACCGGGCCCCCTCCAGAGCGTCCCGTCCTATGCTGGTCCCATGGTTGATTCCGTGGCTCCTTCAGACATGTCCCCCTCCGAGACCACCGCCGCTGCCGCCAGCGCCGCAGCTGAGCTCGCCAGACGGACCGGTCGCGACGCCCACGACGTCGCCGTCGTCCTCGGTTCCGGGTGGCGTCCTGCGGCGGATGTGTTGTGCGGCGCGGACGGTACCGGTGAAGCTGCCTCCGGCATGACGGAGTTCCCCATGTCGGAGCTCCCCGGGTTCCTTCCCCCGACGGCGGAGGGGCACGGCGGCACGGTCCGCAGCCTGGAGATCAGCGGACTCCGGGTTCTCGTCCTGCTGGGACGAACCCACAGTTACGAGGGTCATCCGGTATGGCGGACGGCGCACGCGGTACGGACCGCGGCGGCCGCCGGCGTGCGGCAGCTCGTCCTCACGAACGCCGCCGGCGGCCTCGCTGACGGCATGAGGGTCGGCGAGCCCGTGCTGATCAGCGACCACCTCAACATGACCGGACGTACGCCCCTCGTCGGCGCCGACTTCGTCAACCTGGTGGACGCCTACTCACCCAACCTGCGGTTGCTAGTCCAGGAACTGCGTCCAGGCATGCGAGAGGCGGTGTACGCGATGATGCCGGGGCCACAGTATGAGACACCGGCGGAGATCAGGATGCTGCGCGCCCTCGGCGCCGGGTTGGTCGGCATGTCCACGGTGTACGAGACCATCGCCGCTCGTGCCGAAGGTGTCGAGGTGCTGGGGCTGTCGCTGGTGACCAATCTGGCGGCCGGGATCACCGGCGAGGCGCTGAACCACGAGGAGGTACTGGCGGCGGGCGCCGCATCCGCCACCGAGGTGGGCTCGCTGCTGAGGACATTGCTGGAGAAGCTCGGCGACACCGACCGACGGGCGGAGGTCGGCCAGTGACTGCACAACTGAGGTTCGGTACCGCCGGCCTGCGCGCTCCCGTGGGGTCGGGACCAGACCGGATGAACGTGTCGACGGTCACCCGGGCGACCGGCGGCGTCGCCGCATGGTTGCTGTCCCGCCACACCGGTGACGCACCGCTGAGTGTCGCCGTCGGGTACGACTCGCGGTACGGTTCGCACGCCATGGCACGTGCGGCGGCCGAGACGTTCGCGGGTGCGGGATTCGACGTGACGCTGATCGCCCATCCGGCACCTACACCCGTCATCGCTTGGGTGGTCAAGCACCGGGGGCTGGACGCCGGCGTCCAGATCACCGCCAGCCACAACCCGAAGGACGACAACGGCTACAAACTCTTCCTTGCCGGAGGATCACAGCTCGTCAGTCCGGCTGACCGCGAGATCGAGGAACTGATCGACCAGCAGCCGGGGGCGCCGGACATCCCGCGTTCCACCACCGTATCCCTCGATCTCGGTGCGGTGGACGGGTATGTCTCCGCCGTCGCCGCACCCCTGTCCTCCGGGGACGGCCAGGTGCTGGCGGCCCGGCGTGATCTCACCGTGCTCTACACCGCGCTGCACGGCGTCGGCGGCAGCACCCTGGAAGAGGCGTTTCGGAGAGCTGGCTTCCACCGCCCTGACACCGTCGTCCCCCAACGCTGGCCCGACCCGGAGTTCCCCACGGTCGGTTTCCCGAACCCCGAGGAACCCGGAACCTGTGACCTTCTGCTGTCCCAGGCCGGGGCTGCGGCGCCCGGGGACCGCCCTGACCTGCTCATCGCCCTGGACCCGGACGCCGACCGGTGCATGATCGGCATCCCCGACGCCGACGCGGACTCCGGATTCCGGATGCTGCGGGGCGATGAGACCGGGCCACTGCTCGCCCAGCGCGCCGTCGCTCTCCGTTCCCACGGCGACGGACCAGCGTCCGTCGTCGCCACGACCGTGGTGTCCTCCAGCCTGTTGGGACGGATCGCCGCGTCCCGCGGGTGGGACTTCCGGGAGACAATGACCGGCTTCAAGAACCTCGCCCGCGCCGCGGACGACGCACCGGGCGAGCTCACCTACGCCTACGAGGAGGCGATCGGCACCTGCCCCTTCCCGCAGATCGTGGCGGACAAGGACGGTTTCGCGACCGCGTTGCTCGCAGCCACCTGGGCCGCGGAGCTCAAGGCGGACGGTTCCTCCCTGCAAGACGAACTCGACCGCTTGGACGAGGAGTTCGGTCCGGTGCGCACCACCCAGATCTCGGTGCGCTGCGACTCGGCCACCGCGGCTGCGCAGCTGGTGGCCGACTGGGCCCAGTCGCCCCCGACGGCGCTCACCTCCGGGCGGCCGGTGACCGCCACGCCGCTCGACGGGGAGGATCCGACCTCCGGGGTGCGGTTGACCTGGACGGCCGGTGACAGCTCTACTGCTCCGGAGCTGGCCTGCCGCGTGATCGCCCGCGCGTCGGGGACGGAACCGAAGGCGAAGTTCTACCTCCAGGTTGCCGGGGCCCCCGGCATCGCTGTGGGTGACGTCGTGACGGTGCTGGAGAGTCTCGCCGCCGCCGTCCAGGGGTGAGTCGTGGGGAATTGTTCCCGTCCGGCCCCGTGCCGTACCCGTGGTCAGATAGAATTCCGGCTGAAGATTCACTGACGTCACCCCGAGAGGTACCCCACCCATGCGTTCAGCTCTGCGAATCACCGCCATTGCCGTTGCCGCGACCACCACCCTGGCACTCACCGCCTGTAGCGACGAGTCCGGGGAGGACACCGACAACGACCCGGCCTTCACCACACAGTCGTCAGATCCCTCGGGGTCTTCGGAGTCTTCGGAGTCTTCGGAGTCCTCGTCGGCAACGTCATCCTCCGGACCCGCGGAAACCTCTGCCGCCTCCGAGACCTCTGGTGCGTCAGAGGAGCCCTCGTTGACGGATTCTGCAGAAGACGGACGAAACCGCAGCAGTGGAGAAGTCGAGGTTTCCGTGACCGCACCTGACTCCGGCTGGCAGAACATTATCAAGACCGGTCAGACGACCTATGAAATGACCTCTGACTACACCTCCCAGGAATCGGCCACCGCCCTCCCCGCGGTGAGCTGGAAACCCGGCTCCGATGCAAGGGACTGCTCGACGGTGGTCAGCTATCTCGCTGGCGACACTGAAATCGCGCAGTACCGCACCACCGACTGCTCCCACTCGTCTCCGGAAGGGTCCTCGTCGAAGGACTACGAGTGGTTGGACCGGAGCCCCCTGCCCTCCCAGGGCAGCGAAATCCCCCTCACGGTCCGGGTGACCGTGGAGCCCGAGGACGGGAAGACCGCCGAGGGGACGGCGGACATCACCCTGCGCAATCCGAACAACTACCGCAGCTAGCGGGGGTCGGTGAGGTCGATGTTGCGTGGCCCGTAAAGGCGGTCGCCGGCATCGCCCAGACCCGGGACGATGTAGGCGTTCTCGTCGAGTTCCGGGTCAATCGTGGCTGTGACCAGTCGCTTCACCGGATACCCGGAGTTGCGTACCGCCTCGACGCCCGGTACCGCGGACACCATGCAGACCACGACGATCTCCGTCGCACCACGCTCCGCAACGAGTCGTAGACCGTGCAGCAGTGACCCCCCGGTGGCCAGCATCGGGTCAACGAGGAAGACGGTGCGGCCCGACAGATCGTCCGGCAGCGCCTCGAGGTACGGCACAGGCTCGTGGGTTTCCTCGTCACGCGCCATTCCCAGGAAGCCCACCTGGGCGTCAGGGATCATCGACAGGGCGGGGTCGATCATCCCCAGGCCCGCGCGGATGATCGGAACGATGATCGGCGGGTCCGCCAGCCGCCGTCCCGTCGCCGTCGCAACCGGGGTCTCCACAGCGAACTCCTCGGTCTCCAGATCCCGCGCCGCCTCATAGACCAGCATCGCCCCGAGGTCGGCCAGCGCGCCACGGAAAGCGACGTTGTCGGTGCGGGCGTCCCGCATGATCGTCAGCCGCGCGGCGGCGAGTGGGTGGTCGACCTCGATAACTTCCATACTGGTTCGCTGTGACCGCTGTGAGTCTGTCATACCGTCCAAAATAACCCATGGATGCGGGGAACCTCCGGGCGCCCGGGTGAGTCTCTCTCACCATGGCAATCGTAAATGCGTCCCCGAACGGCTCCGCGGCGGTGCTCGCCGCCGACACCGACGTCCTCAGCACCGTGGCGACCCGTATCGGCACTCTCGCCGACAGACTGTCCTCGACGGGGCCCAGTCAGCCGACGGTCCTGCTCGCCGGTGTCCCCCAGGCGGCGCGCCTGGCGGCGGTCCTGCAACAGGCACGTGAACGGCAGGTCGGTCTCCTCGCGGACTTCGTCAGCTTCTACCGTGCAGGCGTCACCTCACTCACCTCCGTCGCCGACGGCCTGGACGAGGCAGAGGACGAGGCCGCCACTTCCTTCAGGACGTTGCGCACCGGGCGGCTTGCATGACCGACCTTCTCGCCCTGGTCGAGCCCATCCGTCGGCTCGCGCCCAGTACTGCTGTACCCGGACTGCACCCACTCTCACCTCTGACAGATGCCGGAACGGGCCCTCCAGCTGACCTCGTCGCCGACCTGACCCGGCACATCCCGTCCGATGTGGACGCCGTCCTGCGCGGTGCAGCGGGCACGGCAGTTGTCCAGCGTCTGACGGCGGCCGGTGTCGACACGGTCGAGCTCCTCGAGGTTTCCGCCGAGGTGGACGCCGTGGCTCACGACGGGGCCGCCGCGGTCGACCGTGCCACTGTCGACATCCTGGAGATCGCGGAACAGTGTCTGCAGCAGATCATCGGCACGGTCGTCACCGCCCCACTGTCACCGGCCACCCCGGCGGCGGCGTTGCAGATCGCCTGCACACACCTGGCACGGGCGCAGGCACGTCTTACTGCACTGGGGACGGAGCTCGAGACTCTCATCAGCCGGGTGGCTGCGGCAGAAGCAGGGCTGCCGGACGCACCTGCAGCACCCACGCCACCCCCGACACCGGCAGGGCCGGCGGGGCCGTCGGGACTGTCGGGGCTGTCGGGGCTGTCGGGTCCAGGGCCTTCGCAGACAGCACCCCCAGCGACCGGGACGGTGGAACCGGTCGGCGACGTCGCCGTTCCAGGTGCTCCGACCCCACAGGCGGCGGCTGCGGTGGAGGCGGCGACGTCCGCGCTGGGAACACCGTATGTGTGGGGTGGCACCTCACCGTCGACAGGCGTGGACTGCAGTGGGTTGACGCAGTGGGCGTACGGCCAGGCAGGGGTCGATCTTCCCCGCACCGCCGACCAACAGGCCGTCGGAGCTCAGGTCAGTGCCGACCAACTTGCACCCGGTGACCTGGTGGTGTGGGACGGCCACGTCGCGATGGTCACCGGCGACGGCCAGATGATCGAGGCCGGTGATCCCGTCCAGATCAATCCGGTGAGAACAGAGAACATCGGCATGGGGTTTCTCGGTTTCTACCGCCCCACTGCCTGAGAGGAGACACTGATGCCCACGAACCGCGGCCTGGCCCGCATCACCACGACACCCCGGGTGCCGGAATACAACGTCCAGCAGTTTCTCGGAGAGCCCCCACCTACGGTCCCGGCGGTACTGAAAGCCGACCTCTTCTCCACTGCGGGTGTACACGGTGGTCCGGTCATCGACCGCGGTCGTCCTTCCAGCTAAAATCTGTCGTCATGGCAGACAACGGAATCGTGACGCTCGAGCTCGAGACAACCGCCGGCACGTACTACACCCTGTGGGCCCCAGGCTGGGTGTCCCGTGGCGAGCAGTGGCAGGCTTTCCTCGGTGACGACTCCGGGGTCTTCGCGTTCGAGTCACCGGCGGCGTTGCTCGCCGGGATCACCGCCTCCTCGGCCCATGATCTCGCCGAACATCCCGACTGGCCGGCATTCATGGACGGTGCCGAGACCAAGGTGACGCCCCGCCGGGGAGGCAGCATCAGCTTCGTCGAGCTGCCCAACAACCTCGCGGGGCGCCCGTCCTTCGAGAACACCCGGACAGTCTCCAATGCCTTCCAGGTGCTGCGTTCGCTCGGGACGGTCTGCGGCATCGACCGGATCAACCGGTGGTTCCGGTCCTACTCCGTCCTGTCCAACGTGAGCCGTGGCCAGGACCACTACGCCGGAGAGAACGGTCTCGCCGAATGGTCGAGTGTGGGTTTCACGGTGCGGGACAACTGGGTGGAACTCCTCGATGCCGTCGACGAGGCGCTGGTCACGCCGGACCTCGGCGACAATGCAGCCAGTCTCGTCGCTGCAGCACAGAAGCGGATCGACGACGCGGCATCGGCGCAGGATGATGCCGCCGGGGCAACCGCAACCTCCACAGGCACCAACGCCGACGATACAGACGGAAACGGCCCCGATACCGACGATGAGGACACGGAGCACGCTGCAGACCCGTACGACGCGACGCCGTGGGGCAGCGCAGGGATCGATCCGATCCGTATCACCGTGGACGGCACCACCGTATACACCCTGCGGTGCTATGTCGGGAACCGGTCTCCGGTCTTCCTGGGCCACCGCGGCGAGATCAATACGTTCCCGTCTTCCCGCTCGCTGGTGCGGTGGATGATCGATGCGAAAGACCATGACCTCGCCGGCATGGAGACCTGGGGAGACCTGGTGACACTGGCCAATGCCGGGGAACTCGAGGTCGAGGTACATCCGTCGAACGTCTACGGTTTTACGGGACTGCGCAGCGACATCGCCGACGGCGTCGACGCTGTGGACACCGACCAGCTGGGACGAGCCTACGAGCTGCTCGCCGATGCCGCAGACTGGGCACAGGACGACGGAGTGAACAAGGTCCTGCTAGCATACCCCCGTCTCCAGGACTACATCGCGTACATGCTCGGTTCACCGTCTGCGGCAACGCCGACCGCTCCCTTCGACGAAGAGGCGAACGGCTGGACGCAACTCGAAGAGAACCTGACGAACCGTTTCACCAAGTTCTGAGGACCGGCTTCAGGGGCCCCAGACGGTGTCGTCGTACCAGAAGTCGTCGAACTGGGCGAGAGGATCCGCTCCGTCGCCGTCGGTGAACCACAGCTCGGTTCCGAAGAATTCGACGATTCCACCGTCTACTCCGACGGTGTAGATCCCGTCGACGACGTCCACTTCGTCGTCCATCGCGACGTCTCCCCGTGCGACGCCGGTGGTGAAGTCTCCCCGCATGTACAGCGTGTCGTCAACGTCCGAGACGCACACGACCACTGCCGCTCCCCCACCCTCGCCGGCGTAGACCCAGGTGTCGAAGCCGTCGCATACCGCATTCTCATTGTCGAAGTACCCGGTGTAACCGAGGCCCGGCGGCAGTCCATCGTCGGGAGCGACGTCCTCAGCGGCGGGACCGTCCTGTCCATCGACCAGATAGTCGTCGAGCGTCTCCGCCGAGGAAGCGCCGGGAGCCTCTGCTCTCGGGGCCTCTGTGTCCCGGTTGAGGAGCCACAGGCCTGCCGTCCCCACGGCGATGAGTACGGCAAGGACCGCGATGACGACGGACACGACCAGTCCGCTCCGCGGCTCAGCAGTACCTGATGACGGGACCGACTCGTGTGGTCGGTGGTACGGGTTCGGTGGCTGATATTCGGACGGGGACTGTTGTCCGCCTCCACGGCCCCAGGTGTCTCTGTCCATTCTCCGTCACTCTCCGGTGCCGTCCGGCACAGTTCGCGTTTCTCGTCCTCGTCTCGTCAAGATGCACGATAGTTCCTGTTCAGCAAGGACCTCGTCATCGGGTGCCATGTACTGACCGTACAGAAAATATGTTGACGAACAAACATTCGAATGATAATGTCATTCAGCAGAAGATGAAGCATGTTGGTCGGGACAGCAGGAACTCATGTTCGAGTTTCAGGGGGGGGACACCGTATGCCACAACAGCAACCTCCGGTACCGCCGGTCGGTTCCACGACCGACCTGTTGGAAGCACTTTCTGCCCTGGACGCTGCAGTGGAAGACATCATCGCACATGGTCCGGACACCTGGTCCCGGCTCTCCGACGCCGACAGGCTGCAGGCGGCGGCGTGCATGGAACGCTCCCGTAAGAAACTGACCGTCGCTGACGCCGCATTCCTGTCGAGTCATCAATCGGAGCTTCCGGCTGGCACCCAGCGGCAGGCGCGGGCGGTGAGCAGGATATTCACGACGACCACGCGTGATGCCCGCAGTCGTCTGGCGTCATGGTCGCGCGTGGCCGAGCGACCGGACCCCTGGGGAGCTGACCCTACTGCTCCGCACGAGGACCACATGCCTGAGCTGGCGGCTCTCGTCGCCGAAGGGCACCTCGATGCCGCCGGCGTGGAGAAGGCGGACAAACAGATCCGCGCGCTGCCCCAGAACGTCCAGGCGGAGATCACCCGCATCGCAGACCGTCCGATCGCCGACCTTGCCAGGAAGCAGGGGCCCGATGTGCTCGACTCCCTGCGCTCGTTCTTGCTCGACCTCGTCGGAGCAGAGGAACCGTACACGGAGAAAGACCATGACCGGATGCGTTCCCTGACCCTCGGGAGACAGCGCTGCGACGGCATGACTCCCGTCCGGGGCACCCTCACCCCTGAGCTCGCCGCGTCACTGCAACGCGTGATGGCTGACTATGCCAAGACCGGCGACTTGATCGAGGACACTGATCTCGCGGCCGATGACCGTACGCCCGAACAACGTCGACACGATGCACTCGCCGCGGTCGTCCACGCCGGGTACGGGCGTGGTCGCGCACTCACCCCGGGCCGCGGTGCAACTACCATCGTCGCCGTCATGTCCGTCGAACAGTTCAACAACCCGACTGGCACCGCGCTGACCGATGTCGGCATTCACGTCCCCGCCACAACGCTGCTCGACGATCGGCACGACCTGGAAACATATCTGCAGGTTCTCGATGTTGAAGGGCGGACTCTGAGATTCGGACGCACCCGGCGCCTCGGCAACCTCAGCCAGTACCTCGCCCTCGTCGGCGAAGAAGGCATCAGTTCAGCACCGGGCACCGACTCCGCGCCTGCACACTGCCATGTGCACCACATCGACGGGTGGAGCGCCGGTGGCGCCACTGATCTGGACAATCTGACGCTCGTGTCCCCAGGCATGCACGCTCGCGTGGACGACACCCGCCAGCATCCGGACCGGTGGTGGACTACTCCAGCTCCTTCGGGTAGCGGACGGCGCGTCCACTGGATTCCCCCGGTCAGCGTGGACCCGAAACGTCGCCCCGTCCACAACGACCACCCCACAACCCGACGTCATCCCGGCGACGTCCGACGTCGGCGGTTCAGGGAAGCAGAGGACCCGCCGTGACCCCCCGGATCAGGCGTCAGCAGCGGGGTCGGCCAGAGGGGCTCAACACGGACTGGAATAGGAGGTGTCATCGTTCAACAAGCAAGGATTACTGCCCTGTGTCGACGCCACGGCGCCACACAACGCCGCCCTGTCGTCGTAATCCACAACCACCGGGCGAACTGTGGTGCCGTCCACATTCGCTCTCAACGAGGGGCAGTACCCCGGTTCCGGCAGGACCGCACCGGGGGCGCGGCAATGGCACCATCCACGTCCGACTGAGTGATCACTGCCGCAACCACAGCCAGGACCACGGCGTCCCGCCCCTCCCGGAGGGACGCCCATCCGTCACGGTCGCACGTCGCCGACGACGTTCGCTCCGCCAACGACCCCTTCAGCACGGTCGCCCGACGACGGCAGCCACGGATAGCCGGACCGGACAGCGACGTAACCACCGAGCATGAGGAGAAGAATCCCAGCGACCAACACAACGTACTCCCCCGGACCGGTAGAGGTCGTGAGTGAGTCAAGGAGGGACTGAAGGATCGCCGCCTCCTGGTCCCCCAACCCGGACGTGTCGTCAGTGAAGAGCTTCTCGTCGAGTCCCAGCCCAGTCACCAAGCCGTAGATTGCGTACGCCGTGAAGCCTGCACCCGTACCTGCCACAATCACAGCTGCGACCCGCCGCAGTGGGGTGAATGCGACCAGTACCGCGCTCGCCAGGACCAGGAACAGTAGGACGACAGCAACCGAGAGGAATGTCGCCTCAATCCACGTTTCCTGCAGACCAATGGCCTCGAATGTGCTCTTCACCATGCCGAAGCCCGACATCGTGAGGATCATGTCGGCGTCCTCAGCTCCCGCCTGACCCGCGCTGACCACGGTCCTGGCCCACGGAAGCGACAGCCCGACGACCGCCACCAGGGCAAGCAGCGCCGTGACTACTGCGGCAATCAACGGATGGGTCACCAGGGCATGAAGGTACTGCAGTTTCGTCATGCCGCCGGCCCCGCCGGTGGCAGGCGCGGCGGGCGCCTCCGGGTTACCGGGAGTTCCAGGTTCCTGACTGTGCGTTTCCGTCAAGCTATTTCTCCGTCGGTCGATTCGGCGCCACGATCTTGCGGACGCCCCAGATGATCTCGTTGATGCTGACCCAGGCCGCGACGTGGGCGAGGGTGAACAGCGTCGCCTTCATCACCGACAGGCCGGCGTCCAGGTCGTCCGGGCCAGCGGTCAACAGGACAATGAGCGGGTAGATCATGCCCACGGCAATGATCGCGAGGATGGCCAGGTAGATCTTCGACTCGCTCCGCCTACGGTCGCCGACCCCCCAGTTGCTCATGTCCAGCTGGGAACCGGGACGCTGCTGCGGCTGCGCGAACTGGCCGGGCTGTGCCGCGTGCTGGCCGCCGCCGAACCCGCTGGACGGGGCAGACGGGGCAGGCTGCTGCCAGGCATTCTGCGTCGGAGCCTGGAAGGTGGGGCCGTCACCGGCGGAGAGGTCAGTACCCGCCTCAGCATCCGTGGCGGGTTCGTCGGATCCGCTCACCTCGGCCGATTCCCGCCCGTACGCCCCGTGCGCCCCAGAGGTCCCGTAATCAGAGTCGGGTTCCGGTACAGCGGCTGTCACCCGAGTGGCCTCCAGGTCGGATGAGGAACCGGACGCGTCGTCGACGTGGTGCTCACGAGCGGCTTCAGCGGACGGTCCGCCGATTCCGCTCAGGCCGCCCGCCTCCTGGTCATCGCTGGTGGGCTGGGACTCATATGCATCGTAGGACGGGTATCCGGTCGGCGCGGCGGCCGTCCCGGCCGGGAAGCTGGGTGACTGGGAGTCCGCGAGGTCGTGCAACCACCGGATGTTCACCACGTCATCTTCAGGGCCGTACAGCGCCGCCTCGTAGATGTCGCGCTTGTAGGGGTCACCCAGAATCGCGCGGGCGGTGTCCACCTGATCGAGCTCCGGGGAGTCACTGCCGTACCCCTGGTTCCGCAGGTCGGAGGCCCGGGCCCCGAGGACCTCGGCTATCTCGTACGGCGGCATGTCCTTGTCGAGCTGGAGTTCGGTGTACAGATCGTAGTTCGCCATGGGAGTCCTTGTTCGTCCTTGTTTCTCGGGAGCCGTCTCTCTGGAGCCTCGCTGAAGCATTGAGGAGCGTTCAGGGGGCACCTTAATACATCAGGCGGGCGCGGGAACACCTGCAACTCAGCACACCGGCACGGAAGTGATGAGGTCCGCGGCGCCCTGACCCGACAGCAGCAGCGCATCTGCTCCGCCGTCCACCGGGATCATCGCGTAGGTGGGGTTCTCGTTACCGGGGACGTCCACCGTCTGCACGGTGCAGTCACCGTTGCTGAGAGTCTCACGCCCCTCCGACGGTACCTGTGTCTCGCGGGTTTCTTCATCAACGAACTCGGCCACGACGAGTGACAGGGAGCCGTCAGCGCAGACGATGCGTGCCTCCTGACCGTTCCCGGGGTCGCGCCCCTCACAGGACAGTCCGCGCCACCCGTCCCCGTTCTCCCGGTCCGAGACGACCTCCGGATACCGGGCAGCCAGCTCCCCCTCGCCTCCTCCCCATGCAGGTCGCAGGACGAAGAGATACGCCACCACGCCGACGACCAAGGCCAGTACAACGACCACCGCGACCGCGACGACAGCGACGACGGTGGACTTCGAACCCCGTTTGCGCCCGGTCCGGCGACGCGTCCGCGGTGGTTCCGGTTGCTGTGGTGACTGCGGTACTGACCAGGCGTCCTGGTCGCCCCACCCCGGCGCCGTCCCCGCGGTCTCCACCGTGCCTGGTGTGATGTCCGACGGTCCGGCCGGTCGACCCCACCCGTGGTCGCTCATGCCTGTCTCACTTCCCGTTCATCGAATGTTGCGGCACTCATCGTGGCACACTGCGCTCTCCCACGGGTCAGCAGACGGGAATATTCCCCACGACGTCGGTGGCAGAGGACGCCGAGTCGACCGTCGCGCCGGTCAGCAGCATCGCGTAGCGCGTACGGTCACCGGTTTCCGGAAAGACGCTCATCGCGCCACCCGTCTCCGTAGGCGCAGCAACCCGGATCCGGCAGCCGTCCGCCTCGAACTGTTCGGCGCCACTGGTGGGGACGTACGCTGACCGTGTCTCTTCACTGCCGAAGTCGACGACGGCCATAGTCAGACTGCCACCATGACAGGTCACCCGCGCTTCTTCCTCACCACGGGGTTCAGCACCGTCGCAGGTCATATCGCGCCATCCCTCCTGCCCCTGCCGCTTCGGCAGCAGATCAGGAAAAGCGCTGACGATCCGGGCGTCGGAGGGTTCCCACCCGGGAGTCATGAACTGCCGGTATCCCGCGAACCCCAGGACACCCAGTGCTCCCACCACCGCCACGACGGCGAGCAGCACGACGGGCGTCTTCCACCGCCTCGCACTGGACGGCGCTGGCGGCGCCGCATGCGCCGGATGTGACGGAGACGCTGGCGCTCCGGCCCAGGCCACCGGAACCTCGCGGGTCTGCCCCACCTGTCCCCGTCCGGCATCCCGCACGGCGTCGAGGAACGCGACGGCAGTCGGGAACCGTCGGGACGGGTCATTGTCCAGCGCCCGACGGAGAACGCGCGCAACCTGTGGTGCGACCGGCCCGTCCGGCTCCGCCAGGACGTCTGCGGTAAGCCTCGGCAGTGTGCGCTCACCCCGCCACGCTGCCGTCGACATCGTGTCGCGGAATGCGGTGAGGGTCAGCATCTCCAGGGCGATCAGGGCGAGGGCGTACCGGTCGGTGCCGGGACTGTAGTCGACGAGGTGGGCGCCGTAGGTGCTTGCGACGGTGAAGATCTCCGGCGCCATGTACTTCTCGGTGCCGATGACCAGCCCCGTGGACGTCACACGGGTGTCGTCCCCGGCGATGCTGATGCCGAAGTCCGTGAGAACGGCCGTGGTGCCCACCGCGCTGTGCGGGTCACGCGGCAACAGGATATTCGCCGGCTTCAGGTCCCGGTGGACCACCGGAGGATTCCGGTGGTGGATATGGTCCAGCGCTTCGGCGACAGGCCTGAGGATACGGTCTACTTCTCCGACAGTGAACCGCTGCCCGGTTCGCCTCCGCTCGGCGAGGGCGTCCTCAAGGTCGCCACCGTCGACGTAGTCCATGACGAAGTAGGCTGCGGTCCCGGTGGACGACAGGGCGTCGGCGTAGTGGATGTTGACGACCGAGGTGTGCCGGATGGTGGCCAGGGTCCGCATCTCCGCGAGGAAGCGCCGGTATCCTTCACCGCCGCTCCCGACCACGTCCGGACGGACGGCCTTCACCGCCACCCACCGTCGCAGCCCCTGGTCGTAGGCACGGTAGACATGCCCCATCCCACCCTGACCGATCAGTGTGAGATCGGTGAGGTTACGCCGGGCCTCCAGCTCAGCCGCCAGCTGGGCGACGTCCGGGTCACCGGACCAGTTACCGCTGTCACTCACCTGTCGGCGTCCTCAGAGCTCCAGGTGAAGTCGCGCGACGAGACGGAATCGCCGTCACCGTCGACGACACGGACCCCGGAGCCGCTGATCTCCACGCGTGACCCGTTGCTGTCGAGGGACCGGGTGACCCAGCGTCCCGACCCGGCGCGCTGCATGTCGATGTCATACTCGGCGGCGCGGTTGTTGTAGTACCCGCGGTAGTACAGGTCACCTCGCTCCCCGACGCGGCAAACCACCGCGTGGTCCTCACCGTTGGTGCCGGCGAAGACCCACCGGTCGGACGCGTTGCAGGTTGCCGCGCTGACCCCGCGCCATCCCTGGCTGGTCAGGTTGGACGGTGTTCCGGACGTCGCGGACGGTTCAGACGGAGACGCGGACGGCGAACGTGACGGTGAGGGCGACCGCGGCGGCGTCGAGGACTGCACGGAAGACGGCGTCTCAGTCTCTGATTCAGCCCCCGCGGCGGCGGAGGTGGTGTCGTCGGGCACGGCGGTGAACGCCGGGGAGGCAGACTCGTCCCCGTCCCCCTGACTGCTCCACATCCAGACACCGGCGGCGACCAGTCCGATGACGAGCACCACGACGGCGACCGCGGCCACGATGATCCCGGTGGCGAGACCGCCGGCCTTCGAGGGGGCCGGGTCGTCCTGCCGCCACGGGTTCCCGGCCGGGCCTGTGGGCCCCGGCGATCCCCAGTCGTTGTTCCCCATGTCGTGTCCTCCGTCTACGTCCCCTATGGCTGTTTTCTCAGGGACCAGTAGTTTTCCTGAGCATACCGGGCAAGGGCAAGTCGTCGGGTGGGGGCATTGCCGTTACGCGCCGAAAAACCCGTCACCCCGCTCCCCTCGAGAGCTTTGGAGAGGTAGTCGATCTTGGTGTTCACTTTCTTCTGTGACCAGCCCAGTGTCTGTTCGAGGTCCCGGACGGTCGGCACCTCGGACAGGTCGGTCCCCGGGCGGCGGACCAGGGGTGCAGCCAGTGCACGCAGCAGATCGACCTGCTCATCATTGAGGATGAGTTCTCCGACGGTCATTGGCGCACCGTCAATGCGCTCGACGGCGCAGCTCCCCGTCGGTGGACGTAGCGTCGCAGCGACAGTGAAGTCGAGTTCGTAGGTCGTCACTGAGGTAGCGAACACCACCGCGGACTCCCCCAAGGGCAACGGCAGGCTGGCACCAGGCCCCAACCGACTCTGGCTGAACGAGTTCTCCGCACGCGGCTGAATGTTGGCGCTCAGTCGGCCACCCCGGTTCGTGATCATCCAGGTGCCGTCAGAGTCCCAGACCTGCAGGAACTGCCGGTGCATGAATTCGTCGTCCAACCCCAGGGGGAAATCCGCCGCGCGCCCGAGGGTGAGTGACTGGCCGGGACTGAGCGCAACACGGTGGCCGATCTGGTCGTCGATGAGGACCTGGCCGGGGAACAGGCGGGGGAACGTCATACCCGACATCTTCCTAGCGTTCGAGCTCGTGCGCCAGAGAATCGAGTTCCCCGCCCCCGGCCATCTCCAGGGTCAGTTGCTCCAGTGTCACGTCCTCCCGTGCTGCGTCGAGCACCCGGCGACCGAGGTTGAGCAGGACGAAATGGTCGCCCACCAGGTGGGCGTGATGCGGGTTATGGGTGATCAGAATGACCCCGATCCCCTCGTCGCGGGCCGCGGCGATGAACCGCAGCACCATACCGGACTGCTTGACCCCGAGAGCGGCGGTGGGTTCATCGAGGATCAGCACCCGGGCGCCGAAGTAGACGGCGCGGGCGATGGCCACCACCTGGCGTTGCCCACCGGACAGGGAGGCGATGGGTACCGAGACGTCCTTCAGGTCCACCCCCATGCACTGCAGACGATCGGCAGTGATGTCACGCATCTCCGCCTCCCGGAGCATGCCGAACCGCCCGGTCATCTCCTGGCCAAGGAAGAAGTTCCGCCACACGGGCATCTGCCCGACCACGGCGAGGTCCTGGTAGACGGTGGCGATGCCGTGGTTCAGGGCGTCGCGGGGGTTGGCGAAGGTGACGGGTTCGCCGTCGACGAGGATCTCACCGTCCGTCGGGGGATGCAGCCCCGCCAGCGTCTTGATCAGAGTCGATTTTCCGGCACCGTTGTCGCCGAGGACGCAGGTAACGTGGCCCTCCTGCACGGACAGGCTGATGTCCTCCAGTGCGCGGAAGCTGCCGTAGCTCTTGCCGACGCCGCGGAGCTCGATCACGGGGGTGGTCTCAGGAGTGGTCTCGCGAGTAGTCACTGTCGGGCCTCCGAGTACTTCGAGAAGGAGTTGTTGGCGAGGACCGCGAGAAGCAGGACACCGCCGAGGAAGAACTTGAACCAGTCGGGGTTCCAACCGGCGTAGACGATGCCCTGGTTGGTCATACCGAAGATCAACGCACCAATGGCGGTGCCCACCGCCGTGCCCTTGCCGCCGGTCATCGCGCAACCCCCGACGACCGCGGCGATGATGTAGAGGAACTCGTTGCCCACACCCTGGCCGGCCTGGATGGAGTCGAACTGGTACAGGTTGTGCTGCCCGACGAACCAGCAGGATGCGGCGACGGTCATGAACAGGATGATCTTCACCCGGTCCACTGGCACACCGACGGCACGGGCGGCGTCTTTGTCTCCTCCGACGGCGAAGATCCAGTTGCCGAAGCGGGTCTTGAACAGCACCCAGCTGGCGACGGCAACAAAGAGGATCCACCAGAAGACCGTGACCTGGATGGTCACGCCGAAGACCGTCAACGAGCCGGCGAAGAGTCGACGGCAGAACTCGTAGCCCTGCATGTCGGAGATGACGGGGGTGGCGACCTGATCGTTGACGAGTTTGGTGACCGCCAGATTGAGCCCCTGGAGCATGAGGAAGGTCGCCAGAGTAATCAGGAAGCTGGGGATGCCGGTACGGGTGACCATCCAACCGTTGAAGAACCCGATGGCCAGGGCGATGGCCAGAGCCAGCAGCGAGCCGACCCAGGTCTGCAGGTGGAAGTTGTAGGCGATCATCGTCGCCGCCAGGGCTGTCGTGGTCACCGCGACACCGGTGGAGAGGTCGAACTCGTCGCCGATCATCAACAGCCCGACGGCCAAGGCCACGATGCCGAGCGTCGACGAGGTGTAGAGAACGGTGGCGACAGCGTCCATCGAGCGAAAACTGGGCGCGACGATCATGAACAGGATGAAGATCGCGACCGCCCCGATGAGGCTGGCGAACTCCGGGCGTCGCAGGAGTGCCGCGGACCTCATCGCAGGCCCTCCTTCGCGGCGTCGGCGATGGTGTCGATGTTGCTCTCGTCAACGAAGCTCGGTCCGGTGTAGACGGGACGTCCGCCACCGACCGTTGTCCCGTTGCGTTTGGCGAGCCACAGTGCATCCACAGCCATGTACCCCTGCAGGTAGGGCTGCTGGTCGACGGCGAAGCTGATCCGTCCGTTCTGGATCGCCGGGACCAGTTCGGCATTGGTGTCGAAGGTCCCGATGTTCACGTCGGCACCGGTCGACTCGGCGGCATCTGCCGCGACGAGGGAAACGGGGGTGACCAGTCCCATGACCCAGTCGATGGAGCTGTCCTGGGCGAGTTTGGACTGCACGGTGGACTTCACCGAGGTGAGGTCCTGGCCGTTGACGTAGAGGATCTCCACGGAGCCGCCGGTCAGCCCCTTGCGGATGCCGGCGCACCGCGCCTCCTGTGAGGAGTTGCCCTGTTCGTGGATCACGCAGAGGGCTTTCTTCGCCCCCTCTTCCTGGAGTCGCTCACCGGCCTTCTCCCCGGCGACGCCTTCCTCCTGGCCGAAGAATCCGGTGAGTCCGTAGTCCTCGTAGTCCTCCATGCCGGCGTTCAGACCGACGACGGGAATGTCCGCGTCGACGGCGCGCTGGGCAGCTGGCCCGATAGCGTTGGCGTTCGGCATGGTGACAGCGATGCCGTCGACGTCGGAATCGACAGCAGACTGGACCAGGCTGGCCTGGTTGGGCGCCTGCGGATCGGAGCTGTAGCGCAGCTCGATGTTGTCCTTCTTGGCCGCATCCTCGGCTCCCTTACGCACCAGATCCCAGAAAGTGTCTCCGGGAGCACCGTGGCTGATCATGGAGACCACGTAGCGCGGGGTGTCGACGGTGCCACCGCCCCCGTCCCCGTCGGAAGCGCGGGGCGCACCGCCGGTGGCGGAGCACCCGGCGGCCGCGAGGGCGGTGGTCAGTCCGACTGCCGTCACGGCGGCGGTCAGGACGGTGCGGAAGCGCATCTTGAAAGTCACAAACCGAAAGTCAATGCGTCTGAAGCGGTTAAGTCAAACCGGCTGACCTGCGACTTTACCGATACAGTTGATCGGTTCAGGTGGTCCTACCTGCGGGGAGGCCGACCAGTTCAGAGATCAGTGAAACCGACGTGCACGCCTCAGTTAGGAGCGTCTCCGCCGTCTAGTGCCCCACGCCGTGTCCGAGTAAGCGGTGTACCGCTCACAGTTCTTGCAGAAGAACAGGTAAACGGCCTCTTCCTCTCGTGGCCCTGCAGACACCAACTGCTCCTGCACAGTCTGCGGATCCCAGTTCGACGTAGCAACCAGGCATTCCCCGACATCTACTAGACTTTCAGCCCCCACTCATTTCTTCAGCTCGCTACCGGTCGGCTGACCAAGGTACTGCGCAGGCACGGAGCAACACGCCAACCACTGCGGGTCTTGCCACGTGAGGAAAGCCGGAGTGCGGTACGCGACCCCAGGCTGCAGATCGGCGGGAACGATACACCCCGGCAGGAAGTCCGGGTACAGGCCAGTGATCACGCCGTCTGCGGCGCGGACATGCTCCCTTCAGCGATGCACCAGGGACAGAGGTGCTTCGGGTTCTCACCCACGCAGTAGACGTTCTGCTTGTACTCCCAGCCCCTCATCTGCCCACAGCAGGAACACTTTTCGATGGTCTCCCGGAAGGATTCGGATGGGTCAGGGAAATAGGTGAGCCGGGGGAAGGAACTCATGACCGTGATGGTAGCCGCTATCCTGAACCCCATGGACCTCATCCCCGACGGCCCCCACCACCCCGACCGCATCCCTGACGAGCGCCGACACCGACTCAGCGACGCCTTGACACTTGCCGTCGGACAAGGACGCATTGATCTCACGGAATTCTCCGAACTCAGTGATGAGGTCTGGTCCACCACCGACGTGGCCCGGTTCGAGCGCCTCGAGACCCTTGTCATGGGGAACAACGGTCGCCGGGATGTCGAGGAGCTCGCAGCCAAGGCAGCTACTCCGGTGCCGGAGTTCTCACGTCCCCAGACGGTTCCCCAGGTCAGTTCGCCGTCTCAGAACCTCTGGTTCGGCGACCTCAAGCGCGGCGGGGACATGCAGCTGGCCACGCGGGAAAGCTTCTTCCTGCTGTTCGGAGACGTACACCTCGACCTCCGTGAGGCCTCACTGTCCGCGCCGACAACCACGCTGAACATCGCCTCGATCTTCGGGGACGTGAAGATCACCGTCCCGCCCGGAATCCGGGTAGAGAACCGGATGTCGCTCGTCTTCGGCGACGTCAAAGCCGACCAGGGGCCCCGCCTCAGCCCCGGCGCTCCTGTCGTCGTCCTCACCGGCCACACGACGTTCGGCGATGTGAAGATCACCGTCGCCGAACCGGGCGTCCCCCTGAAGAAGAGCTGGTGGGACTGGCTCTCCGGCTAGACCTACTACTTCTCTTCCGTCTCCTCGGAATCTTCGCTGTCCTCGTCGTCCTCGTCATCAAGACTCAAACCCAGCTCCGCAAGCTCGGCCCGCAGGTTCTCCATCGACAACTGCACTTCCTCGACACCGGCACCGTGCACATGTCCGTGGTCCCCATGGAGTTCGCCGAGTCCTTCGGAATCCCCCTCACCCGAGCTCAGGGTTCCGCCCAGTTCCGCGTAGGCCGGGTAGATGACCTCGCGCTCCAGGGATTCGCGCAGCGGCTGATCGCAGAAAGCGTTGTCCAGGGCGTTCGTGGTCAACTCCAGGAACTGCCAGTACTCCAGGTCGAAGTTCTCCGCCAGAGCCAGCATCTCGCCGGTCATCGTGCATCCGGAGACCAGGCGGTTGTCCGTGTTCACCGTGCAGGTGAAACCCAGCTCGTAGAGAAGGTTGAACGGGTGGTCGGCGACGGTGTCGCAGACCCCGGTCTGGGTGTTGGACGTCGGGCAGATCTCCAAGGGGATACGACGGTCCCGGATGAATTTGGCGACCTCACCGAGCTCAATGCCGTTCATGGTGGCGTCGAGGTCTTCGTAGATGCGCACACCGTGCCCGATGCGCACCGCACCCTGACGGAGTCCGTCGGCGATGGACTCCACGCCGGCCGCCTCACCGGCGTGGACGGTGACGGGAACCAGGTTCTCGCGCAGGATCCGGAACGCCTCGACATGATTCGACGGGGGGAAGCCGTCCTCCGCGCCGGCGATGTCGAAACCGACGACGTACCCCTCGCCCGGGGTGTGCTCACCGTGGTTGTCGACGGTCAACTGGGCGATCTCCGCGGCGCGGTCGGCATGTCGCATCGCGCACATCAGCAGCCGGACGTGGATCCGTCCGCCGCGTGCAGAGACAACGCGCTCCCCCTCCTTGACGCCCTGCACGGTCGCATCAACGACCTCCTGCAGGCTCAGCCCCTTGGCCTGGTGCTGCTCGGGAGCGAAGCGCAGTTCGGCGTAGCACACGCCGTCAGCGGCGAGGTCTTCGACAGCCTCACGGGTCACGCGCACCAGTGAGTCCCGTGTCTGCATGACGGCAGTGGTGTGGTCGAAGGTGGTGAGGTAGGTGGGCAGGTCGCCGGAGTTCGCGGCGTCGAAGAACCACTTCTCCAGCTCCGCGGCGTCGGTCGTCGGCAGGCCGTCATACCCGGTCTCAGCTGCGATGTCGATGATGGTCTGCGGTCGGAGACCGCCGTCCAGGTGGTCGTGGAGTTCCACCTTGGGGAGACGCCGGACAACGTCCGGGTCGACGGTGGAGGTAGCTTCGGTCTCACTGAATTCGCTGTCGCTCATGGTGCCCCACGATACCGCTGCTCCCGGTTCCTGTCCGTGGCGGACCCTGCTACCGATAGACTCTGACAACTGATGACTGCACACACTCTCCCCCGGCGCCGGACGCTCCGAGCCACGACACTGGCCACTGCCCTCGCGGCGACGTTGACGATCAGCCTCACCGGCCCCCTCACCGCACCAGCCGTCGCGGAGACCGGCCTCAACAACATCGAGAAGGACGACTGGCTCCCCCTAACGGTCGACCCGGGGGCACCATTGCCGGACGACCCGTTCCTCGACACCGACGACTGCCCTTTCGCCGATGACCTGCCACCGGCTTTCGACGAGGACGCCCTGCCGTCCGACGGTGAGGACGCTCCTGCACCCCTCACCGTGGAGCATCCGGGGCCGGCCGGTGAAGCGCTCGACACCTGCGCCCCGGTCTCCGTGCCCGGCATGGAGGTTCCCGATCGCCTCAGCCTCGGCAGCTATCTCGTGTACGACGTCGACTCAGGGGACATCCTGGCGGCGAAGGACCCCTACGGGCTCTACCGCCCGGCCTCCATCATCAAGGCACTGCTGGTGATGACCGCACTGGATGAACTCGACCTCGATCAGGTCGTCCCCGTCAGTGACGAAGCCGTCGCGATCGACGGTTCACAGGTCGGCGTCGGGCCGGGTGGACGTTACACAGCGCGCGAACTGCTGCTCGGGCTCGTCATGCGCTCCGGTAACGACGCCGCCATCGCGCTCTCCGAGGCCATGGGCGGGCAGGACGAGACCGTGAAGCGTATGCAGGACCTGGCGGACTCCCTGGGCACACAGGCGACCCGGGTGATGACTGTGCACGGTCTCGACAGCGCCGGCGTGCAGACGACCGCCTACGACATGGCGTTGATCTACCGGGCGGCGTTCCAGCGCGGGGACGTCCGGGAGCTTCTCGGTGAGGAGACGACGGATTTCCCCGGCTACGGGGACATGGAGGGTTTCGAGCTCTCCAGTGACAACGAGATGCTGTTCAACTATCCCGGCACCATCGGCGGCAAAACCGGCTTCACCGATAACGCCCGGCACACATTCTCTGTCGCCGCTGAACGCGACGGCCGGAAGTTGGGCATGGTGCTGTTGAATTCCACGATTGCCGCGGGGCGCCCCGCGGAACAGGCCAGAGCTGTTCTTGACGCAGCATTCGACGCCCCCGCTGGCGCGAGCATCGGCACGCTCGATACCCCGGCCGACGACGCTCCGGCGGAGGCCGGCGACGACGGTGCAGCGCAGCCCCGGACGTCCGACGTCGTCGACGGGGACGCCTCTGACGCAGACGTCATCGACATGCGTGCCATCGTCGGCGCGGGTATCGCCGTCCTGCTCCTCCTCGGCCTTGCGGCGGGGGCTGCGCGCTTCCGTCGCCGGTAGGCCGGGCGTCGCCTACTTCCGGCGGAAAGCCTTACCGAGCAGACCAACCGCAGTCGCACCGACAGCGGTTCCGAGGCCAACCAGCCCTGCGGTGCTGATGTTGCGGGCACCGGGGCGCACCTCCTGGCGCACGCGGATCACTGCGGCAGGCGGCGCCTCGGGAATCATGGATGCAAGCGCTTCCGGCGTCGTAGCGGTCCATGCCGCGAGGTAGAGCGTGACGCGCCACACGAGGTAGAGCACGACCATCACACCGATGACGGGACCGAAGGCCGCACCCGCCGGATTCGACAACGCGTTGGAGAAGACGACGGTGGCGATCTGCTTGATTACCTCGAAGGCCAGTGCACCGATCACGGCGGCCCGTGCCGCCGCCGGACGCGGCACGCGGGTGCGCGGCAGATAGAGCATCAACCAGAAGAAGACGATCCAGTTTGCGATGAGGGCGACGACCAGGGCGACCAACCAGGTGAGAATCCGGATACCGGGAATGTCGCCCAGCCCGATGGTCTCGAGGACACTGCTGGTGAAACCACCGCCACCGAAGGCGGTCACGGCGAACGCGACGACAAGAGCCAGCAGAAGGCCGATCAGACCGATCAGGTCGCTGATCTTTCCCTTGATGAAGTTGTCGGCCTGTCCCGGGGTCTTCCACATGTTGGACACCCCGATGCGGAGATTGCCCATCCACCCCAGGCCGGTCCACAGCGCCAGCACAAGACCGATACCGAAGACGCTGCCGCGCTGGTCGATCGCCTGCATGATGATGTCGTTGAGGGTGTCCCCGAGTTCACCGCCGGCGGAGTCGGTGACGGTCTCCGTGATCTTATCGATCAGTTCCTGGTTTCCGGCGACCACCATGGCGACGGTGGCGAAGCACAGCATGATCAGCGGGAAGATCGAGAGGACGGAGAAGTAGGTGATGCCGGCAGCGAAGTTGTTGCCGCCCTGATCCGTGTAGCGCTCGTTCATGCGCATCACGTGGTCGAACCAGGGCCATTTGTCACGGTACCGGTCAATCGCCCCCGGTGAGTCGTCCGTGGACCGTTCGATGCCGTGGTCGTCCAACTTGTCCCGGTCGGAGGCGGTGATCGTGCGAGCCATCAGAGGACTCCTCTTGTGTGTCTCTTCATAGTCAATGCCCCACCGCGCACGATGGGACCGTGGGGCCCTACCCTAGTTCATTTCGGCTATGCGCCGCGGGATTCTCCCTCCCTACCGCAACAGCCCCATCTTCTCGTACACGTCGGCGACCACAGACTCCGCAACGACCGACGCTTTCTCGGCACCGCGGTCCAGGATCCGCTTCAGCTCCGCCGGATCGGCCATGTACTCGTCGTACCGGGCCTTCAGCGGGGTGGTGAAGGCCTGCAGTGCGTCGGCGGTGTCCACCTTGAGCGCGCCGTACTGCGCCCCGGCCGCCTGGTAGTCGGCCACGATCTCGTCGACGCTGCGTCCGGTCAGAGCAGACTGGATCACCAGCAGGTTCGACACACCCGGCTTCTCCTCCCGGTCGTACCGGATCTCACCGTCGTTGTCCGTCACCGCCGACTTGATGCGCTTCGCCGACGTCTTCGGCTCGTCCAACAGGTTCACGATCCCCTTCGGGTTGTCCCCGGACTTGCTCATCTTCGACGTCGGATCCTGCAGGTCGTAGATTTTCGCCGCACCCTGCGGGATGAACCCGTCGGGCACCACGAACGTCTCACCGAAGCGGGCGTTGAAGCGTTCGGCCAAGTTGCGGGTCAGCTCCAGGTGCTGGCGCTGGTCCTCCCCCACCGGCACCAGCTGCGGACGGTAGAGCAGGATGTCCGCCGCCATGAGCATCGGGTACATGAACAGGCCCGCAGAGGTCCGTTCGGCACCGCGCTTGGCGGACTTGTCCTTGAACTGCGTCATCCGTGACGCCTCACCGAAGCCGGTGAGGCAGGTCAGCACCCACGCCAGCTCAGCATGCTGCGGGACCTGGGACTGAACGAAGATCGTGGACTTCTCCGGGTCGATGCCCAACGCCAACAGCTGCGCGACGCCGGCCAGCGTCCGCTCCTTCAGCTCCGTCGGATCCTGGTCCACGGTGATGGCGTGCAGGTTGGGGATGAAGTAGAAAGCGTCGTACCCGTCCTGCAGGTCAATCCACTGCTTGACTGCACCCAGGTAGTTCCCGAGGTGGTAGGAGTCCGCCGTGGGCTGAATGCCGGACAGGACGCGCTTGATCTGTGCTTCATCACTCATGGGCAGTCATGTTACCCGGGCACTTTAGCGATCCGCAGCAGTGCCTCGGCATCCGGGTCACTCACCCCCAGCGGCCGTCCCCGGGGGTAGACGGCACGTAACAGACGGCGGAACGTCACCCCTTTCACCGGCACCCGGACCAGTTCGCCGGACGACACCTGCGACTCCACGGCACGTGCCGCAATGACTGTCGGCTCCCCCATCCCGGTCACCGCCGCCCGCTGGGCCGACAACGACCCAAACTCGCCCGCGGGTTCAGCGATCGTGCCGAGGACCGCCTCCACGATCTCCCGGCTCCCGGACCCTCGCTCCCGGGTGACCAGCGGTGTCCGTCGTAGCTGTCCCGCGTCCACCTCCGAACCTGCCCAGGAGTGCGTCGGCGGGACCACCAGAATCAAGTCATCGACCCCCACCACGTCCGAGGCCAGGCCATGCGATACCTCCGCCCCTTCGACGAACCCCAGCACACACTCCCCGCCCGCCACCGCGTCACACACCTCTGTGCTGTTGCGGGAACGCAGTTGCAGACGGACGGTCGGGTTCTCCCGGTGGAACCGCGCCGCCCACGAGGGGAAATACAGTTCCGCGATCGTATTGGAGACGGCGACGGGCAGCGACCGGACCGCATCCGGCTGCGTCGTCGCAGAGACAGCGCGGGAGAACTCTCCCGCAGCGCTGAGCAGCTCCCGGGCCGCCGTCAACACGACCCTCCCTCGCTCGGTCGGCTCTGATCCCCCCACTCCTCTCCGGAAAACCGCGACACCGAGGGTCTTCTCTGCAGCCGCCACCCGCGCGCTCACCGTCTGCTGACTCAGCCCCAGGTCACGTGCCGCCGCGGCGATGCTGCGACGCTCATCGACGGCCACGAGTGTGGCGAGTTGGCCGATCTGCGGGACATGAGGGTACATACATTCACTGTACCCCTTTCCACCTGGCCTGTTATCCCTGGACGCCCGGGCGACCGTCTACGGTCAGGACCCATGGACACCACGACCGAGCTTCCGCCACCCGGCCCCGCCTGGGCCGGCGCGCTGATGGGAATCGCCATCACCGCGTCCATGACAGGAGTTCATGTCGGGACGCCCACCGGTGGCATCGTGACCGTGCTGGCAGCCATGGTCCTGCTGGTCCTGGCTACCGGCGGGCGGAGCTGGCTGACCACGGATCTCCCCCCGTGGTCGATGGTCACCATGGGGATTCTCGCTCTCGGCTCCGCTGCCGACAGCACCCTGGGATTCGTCAGCGTCCACCAGGTCACCTGGGTGGTCGGGACGGTCGCCTCCGTCATCGTCTTCACGCCTCAGGCAGTGAAGCTCGTACGAGGCACACTGCCACGCACGTTTCCCGCGGCTCTTCCCCTGGTTACCCCGATGGTGGCGGCGACCAACGCCGCCCAACTCGGGCACCCGCTCCCTGGAATCCTCTGCTTCGCGGCGTCGCTGCTGACCGGCGTCCCCGCCTTCCTCCTTATCTACCTCGGCTCAGGACGACGCCCGGCGCCCCCTACCGCCGCCACGACGTGGATCCCGCTCGGCATCGTCGGCCAGAGCAGCGCGGCAGCCCTGTTGCTCTCCGACGGGTCGTCCCTCGCCGACGTCGGCCGAATTTACGCCGGTGTCATGCTCACTGTCGGTGTCCCGGCCGCAGCGTGGGCGCTCTGGAACCACTGGGGAACCCTGCTGCGGACGTCTCCCGCGGCGTCGGCAGCCGCCTACAGTCCTGCGTGGTGGTCCGCCACCTTCCCCGTCGGCACCTGCAGCCTGGGCGCTCACCAGCTCTCGCTCAGTACCGGTGTCGGGTGGTTGGACGGGGTCAGCGTAGTGCTCCTCTTCCTGCTGGTCCTGCACGTCACCCTGGCTGCAGCGGGACTCGCCGTGGCGCTCTGTCAGCGGTACGTGACCAGGACCGGCGAATGGTCACTCCAGCGCAGGTCGTAGTGCTCGGCCCGGTCCACCCACGCGGACTCCACGCGTTGCATCAACGCCGACGTCGCCGCTTGGTAGTCGATACGCCACCCGGCTCCCGTGTCGAAGGCCTTGCCACGCCACGTCCACCAGGAGTAGGGGCCGTCCTCGTCCGGGTGCAGTCGGCGCAGGGCGTCGAACCACCGGGGCTCTCCCGTCGCCCCGTTCTCCAGCCGCTGGGCAGCTACGTCACCGGGGGTGTAGTCCACCGCACCGAAGAAGTCCGACGGGGCGCCGGCGGGGTTGCCGGTGCGTCCTGCGTCCGTCGGGTCACCGATCTGCGTGGACTCGTCAGGGAACGTGCCGAACACCGAATCCATGAACGCGCGCTCCGCCGGAAGATACCCCGACTTCTTCCGGTTCGGACGCCAGTTCTTCAGGTCCTGGCGCCGGTGGCAGATGTTCCAGTCCCCGCCGACGACCATCTGCTCATGTGCTCCGGCCTGCTGTTCAAGGTACGGACCGAAGATATCGAGGAAGCGGAACTTCTCGTCCTGCTTGGCCGTGCCCTCGGCCCCGGACGGCAGGTAGACGCTGGCGACCCGGAGCCCGGCAGTGGTGGCCTCGATGTAGCGTCCCGCATCGTCGAACTCAGTGCTGAAACCCTCACCGAAACCGACCTGAACGTCGTCGATACCGTGACGGGACAGGATCGCCACACCCGCACGCCCCTTGGCCGCAGCCTCGGCCTGCACCAGGCTCCACCCGGATTCCAGGGCCGGGGCCAGTGCCTTCTCGGTCTGGTCGGGGGTGGCACGCACCTCCTGCAACAGCACCACGTCCGCCGGGGTGCTCTCCAACCACGGCAGGATCCCGTGGTTGTCCTCGTTGCGGACCTTGGCTGCGGCACGGATGCCGTTGACGTTGACGGTGGCGACAGTGACAGTCATGCGGTCCAGACTAGCGGCGGGCCTCGCTGCGGCGCCGCAGCAGGTAGGTCGGGACGAAGACCGCAATGCCGCAGAGTGCCATGCCCACACCCGCCAACGCGGGCGCAGAGTACGAGTAACCGGCGCTGATCACCGCTCCGCCGACCGCAGCACCGGCGGCATTCGCCAGATTCAGCGCCGAGTGGTTCATCGAGGCAGCCAGGTTCTGTGCCTTGCCGGCGACGTCCATCAGCCGGGTCTGCAGGTTGATCGTCATCACCGAGCCCGACATCGCGACCAGACCGAAGTTCACGATCGCCAGCGGCGCGATCGTACTGGTGAAGTAGAACGCCCCGAGCATCAGGACCATGGCGACCAGGGCGCCGAAGATCGACCCCTCCACGTTGATGTCGGCAAGCCGTCCGCCGACGAAAGTACCCGCCACCATGCCGATGCCGTAGACCATCAGCACCAGCCACATGAGGCCCTCCGGGAAACCAGCGCGCTCGGTCATTGTCCAGGAGATATAGGTGTAGACACAGAACATACCGCCGAAGCCCACGGTGCCGAGTAGCAACGTGAGCATCACCTGGGGGTTGACCAGGGCGCTGAGCTCGGTCCTCGGTCGTGTCGCAGGCATCTGCGTCATGTGCGGCAGCGAGTACCACAGGCCAATCAGCGTGACCAGGCCAATCAGGGCGACCACGGCGAAAGCTGCATTCCACCCGAGTGTCTGACCGACCCACTGGGCAGCCGGCACGCCGGCCACCGTCGCCACCGACAGTCCCATGGAGACCTGCGCGACGGCACGTCCGCGCTGTCCGGCGTCCGCCATGGATGCGGCGATCAGCGCGGCAGCGGCGAAGTAGGCGCCATGGGGGATCCCGGCGATGAACCGGGACAGCATCAGCAGCCCGTACGACCCCGCCAGCACACTGAGCGCGTTCCCCACCGTGAAGGCGCCCATGAGGATCAGGACGAGCCGCCGTCGGGGCATCGACCCGGTGAACGCCGTGATCACCGGGGCACCCACCACCACGCCGAGGGCGTAGGCGGTGATCACGTGTCCGGCGGTGGCCTCACTGATAGAGAAGTCGTCGGCGATGTAGTTGAGCAGTCCCATCGCCACGAACTCGGTCGTCCCGATACCGAAGCCGCCGAGGGCGAGCATGAGGATGGCGATCGGTCGCCGACGACGGCCCATCTCCGTCTGCCGGGGCAGGGGGCGCCGGCTGGGCCGGACGGACGGACGTGGCAGGTCGGCCAGACGTTGCAGCCTCGTGGTTCTCTGGGTAGGTCTCCCGGTTGTTCTCCGGGTCGTGGCGTCGGTCGGTGGTGCTGTCGGCGGTGCTGTCGGTCGTTCAGTCACGAAATGCTCCTCGGGAGTCGGCGCGCTCGGGTCGGTCTGGTGTCACTCGGCGGGTGCCACAGGAGAGGGCAACCGGTATCGATTCAGATCTATTCCCGGTTCTGACGTGATTTCCTCCGGAAGATTTCACTGATATCCAGATAACGGTCTCTCCCCGGGTGTAGGGTATCCGCCGCCCCGCGACCGTCAGGGCAATCGGCATTGCCGTATTATCGCGATAGTAGATGCCCGAGCGGCACCCTTCCACACGAAGGCATCACCACAGAACGAGACGAATAATCGCAGGTGCGCCCGTCTGTGTCCCTCACGAGGGGACAACCGACGCGACGCTGCACTGACTATTGAAGAGGGAGACACCGGCCCATGGCCAAGATCATCTACACCCGAACTGACGAAGCCCCGCTACTCGCGACATACTCGTTGAAGCCCGTTATCGAGGCATTCGCCTCCACCACCGGCGTCGCCGTCGAAACCCGCGACATCTCCCTGGCAGCGCGTATCCTTTCCGCGTTCAACGATGTCCTGCCCGAAGGACAACGTGTCCACGACGCACTCGCAGAACTCGGCGAGCTGACCAAGAAGCCGGACGCGAACATCATCAAGCTCCCGAATATCTCCGCGTCGGTCCCTCAGCTCAAGGCTGCGGTCCGCGAGCTGCAGGAGCACGGTTACGACCTGCCGGACTACCCGGACGAGCCGTCCACGGACGAGGAGAAGGACGCCCGCGCCCGTTACGACTCCGTCAAGGGGTCCGCCGTGAACCCGGTACTGCGCGAGGGCAACTCCGACCGTCGTGCTCCGAAGGCCGTCAAGAACTTCGCCCGGAAGCACCCGCACCGCATGGGTGAGTGGAGTGCCGACTCGAAGACCAACGTCGCCACCATGTCCGACGGCGACTTCCGTCACAACGAGCAGTCCGTGATCATCGACGGCGACGACACCCTCACCATCCGTCTCGTCGGCTCCGACGGGGAGACCACGGTCCTGAAGGACGGGCTGAAGGTCCTGGACAAGGAGATCGTCGACGCAACCGTCCTGCGTGCCCGGGACCTCGACGCTTTCCTGAAGGACCAGGTCATCCGCGCGCAGGAAGACGGGGTCCTCTTCTCCGCACACCTGAAAGCCACGATGATGAAGGTCTCCGACCCCATCATCTTCGGCCACGTGGTGCGTGCCTACTTCTCCGAGGTTTTCGAGAAGTACGGCGACACCCTGTTCTCCAAGGGACTCAACGGGGAGAACGGCCTCGCCGCCATTTACTCCGGACTCGAGGACTACGCCGACGAAATCGGTGCCGACCTGGCCTCCGAGATCCGTGCGGCCTTCGACAAGGGGCTGGAGGACGGCCCCGACCTGGCCATGGTCAACTCCCACAAGGGCATTACCGGCCTGCATATCCCGTCCGACATCATCGTGGACGCCTCCATGCCCGCCATGATCCGTAGCGGCGGCCACATGTGGAACAAGAACGACCAGGAGCAGGACGCCCTCGCGGTCATCCCCGACTCCTCCTACGCCGGCGTCTTCCAGACGGTCATCGAAGACTGCCGAAAGAACGGTGCCTTTGACCCGACGACCATGGGCACCGTCCCGAACGTCGGCCTGATGGCGCAGAAGGCCGAGGAGTACGGCTCCCACGACAAGACCTTCAAGATCGAGTCCGAGGGCACTGTCGAGGTCGTCGACTCCTCGGGCAAGGTCCTGATGTCCCACACCGTCGCCCCCGGCGACATCTGGCGTGCCTGCCAGGCCAAGGACGTGCCGATCCGTGACTGGGTGAAGCTGGCCGTCAGTCGTGCCCGTGCCACCGGCGCCCCGGCCGTGTTCTGGCTCGACCCGGAGCGTGCCCATGACCGCAACATGACCGCGAAGGTCGAGGAGTACCTCAAGGACTCCGAGCTCGTCGGTGACACCGAGGGCCTGGACCTTCGCATCCTCTCTCCCGTCGAGGCGTGCCAGCTCTCCGTCGACCGCATCCGCGCCGGCGAGGACACCATCTCGGTGTCCGGCAACGTGTTGCGTGACTACCTCACCGACCTCTTCCCCATCATGGAGCTGGGCACCAGTGCCAAGATGCTGTCCATCGTGCCGTTGATCGCCGGTGGCGGACTGTTCGAAACCGGCGCCGGCGGATCCGCACCGAAGCACGTCCAGCAGCTCATCGAGGAGGATTACCTGCGCTGGGACTCCCTGGGCGAGTTCCTGGCACTGGCGGAGTCGCTGCGTAAGCTCGCCGAGACCGACAACAATCCCCGGACCCCGATCCTGGCCGACGCTCTGGATGCCGCGACCGAGCGAATCCTCAACGAGGACCTCTCCCCTGCCCGCGTCGTCGGCGAGATCGACAACCGCGGCAGCCACTACTGGCTCGCCCGTTACTGGGCGTTGAACCTCTCCAGGCAGACCGAAGATCCTGAGCTCGCCGAGATCTTCGCCCCGGTCGCTCAGGAGCTGGAGGAGAAGTACGAGACCGTCAAGAAGGAGATGCGCGGAGGTCAGGGCTCCTCCGCCGACCTCGGCGGCTACTACTGGTTGGACGAGGAGAAGACGACGAAGGTCATGCGCCCGTCCGCTACCTTCAACGCCGTGATCGACGGCCTCACCGCGCGGAACTCCTGACCCCCTTCCGCCAACGTACAGCTCGGTCTACTTGACATAAGGCGCCTACCTGCGCCTTTGAATAAAAGTAGACCGAGCTGTTTGCCGGTACCCCTCCGGTGGGTTATCGTGTTCCCAGCGAAACGACACCCAACCTCCCGAAGGGACCACCACACATGAGCACCAGGTACGACAACTCCGACTCCGCCTCCTGGGGATTCGCCTCCCGCGCTGTCCACGCGGGACAGACCGTGGACTCCGACACCGGCGCCCGCAACCAGCCGATCTATCTCACCACCTCCTATGTCTTCGATTCCGCCGAGCACGCCAAGCAGCGCTTCGCTCTCGAAGACCTCGGCCCGGTGTACAGCCGGCTGACCAACCCCACCCAGGAAGCCCTCGAGAACCGCATCGGCTCCCTGGAGGGCGGCGTGCACGCCGTGGCCTTCGCCTCCGGACAGGCCGCCGAGACCGCCGCGATCTTCAACCTCGCCGGCGCCGGCGACCACATCGTCACCTCGCCCCGTCTCTACGGCGGCACGGAGACCCTGTTCGGGATCACACTCGCCCGCCTCGGCATCGAGGTCACCTTCGTCGAGGAGCCCGATAACCTCGACTCCTGGCAGGCCGCCGTCCAGCCGAACACGAAAGCCTTCTACGGCGAGACCTTCGCCAACCCGCAGGCCGACGTCCTGGACATCCCGGCACTGGCAGAGGTCGCGCACCGCAACAATGTCCCGCTCATCGTGGACAACACCATCGCCACGGCTGCCCTGGTGCGTCCGCTGGAGCTCGGCGCGGATATCGTCGTCGCCTCGCTGACGAAGTTCTACACCGGCAACGGTTCCGGGCTCGGCGGCATCCTCGTCGACGGTGGTTCCTTCGACTGGACCGTCGAGCGCGACGGCGAACCGGTCTTCCCCTCCTTCGTCACCCCCGACCCCGCTTACCATGGTCTCAAGTACGCCGACCTCGGTGCCGCTGCCTTCGGTCTGAAGGCCCGCGTCGGCCTGCTGCGTGACACCGGTGCCGCTCTCTCGGCGTTCAACGCCTGGGTGACCATTCAGGGACTGGACACGCTCGCCCTGCGGGTGCGCAAACACAACGAGAACGCCGAGATCGTCGCCGGCTCCCTCGCCGAGAACCCGGCCGTGGCGACGGTGAACTACGCGGGCCTTCCGGACTCCCCCTGGTACGCCACCAAGGAGAAGCTCGGCCTGGAATACACCGGCTCCGTGCTCTCCTTCGACCTCGCCGTCGACGACGTCTGGTCCGATGAGGCACGCGAGAAGGCCTGGGCCTTCATCGACGCGCTCAAGCTGCACTCCAACCTGGCCAATGTCGGTGACGTCCGCTCTCTCGTCGTCCACCCGGCAACCACCACCCACTCGCAGTCCGACCAGAAGGGTCTGGCGCGGGCCGGCGTGAACCTCGCCACCGTCCGCCTGTCCGTCGGCATCGAGGACATCGAGGACATCCTCGCCGACCTCCAGCTCGGCTTCGACGCGATCAACTGAGGCCACCGTCCATGACCATCGACCCCCGGTCCCTGCCCGCGTCCCACTCGTCCGTCTCCGTCCCCATCGGCACCTTCACCACCGAGGCGGGGGTGGACATCCCGGGCACAGAGCTACGTCTCTTCGCCTGGTACGAGGGCAGCGCCGAGGAGGCGGTGGCACGACCCGTGATCGTCATCGAGCACGCTCTGACCGCCGACGGCAACGCCGACGACTGGTGGGCCGGCATGATCGGCCCCGGGCTCGCTCTCGACACCGAACGCTACCTGGTGCTCTGCGCGAACTGTCTGGGCGGCTGTCAGGGCTCGACGGGCCCGTCCTCTGCACATCCGGACGGCGGCCACTGGGGGTCCCGTTTTCCCGCCCTCTCGATCCGTGACCTCGTCACCGCAGAGAAGACACTGCTCATCGACGTACTGGGGATCCGCCGGATCCGCGGTGTGGTCGGTGCATCCATGGGTGGCGCACGTGTCCTGGAGTGGACGTTCATGTACCCCGAGGTGGTGGAGGCCGCGCTACCGGTCGCCGTCTCCGCCCGTGCCTCGGCCTGGCAGATCGGGATCCAGTCCGCTCAGATCCGCTTCATCACCGCCGACCCCTGCTGGCAGAACGGCGACTACCACGGCTCCGGGAACATCCCGTCCCACGGACTCGGCCAGGCCCGACGGATCGCCCACCTGACCTACCGCGGTGAGCTGGAACTCGACGAGCGGTTCTCCACCGATCCCCAGCCGGGGGAGAATCCCTACGGTCCCTACCACTCCCCCACCGAGCGTTTCGCCGTCGAGAGCTATCTCGACCGCCAGGCCGAGAAACTGGAGGCCAGATTCGACGCCGGCAGCTATGTGACCCTCACTGACGCGCTGAACCGCCATGACGTCGGACGCGGCCGCGGCGGCATGAACGCCGTACTGGGCTCCTCCCAGGTCCCGACCATGGTCGCCGGCATCGACACGGACATCCTCTACCCGTACCACCAGCAGGAGCACCTCTCCCGCAACCTCGGGGACTTCATCGGCCTGTCGAAGATCACCTCCCCCACCGGCCATGACGGCTTCCTGACCGAGACGCGTCAGATGACGATCATCCTCGACAAGTTCCTCACCAAGGCGGCGTTGCTGGCGCAGCGGTAGGGTCTCGACGCATCGAAAAGGGCACCGTCCTGTGCACGCATTCAACTTCCGGAGCGTGCACAGGACGGTGCTTTTTTGGTCAGGTCAGGCGGACGCCGCCTCCGTCGCCCGCGCGTACACGGTCTCACCCACACTGCCGGCCCCCAGGCCCAACGTCCGGGCGTCGCCACGGGTGATCTGTGCAGTGAACCGCCCGCCGTTCTCCACGTCCGTGAGTTCTACCCGGACCTCAAATCCCAGCACCGCGACCCGCTCGACCACTGCCTCGCGCACGTCGGTGGCGGCGACTTCATTGCCCGGAACCTCCGGGTCGGCATTACGGCCGAGCCTGATGTCATGCGGACGAACGGTCTGCCCGGCGAGTTCGGTGACATGCCCCAGGAAGGACCGGACGAACGGCGTCTCCGGGGCGTCGTAGAGCTCGGTGGGAGTTCCGACCTGTTCGATCCGTCCGTCACCCATCACCGCAATACGGTCGGCGACGTCGAGGGCCTCCTCCTGGTCATGGGTGACCAGGACGGTGGTGACGGTGAATTCCTCGTGCATATGCCGCAGCCAGGTGCGCAAGTCCTCGCGGACCTTGGCGTCCAGCGCCCCGAAAGGCTCGTCGAGCAGCAGGACGCCCGGGTTCGGGGCCAGCGCACGCGCCAACGCCATCCGTTGCCGCTGTCCGCCGGAGAGCTGTGACGGGTACCGGGTGTGGTACCCGGCGAGACCGACGATCTCCAGCAGCTCATCGACCCGCTGGTCGATCTCTTTCCTCGGACGTTTCCGCACCGACAGACCGAAGGCCACGTTGTCGCGCACGGTCATGTGTTTGAAGGCGGCGTAGTGCTGGAAGACGAAACCGATGCCCCGGTCCTGGGGCGCCAGCCGTGTCACGTCGGTACCGTCGATGACCACTGCTCCGGAGTCGGGCCGTTCCAGGCCGGCGATGGTGCGCAGCAGTGTGGACTTGCCGGATCCGGACGGCCCCAGCAGGGCGGTGAGGGATCCCTCGGGGATGTCGAGGGAGACGTCGTCGAGGGCTGTGAACACCGGCGAGGAGCCGTAGGTTTTCACGGCGTGGGAGACGGAGATAGCCATCTTAGGAAACCTTCTTCTTCTGCAGCAGGGTCATGACGACCAGGACGATCACCGAGACGATCATCAGCAGGGTCGCCGCGGCGTAGGCGCCGTAGACGTTGTTGTCGTCGAGGTAGCGGGAGTGCACCAGCAGAGTCAGGGTCTGACCTCCTCCGGCGAACCCGGAGGCGACCATGATCACCGCGCCGAACTCCCCGAGGGACCGGGCGACGGTCAGCACGATGCCGTAGGACAGGCCCCAGCGGATCGACGGCAGGGTGATGCGCCGGAACGTCTGCCAGGATGAGGCGCCCAGGGTGGACGCCGCCTGCTCCTGTTCGGTACCGATCTCACGCAGGACGGGCTCCACCTCCCGCACGATGAACGGCAGGGTGACGAACACCGTGGCCAACACCATGCCGGGCAGGCCGAAGATCACGCGGAAGCCGAGGTCCTCGACTCCCCCGAACCATCCGTCGGTGCCCCACAGCATGATCAACGCGACACCGACAATCACCGGAGAGACCGCGAAAGGCAGGTCCACCACCGCCTGGACCAGAGCCTTGCCGGGGAACCGACCCCGGACCAGCCCGAGCGCGACGACGATACCGAAGATCACGTTCAGCGGCACCGTGATGGCGACGATCAGCAGTGAGGTCTGCAGTGCCGAGACGGCCGCCGGGGTGGTGATCCACTCCCAGAACTGCCCGAGGCCGGGTTCCACGGTGCGCCACAGGATGGTGCCGACCGGCAGCGCGACGAGGATGGCCAGGTAGACCAGGGCGAGGGTGCGCAGTGTCAGGACACTGATTCTGGACTGGTTCATGCGTCCTGTTCCTTCCGGGAGCTGTGGTCTCCGACGAGGCGGAGGACGAGGAGGACAATGAAGGTGATGGCCAGCAGCGCGACGGACACCGCCGCGGCGGCGGACGGGACGTCCGACTCGATCTGTTCCTGGATGTACTGCGACGCGACCTGCGTCTCCCCGGGGATGTTCCCGCCGATGAGCACCACCGATCCGTACTCACCGATCGCCCGGGCGAACGCGAGGCCCGTTCCTGACAGCACCGCCGGCCACAGTGCCGGCAGGATGATGCGCCGAAAGATCGTGGCATTGGATGCTCCAAGCGACGCTGCGGCTTCTTCGACGTCGTGGTCGAGCTCGATGAGCACGGGCTGCACCGAGCGCACGACGAACGGCAGAGTGACGAACGCCAGCGCGATGACCAGTGCAGGCTGGGTGGCGTTGAGGGTGATGTTCATCGGACTGTCCGGCCCGTACAGACTGAGCAGCACAAGGGAGGCGACGATGGTGGGCAGGGCGAAGGGCAGGTCGATGACCGCGTCCACGATGCGTCTCCCGGGGAAGTCGTCACGCACCAGCACCCAGGCGATCAGCGTGCCGGTCACCATGTTGATCAACGCGACGGCGAGGGAGACTTTCGCAGTCACCCACAGTGTGTCCCGTGCGCCTGGTGCGGTCACGGCGTCCCAGAAACCGCCGAGCCCGCCGGAGAAGGCCTCCGTGGTCAGGGCCACCAGTGGCAGCAGGACGATAACGGACAGCCACAGGGTGGCGGTGCCCATACTGAGTTTCGTTCTCATGTCGCCCTTCTCAGACTGCCTGGTAGATCGTCGTGATGGCGCCGTTGGTGTCACCGCTGCCAGGCTTGGCACGCTTGAACAGCACCGCGTCCACCACGTCCCAGTCCGCCGTATCCTGGTCGGGGTCCAGGGACGGGTCAAGGTCGCGGAACGCGTCGGCGAGTTCGTCGATGGTGTGCACGGTACTCAGCGGCCGGAATGCCTCACGCTGCGCAGTGGGGAGACCGTCGATCACGTCGGTGGAGTCGGAGAACAGGTCCGGGCCGGGCCGGAATCCTTCGGCCGCCCACAGCTTCTCCGCATCCGGGGTGAACAGGTAGTCACGGAACTGCGTGGCTTTCTCGATGTTCCCGTCGGGGTCGTCGGTCGTGTCGACCACGGCCACCGGATTCTCGATGCGGAAGGTGTCGTCCGGGACGGTGTAGTCAATGCGTCCACCATTGCGGTCGAGTTCGATGGCCTCGTTCTCGTAGGACAGGAGAACGTCGCCCTGCCCTCCCTCGAACGCGGACGTCGCCTCGCGCCCCGACTTCGGTCGGACGGTGAAGTGTTCGCCGACGAGCCGGGTGAGCTTGTCGAGCGCCTCACTGTGGGCGGTCTGTATGCCGGCACCGGAGTTGAGCGCCTGGAAGAACCAGCTGGCGTACGGGGCGAGCAGATTCCACTTCGCCGACCCCGAGCTCGCGGGATTCGGACTGATGACCTCGATCCCGGGCTCCAGCAGATCATCCCAGCTCTGGACGCCGTGCGGGTTGCCCTCGCGGGTGACGAAGGCGACGACCGAGCCGAAGGGGACGGAACGCGCGGACTCGTCGTCGGGCACGTTGTCCCGCCACTCCTCTGCCACCTGGCCACCGTCGACGAGCCGGGTCACGTCGGGTTCGACGGAGAAGTTCACGATGTCGGTCGGCAGGTGCCGGGCGACTTTACGGGACTGGTCACCCGAGGCACCGTAACTCTCCGCGAAGCCGGTGTCCTGCCCCTCGGGCGTGCTCCGGAACCCGCGGATGACGGCCTCGAATCCCGGCTTCGGGACGGCGTAGGCGACGAGGTTCAGTCTCTGGTCGCCTGACGACACGTCCACCACATCAGGATCGTCGACAGTTCCGCCGGGCAGCACGGCTACCCCGGCGACGGCCACCAGGCCGACGCCGACAAGCACCGCTCCCAGGCTGGGTTTGAACGCCACGACGATTCCCTCTCCTCCGCACAGACTGCTCTGTCTACTACGCAGGAGACACTATCCGGCCACCCGGCACACTCCGCAGAGTTCGATTCACACCGAATGGAATCAGGTGCTCAATTAGTCGCTGAGCGCAGGAAACTCCGGCAGCACGTACTCCGCCAACTCCGCCAGCATCTCGTCGACAGGCCTCGTCCTGCTCCTGAGGTGCAGTGACACATGGTTGACGCCCATGTCACGCTGCGAGGACAGGATCCTCAACAGCCCGTGCCGCCCCGTCCGGTACCCGAAGTCACGCCCCTCGACCGGCAGGTCGGCGTCCTCCGCCAGATCGATCCACATCGACTCAGCGAACGGCGCGAACATCTCACCGCAGGATGCCCGCCACCGGTCGGCCATCACCTTCTGCTGGGGCAGGGAGCGGTGGTAGGTGATCCACCCGTCGCCGTGGGCCGCGTTGTAATCCATGTTCTGCTGGCACGACCCCGTCGGCAGCACCGGCACGCGCCCGACCGTCGGTTTCGGGACGACGTCCGCTCCGCCCATGCGGCCCCGCGCCCACCGCACCGGACGGCCGGTGGATGACCACCCGGCCTGCAGCACCTCCAGGTGCTCACGGAACACCGCGGCACGGTCTCCTTTCTCCATGCCGAAGGCCGGGAACTCCTCAGGACGGTCGCCGCTGGCCACCCCCATGAGGAAACGTCCCCCACTGAGCCGGTCCAGACCCGCGGACCGTTTCGCCAGCAGCAGGGGGTGCGCCAACGGCAGCACAACAGCCGCCGTGCCCAACGCGATCGTCTCCGTGTGCGCCGCCAGCCACGTGAGGAACATGAAGGGGTCGTGGACCTGCCCGACATCCCCGAAGGTGTCGACCCGCAACGGGATGTCGCGTGCCCACACCACCGCGACCCCGGCCGCTTCCGCCGCCCTGACCAGTTCCACCTGGCGTGTGACATCCCCTCCGTCGTCAGCGTTATCCGTGCTTTCGCCCGGCCCGATCGGCAGACTCAGGCCCAGGGTCAGCTCGCCCTCCGCGAAGGCCCTGCGCATCCCCGGCAGACCGGCGACTGTCCCCACGGTGCCCACCGTCAGCTCCCCAGTGAATCGACCGACACCGCCACCAGCAGCATCGATGCCCCGATCGCGAGACAGAACAACGAATCGAACCTCCGCGACCGGACCGAGAGGACCCCCAGAATCTCCCCGTCGACCACCCACCGCAGGGCGCCGAGGACAAGCATGCCGGTGCCCACGGTGACCGTCCCCCGACGCCACCGGTCCGCCACCAGGAACACCAGCCCCACGACCATCACCAGGACGAAGCCGATGACCAGCAGCATCTGCAGCGTCTGGTTCAACCGCGAATGCGGCACGTCCGCATCATGCGGGTTACGCAGCAGCGTCCTGCGCTCCGCCGGTGTCAGTTCAACAAGATCGGCCTTGTCTGCCCCGGCGGTACTGCCGGCCCCCTCCTCACTCACACCAGCCGCTCCGCACGTTCCACGACATTGTGGATCAGGAAAGCGCGCGTCAGCGGCCCCACACCACCGGGGTTCGGCGACACCGCACCGGCAACGTCCCACACATCGGGGTGCACGTCACCAGCGAGTTTGCCATCCACGCGCGAGACTCCGACGTCGAGGACCGCAGCACCGGGCTTGACCATGTCGGCGGTGAGCATGTGCGGCTTACCCGCAGCGGCGATGATGATGTCGGCGTCGCGGGTCTCCTTGACCAGGTCCCTGGTGCCGGTGTGACACAGCACCACGGTGGAGTTCTCCGACCGGCGGGTGAGCATCAGACCGATGGGGCGCCCCACAGTCACACCGCGACCGATGACGACCGCTTTCGCCCCGTCGAGTTCCACGCCGTAGCGGCGCAGCAGGGAGATCGCCCCGTTGGGGGTGCAGGGCAGCGGAGCAGGCTCCATCAGCACGAGCTTGCCGAGGTTCACCGGGTGCAGCCCGTCAGCGTCCTTGGCCGGGTCGATACGTTCGAGGACCGCGTTCTCGTCAAGATGTTTCGGCAACGGCAGCTGGACGATGTAGCCGGTGCACTCCGGATCGGCGTTGAGCTCGTCGATCACGGCATTGAGCTCCTCCTGGCTGACGTCCGCAGGGAGGTCACGCCGGATACTGTTCACACCGATCTGCTCGCAGTCGCGGTGCTTCATCTTCACGTAGGAATGGCTAGCGGGGTCGTCGCCGACCAGGACGGTGGCCAGTCCCGGCGTGACTCCCTTCTCCTTCAGCGCCGCCACCCGGCGGGTGAGGTCCTCGACGATCTCGTCGCGGTAGAGTTTTCCATCCAGTGTGGTGGCAGTCTCAGCGGTCTCAGCGGTCTCAGCGATCTCAGTCACGGCACCAGTATGGCACCCTCAGCGTCCGCCCGGGAACCCCGCCTGCCGCCAGGCCTCGTACGCTGCCACTGCGGCGGCGTTGGAGAGGTTCATGCTGCGTCTGCCGGGCAGCATCGGAATGCGCACCTGCCGGGTGATCCGTGGGTCGGCGAGCGCGTCCTCCGTCAGCCCGGTGGGTTCGGTACCGAAAAGCAGGACATCGCCCGGTTCATAGGTGATGTCGGTGTGCCAGGTTTCGGCGTGGGCGGTGAAGGCGATGACCCGCGCCCCCGCCAGGTCGGCCAGATCGGTAAGCGCGGCGTCCAGCGACGGATGAACGTGCACGTCCGCAAGGTCGTGGTAGTCCAGCCCGGCGCGCTTGAGGTGTTTGTCGTCGAAGTTGAACCCCAGGGGCTCCGCCAGATGCAGGGAGGCACCGGTACCGGCGCACAGGCGGATGGCACTGCCGGTATTGCCGGGAATGACAGGGTGCTCGAAAAGGATGTGGCAGTAGGGGTTCGTGTCAGTCACTGTTCCCACCATGCCCGCAGCGTGTCGGTGAACCAAGCGAGGTCGTGGACGCCGGCCATCTCCCGGGCGGAGTGCATCGACAACAGCGGTATACCCACGTCCACCGTCGGAATACCGAGCCGGGTCGCGGTGATCGGTCCGATGGTGGACCCACAGGGGACGTCGTTGTTCCCCGCGAAAACCTGGTCGGGAGCCCCGACGCTACGGCATGCCGCCCGCCATGCCGCCGACGTGGTGGCGTCCGAGGCGTACCGCTGGTTGGCGTTGACCTTCAGCACCGGTCCGCCGTTGATCACCGGACGATGCACCGGATCATGTTTACCGGCGTAGTTCGGGTGGATGGAATGCGCGGCGTCGGCGGAGACGCAGGATGACCGGGCGAACATCGCCCGGGTCTCCTCTGCACCGGCACCCAGTGCAGCGGCGGTACGGGTCAGTACATCCTCGAGCACAGGACCGGCCGCCCCGCTGGTTGTCGCGCTTCCTACCTCCTCATGGTCAAAGGCTGCGAGCACGGGGATGATGCCACCGGTGGCGTCGTCGGTTCCGGCAGCCAGGAACGCCTGCAGGGAGGTGAAGACGCTGCTGAGGTTGTCCATGCGCCCCGCGGCGATGAAATCGTCCTGCGCACCGAACACCTCGCCGCGCTGAGCGTCGACGGTGATCAGGTCATGGGCGAGAATGTCCCCGGGTGTCACTCCCTCGACGCTGAGGGCGTCCGCGATGACCTCGCCGATCGTCGGTGCGCCCTCTCCGACGGCGAACACCGGCTGCATGTGCTGCTGCCGGTCCAGGGTGAGCCCGTTGTTGACGGCACGGTCCAGGTGGATCGCCAGGTGCGGGACCCGTAGTACCGGGCCTGTACACACCAGGTGCTCAGTGCCGTCGGCCAGGACGACCCGCCCGGCGAGCCTCAGCTCGCGGTCCAGCCACGCCGGCAGGATCGCACCGCCGTAGACCTCCACGGCCGCCTGTCGCCATCCGCCCGGTCCGGTGATGTCGCCGACCGGTTTCAGCTTCAGGCCGGGTGAATCGGTGTGGGACCCGACGATGCGGAACCCCTGCGGCCGTTCCCTCTCTCCGGCAGGCTCCGGGATCCGCCAGGCCAACACCGCTCCACCGCGCACGATGTAATGTCCGCCGGGGCTGGCGTCCCACGGTGCCTTCTCGTCCTGCCGGGCGAACCCGGCGGCATCCAACCGTGACGCGACCTCCGCGGCGGCGTGGTAGCTGCTGGGGGACGCGTCGATGAAGTCGATGAAGTCGGCGGGACCGGTGGAATCAGTCATGGGGACCAGTAAACCACCCGGTCGCACCCGGACCGCGTCTGGGACGGACACCTCCGGTTGTTTTTCCGGCACTACGCCACCCCTGAGTGTCCGTCCCAGGAGTAGTCAGGAGGCGGGGGCGACCCCGTGCTCCCGGAGGAAGGAGACCATCCGTTCGGCGATCCGCTGCCGGTTCACCGCCTTGACGAACTCATGGCCCTCGTCCTGCATCACCAGTTCGCTGGTGGGCACACCTCGTGCGTCCATCGCGGACTTCATCTGCCGGTACTCACTCGGCGGCACATTGGTGTCGTTGGCACCGTGGATGAACAGCACCGGGGTCTGCACACGGTCCACCCGGTGCAGCGGCGACACCTCCCGCAGCAGTTCCCCGTCCTGAATCGGATACCCGTACTTCGGGTAGGCCGCACTGGCGATCCAGGGCTCGGTGTCACGGTAGAACGTCTCGAGGTCACTCATACCGCAGGCACTCACCGCCGCGCGGAACAGGGAGGGGAACCAGGTGACGCCGATGTTCGTGAGGTAGCCGCCGTAGGACCGGCCACTGATCGCCATGCGGTCCGGGTCCGCCACCCCCATCGACACCAGGAACCGGACACAGTCCTCCAGGTCGTCGATGCCGGCGAAGCGGCCGTACCGGTTGTCGGCGTGCATGAACGTCCGCCCGCCGCCGAAGGAGCCACGCACATTCGGGGTGAACACCGTGATCCCTGCGTCAATGACCTCCCGCAGGACGTCGTGGTGTTCCGGGCGCGACTGCCCCTCCGGCCCGCCGTGAAAGTGCAGCAGGACCGGACGTGTCCCCCGTGCCGGCTCGAACTCGGGATTCGCCCCGCGGTACAGCCAGCCCGACAACTCGACCCCGTCCCGGGCGGTGAAGTGCAGTAGCTGGGGTTGCTGCACCTCCGCCAGCAGCGGCCGGTCTGGACTGACGGGGGCGGTGTTCAGGGATGTGACCACGCCGCTACGGCAGTCCACCAGGTGCACCGCCGGCGGGATGTCGGGGCTCTCCACGGCCAACGCGAGCCGACGGCCGTCCCCGGTGAGGGTCAGCCCACGGCCGACCATGCCGGGCAGGCGGACGGAACGCCGCACCGTCACCCGTTCGTGGGCGTCCAGGAGAAACACCTCGAGGGAGGAGACCCCGTCCTGGTTCCAGAGCACCGCAGCGGTACCACGGTCCTCGCTGACGATGAACTCGTCGACGTCGGCGTTGGCGTGACCGATCAGTTCACGGACCGACATCACCCCGTCCCGCTCCCGGATCCTCATCACCCGTCGACGGTCCGCGCCATGGTCACCGATGACCAAGAGCACCGGTGGTTCATCCCCCACCGGTGGCAGAATATGGCCGTCATCGGTGGTGGAGCCCGGCTGCGGCGGCAGGACAGGCCGCCAGGAACCGTCAGGACGGATCACCAGCAGTTCCCGGTTCCCCCGCGGACCGACCCGCATCAGTGCATAACCGCTCTCGGCGGCGACGAGTTGCCCGTCGGCCCTGCGGTCCACCACTTCGGTACGGCCGGTCTCCGGGTCGAACCGACGCCCCTCGGCCACCCCGTCGGAACCGACCGCATCCACGGCGAGCAGATCATTGTCCCACTCCACGACCGACGTCTTCGCATCGCCGCTGTCCCGGACCAGCACCGCGGACGGGTCGTCCGGGTCGCTGGACACCAGCCAGATCTCGTTGCGCTCGGTGCCCTGCGGCGAGACCTCCACCGCCAGCCAACGACCGTCCGGCGAGTAACGCACCGCCACTGCCGGCCCCTCCGTAGGGATGACCACCGGGCGTTCACCCCCGGTGAGCCGCGACTGCATCGCACGCGGAGACACGCCGTCATGCATGACGTAGGCGATGGCAGACCCGTCGGGGGCGAGGCTGGGGGCGTAGGTATGTCTCACAGACCCGTGATCCTACCCGCTGCGCTGCCTGCCCCGCAGGATCCACGTGTCCTTGCCGCCACCACCGCGCGAGGAGTTCACGATCATCGACCCCGCCGGAGCGACACGGGTCAGGCCTGCCGGGACAGTCAGGGCGTCCACCTCGGTGCCGGGACCGCCGGGCTGCCGCAGGTGGGAGAACATCCGCAGGTCCACGTGGCGACGCTGGATTCCGAGACCGTCGAACGTCGGCAGCGTCGACAGCCGCACGACCTCCTGGGCGATGAACTGGTCCGGGTGGGTCAACAGTTCCCGGCGCCGTGCCGCCAACTGTGCCTCGGTGCACTCCGGTCCGACGGTGATGCCGGCCCCGCCGTACCCGTCGATCGGTTTGACGACCAGTTCCCCGAGACGGTCGAGGACCTTGTCACGCTGTTCCCGCACCGAGCAGAGGTACGTCGTGACCTGGTCCAGTGCGGGGCGTTCGCCCAGGTAGAAGTCGATCATCGCCGGAACGTGGGCGTAGATCGCCTTGTCGTCGGCGACCCCGTTGCCCAGGGCGTTCGCCACTGCGACCGTGCCTGCGGCGAGCACGGCCTGGAAAGGTTCACGCAGCACCGTCCCGTCGGCCCCGGTGGAGGACAGGAACATCTCCTCCTCCATCCGCATGTAGACCACGTCCACCCGTCGCCGCCGTGTGCGGGAGACGTCCCACAGGGTGGGCGTCCCGTCATCGTCGGCGTCCACCAGGATCTGGTCGGTGGTGCACACGGAAAATCCGCCCACCCCGGCAATGAGCGACTGCTCGGCGAAGGTGCTGTCCTCCTCCCCTGCCGAGGCCACGATGACATGTGCGTGCTCCGGGTCCACCCCGGGCGGTGCTGCCGCGCGCAGTGTGGTGCACATCGTCTCCAGCGAACCAGCCGGATCGATGACCTCACCGAACTCGCGCTCGGTGGCGTCGAGCATCTCCGGGAAATGGTGGCAGGTGACGTCCCGTGCCGCCAGGGCGAACGTCAGGCCCGACGGCATGCGTACATTGTCCTCGAGAACCTGCCAGCGCCCGTCGTCGGAGCACACCAGGTCAGCGCCGTTGATGTGGTTACGGACCCGCCCTGGGGGCGTGTGGCGCCCGACCCTGCGGAATCCCGGCGCGCGTTCCAGGGTGGCCAGATCCACCACCCCGGCGCGGACGATCTCCCGGTCACCGTAGATGTCGTCGAGGAAGGCGTTGATCGCCCGCATCCGTTGTTCCACGCCCGCAGAGAGAGTGTCCCACGTCGATTCCGTGATGATCCTCGGCACCGGGTCAATCGGGAAGACCAGGTGACGGTCCGTGCCGCTGGCACGGAAGGTGATTCCCCTGCCGGTGAGTTCCTCTTCGGACGCCCGCAACCTGGACCGCAGTCGCAGCGCGCCGGTCTGCACCATCGTCGACAGGGCCGGGGCGGAGACGGGCCGGGGAGTTCCGGTGGCGTCAACGGCCTCGTCCCAGAATGCTTCCCCGAGATCGTCGACGACGCTGGGCTCGTAGGCCGACAGGCCCAGCGGTGTGCGCGGGGTCGCGTCCTCCAGCCCGACGGTGTCGAGGGTCTCGGCGATCAGCAGGCCCACGACATCATCGGTCCTGCCCCGACGGCGAAGTGTCCGACGCTGCCGGTAGGCACCCGATCCGGCACGCAGCAGGTGTCCGACAGTGTCCCTGACCCACCCGCCATCGTCCCCGAGTTCATCGGCGAGGAGCTCGACCAGCGCGACGATGACGTCCTCCGCCGGCTTCAGTTCCAGGTCCGACGGGTCGAGCAGCTCGCCCTCCATACCGGACCGGGCCGCCCGCCAGGTCGCGGTACGCTGCTGGAGCACCGGTAACGGCGGCGTGGGAGTGCCCCTCTGCACCAGCGTGTTCTCCCGGGAGACCAGTGCCCGGCACAGCGCGACGATCACCCCCACCGTCGCCGACGACGAACAGGCGTCGCACAGCCGGATCTCGACCCCGTCTGTCGCATCCCCGTCTGTCACCTGCCGGGCAGGCCGGACGTCATAATGCATCATCTCAGGCCCGGTAATCACCCTGGTGTGCTGCAGAAACTCCACGTCCCTGCGGTAGTCGTCCATGGTCGCGGCCTCAGGGTAGGCGCCGGACGCCGGCCACCGCGGCGCCTGCAGCGCCCGGGAACTGGCGTACCCGGTATCCACGCCCTCGTCGTCCAGCGGGGAGGACGCACTGATCGCCAGAAGCGCAGGCAGGTGCCGGGACACCCCACGGCAGACCGCCAGAACGTCGCCGCCCCCGTCACTGCTGCCGTCACTGCATTGCACGGTGACCCGGAGCCCGCCGGTAGAATGCACGCCCCGGCGAGCCCAGGGGACGACACCGGCGGCCAACGGCGCACAGTCACCGTCCACCTGGCCGGCCGCCTGTGCCACCAGACTCCTGTTCCGGCGGAGTTCAGCGAGTAGACCTGTCAGACCGGGGTGCGGTGACGTCCGGGAGATCAGACGGTCAGCGTCGCGTAGCGCAGAGAACCGCGCCAGGTCCCCCAGCCGCGCCACGATCTCGTCCGCGCACGGGGCAGGTGCGCGAACGGCTTGGTCGACGATGTACAGGTCCTCTTCCACTCTCACGGTGGTGCCCATGGGGCCACGCTAGTCGAAGGGTATAACGGGTGCATGAGCACTTCACCCCCATTGTCCCCGGAACAGCTCCGGGGCCTTCCCCCGGAACTCACCCCTGATCTTCTCGTCGAGCTGCGTGGAACCGCCGCCGGTGACCGGGCGCTCCGCATCGCCCGGAACGCCGTGACTGCGGCGGACGTCAACGCCGTCGCCCTCAACCGTGATGCGGTGGTGGCCCTGGACCCCACCACCGAGGTGAAGCTCGACTCCCTCGGAGTCAGCGACCAGAAGCAGTCGGGCCGGTGCTGGATGTTCGCCGCCTACAATGTCTTCCGTCACCGCGTGGCGGAGAAGCTCGGCGTCAAGGAGTTCGAGTTCTCCCACACATACCTGCAGTTCTTCGACAAGGTCGAGAAGTCGAACCATGTCCTGCGATCACTGGAGCAGCTGTTCCGCGCCGGTGTCACCGACCTGGACGACCGCACCGTCGCCGCCCTGCTGCAGGGCGCGGCGTCTGACGGGGGCCAGTGGAACTACTTCACCAACCTCGTGGCGAAGTACGGCGTCGTGCCGTCCTACGCCATGCCGGAGACCTTCGGTTCAGGACGGACCCCGCAGCTGGACGGCCGGCTGCGCACCGTCCTGCGCCGTGGGGCACTGCGCCTGCGTGAGGCGGTGCTCGCAGGCGAGAACTCGGACATCGACGAGACAGAGCGCATCATCTCCGACACCCTCGCCGACGCCCACCGCGTCACCGCCGTCCACCTTGGCCTGCCGCCGACGGAGTTCACCTGGCAGTACCGCGACTCCGACAACGGTTTCCACCGGGGCGGCACCTACACCCCGCAGCAGTTCGCCGCCGAGATGCTCCCGACCGGGCCCGACGGTATCGACAGCTACGTCAGCGTCGTCCACGACCCCCGCCACGCCGAAGGGCAGGCGTTCAGCATCACCCACGAGAACAACGTGTGGGGCACACCTGACTTCAGCTACCTCACCGCCGGGATCGACACCCTGCGCCGCCTTGTCACCGACAGTCTCGACGCCGGCGAACCGGTATGGTTCGCCTGCGACGTCAACCGGCAGTTCGTGGCCACCTCCGGGGTGTGGGACGCCAACCTGCTCGAACTCGACGCGCTCTACGGCACCGACTCCGCCACCACCAAAGCCGAACAGATGGAGACCGCTGAATCCCGGCTGACCCACGGCATGGTCTTCACCGGCTACGACCGCTCCCCCTCCGGGGAACTGCGGTGGCGCGTGGAGAACTCCTGGGGCACCAAGAGCCACGCGCAGCACACCGAGCTGGCCGGCGGCGGCTACGGCACCATGGCCGACAACTGGTTCGCCGACAACGTCTTCCAGGTCGTGGTCCCCCGACGACGCCTGACCGACACCACCAGTGACCTCGAAGAGGCACTGGACGCCCTCGACCGCGGCGACACCACTGACCTTCCGATCTGGGATGCGATGGCCTGATGACTACAGCAACGACCACAACGACACACACCGGGCTCGACCCGGCACACCTCACCACCCTCGGTGACGATCTGCGGGCCGACCCGTCCTTCCGCATGGCCCGCAACGCGGCGACCGCCGCCAATGTCGAGACCGTCACCCTCGACCGCGACGTCCTGGCCACGACCGACAGCTCCACCTCGGTGAAGCTGGACTCCTGGTCCGTCGCCGACCAGAAGAAGTCCGGCCGCTGCTGGATCTTCGCCGGACTCAACGCCCTACGCGGCGGCACCGGCGGTGTCATCGACACCACCGGCGTCAAGGACCTCGAGCTGTCCCAGACCTACCTGCACTACTGGGACAAACTGGAGAAGGCCAACCACTTCCTCGGTGCCATGGCCGGTCTTGTCGACCGTGACATCACCGACCGCACCGTCCAGCACCTGCTCGCCGACCCGGTGGAGGACGGTGGGCAGTGGAACATGTTCGTCGCCCTCGTGGACAAGTACGGCGCCGTGCCGAAGTACGCCATGCCCGAAACCCGTTCCTCCTCGGACACCCGGGCGATGAACCGGGACCTGTCGACCTCCCTGCGCGCCGGGACGGCACGCATGCGTGAGGCGTGGGAGACCGCCGGTACCGACGGCACCGACGCCGCCGGCAGCGCTGTGGGTGCCGTCCACCGCGATACCCTCGCCGACGTCCACCGCATCCTCACCGCGCACCTCGGTACGCCACCGGAGCGCTTCGTCTGGCAGTACCGGGACAAGAACGACGAATTCCACCGCATCGGAGAGATGACCCCGCTCGACTTCGCCGCCGAGTACCTTCCCCGCGACCTGGACGACTACGTCTGCGTCGTCGACGACCCCCGGACGTCGTCCCCCAAGGGGGAACTGTTCACCGTGGAGCACCTCGGCAATGTCGTCGGCGGCGCACCGGTGACCTACCTCAACGCCCCGATCGAGGTCATCAAGGCTGCGGTGCTGGAGTCCCTGCAGGACGGCCGCCCCGTGTGGTTCGGGTGCGACACCGCCGCACAGTCGCACCGTGACCGCGGCGTCTGGGACGCCCGACTCCACGACTACGAAGGCTTCTACGGCGTGGACCTGGACCTGTCCAAGGAACAGCGGCTCCTCACCGGCGAATCGCAGATGACCCATGCGATGGTGTTTACCGGCGTCGACATCGATGACAACGGGCGTCCTCTGCGCTGGCGTGTGGAGAACTCCTGGGGTCCGAAGGCTGCGGACAAGGGTTTCTGGACGATGAACGACAACTGGTTCGACCAGTACGTCTTCGAGATCGCAGTGCACCGTGACCGGCTGCCGCAGCAGTACCACAAGGCCCTGTCCACCAGCCCGAACGTCCTGCCTGCCTGGGACCCGATGGGTGCCCTGGCACGGTAGTCAGATCCGGGCCCGGTGTCAGGTGAGCTGGTGGCCCGAAAGGAAGGACCATACCTCCGTGGTGGCGTCCAACGAATAGGACGTCGCCTCGGCAGAGTCCGAGGCCGCTCCTGACGCCCCGGAGGCGTCACCCGGCCACGTGTGTCCGCCGTCGCCGACCCGCAGGTGCACCACCGAGGTACCCGGCGAGCACATCGGCCACTGCTGACGACGGACGTCTCCTGCCAGGGCGGTGGTCACCGGGGTGCTCTGGCAGTGGTTCCTGCTGGCAACGTCCTCGACCAGGTCCCGGACAGCCATGTAGGTACCGCCGTGGCGCGACCCGCCCTGGTAGTTGATGGTCTCATCCTTGGTCCCGTGGATCTCCAGGAAGGACGGGGCACGGCCGGCGTCCTCCACGCAGTTGGTGCGCGTCCCGCTGTAGTAGGCGCCTGCGACGGAGGCGACTGCGGCGAACAGGCGGGGTTCGCGGCAGGCCAGCTTGGCGACCATGCCGCCACCGTTGGACATCCCCGCAGCGTAGATCCGGGACCGGTCGATGTTGTACGTCGTGTTCAGGGCTGCGAGCATGTCGCGGGTGAAGCGGACGTCCTCACCGTCCTTCGTCTTCGCGTACGGTGCCCCCTCCCAGGAATCCCCGATGCCCTGCATGGACACGGTAATGGCGGGCTTCTCATCGAAACCTGCGTAGTCGTGGAACCCCTGGGCGCTCTCACGGTAGCCGTGGTAGGTCAGCAGCACCGGGTACGGCTTCGCCGGGTCATACCCCTCCGGCACAGACAACACGCCTTCGCGGGTACGGTCACCGCTGCTCAGGGAGATCTTCTTCGAACTTCCCGGCGCGGGACCGTCCAGCTTCGGGCCGTTGCCCAGCTCCGCCTCCGCAGCCGTGGGAACGATGCTCTCCGACGCGGCGACCGCGTTCTCCCGGACCGTCTGCTCCCGGTACTCCTCGAGAGCCGCCTCATTCTCACCCGCCGGCGAATGCCCCACCCACACCAGGGCACCGACCATCACCGTGGCGGTGAGGACGGCCAACGACCTGCCGATCCGACGGCGGACGGGGCTCTGACTGCGGCCACCGTCGTCGCTCTCAGCCGGGCGGGGATCGGGGACCGGACCCGACGTCCGCCGGACCGGGGGCAGGTCTCGGAGATCTTGCGGATTGGACTGTTGCACCCTCCCATTTCTACTGGTCAGGACACTCAGAAGCAACCACACCACGCGCGTCCCCATGTTCTTTTGTCGAATTGTATTGAACATGACAACAGCGATGGTCGGCGCCTATAAGCTGACCGATATGACGTACTTCACGAGACGGCTCCTGACACGGGCCACCGCACTCTCCACGGCAACGGTCATCACCCTCGCAGCGGGCATCACCGGCGCCGCCGCCCAGGGCTCCGACAGCATTCCGGGCATCTCCTGGCCCCCACCCGCCGGCGCGCCCGCCACCACCGACTCCGACCCTTTCTACCTCCCGCCGGACAGCCTGCCCGACACGCCGGGCGAGGTCATCCGCACCCAGGACGCTCCCCAACTGCTCGACCTGGCCGGCACCGACGGGCCCGGTAGCGCGGAGAAGATCCTGTACACCTCCACCACCGAGGACGGGGACCGGGTCGCGGCCAGCGGAGTCGTACTCAAGGCGTCCGGCACGTGGCACGGCAAAGGGCCCGCCCCCACCCTGGTCTATTCACCCGGCACCCGCGGCTCAGGCGACATCTGTGCACCGTCGAGGAGTTCGTACCAGCTTTTCGGGGTCGACACCGGCAACGGTGCGGTCAACCTCAACTACGAATACCCGTTCCACGCCGCAGCCAGTGCGCTGGGCATGAACGTGGTCGTCGTCGACCTCATCGGACTCGGCACCCCCGGTCAGCACACCTACGTCAACAACCCGGAGCAGGGGCAGGCCACTCTCGACGCCGCCCGGGCCGGGCTGTCGCAGCTCGGCCTGCCGTCGGACTCCCCTGTCGGCTTCTTCGGCTACTCACAGGGCGGCGGGTCGGCGGCGTCCGCCGCCGAGATGGCGTCGAGCTACGCCCCGGAACTCAACGTCAAGGGGACGTTCGCCGGCGCGCCGCCTGCTGACCTGCTGGAGGTCGTCGACGCTGTCGACCGTCACGCCATCACCGGGGTTCTCGGCTACGCCCTGAACGGAGCCATGGAACGGCACCCGGAACTGGCGTCTCTGCAGGACGAGTACTTCAACGACCGCGGCAAAGAATTCCTCGCGGACACCAAGGACCGCTGCATCGGTGACTCTGTCGTCCGCTGGGGGTTGACCGACACCCGCACGATGACGAAGGACGGCCGTTCCTTCGGCGAGATCGCCCGCGACGACGAACGTCTGCGCAGCGTCCTGGAGAGCTACAAACTGGCTTCCGCCTACACCGATCTCAACGCCCCCCTCATGATCGCCAACGGTAAGAACGACGACACCATCCCCTGGGGTCAGGCCCGCGAGACCGCCGCACGGTACTGCGAGGCTGGCGGCACCGTCCAGTTCGTCACCGATCCGTTGCCGTCGATCCTCCCGAAGTCCGCGATCAACCACGCGGTGCCGATGCTCACCAACGCCGGGCCTGCGATGAGCTACATGGTGGACCGCTTCAATGATCGGCCCGCGCCCAGTAACTGCGGGCGGTTCTAGGTGCAGGTGGGGTCCGGGGACGGCTCCCCCGGAAGTGTTACCGTGTCGGCGAGAGCTGTCGCGGGAAAACTGCAGGTCACGAAAAGTGTTACCACGACAAACCGGTAACACTTCGACGACCCCCGGGGCCGACGCACCGGCCCGGAGCCTACACCGCAGCATGCCGGTGCCAGCTGGCGAAATCCTCCGCCACCGTCGCCGCAAGTTCCCGGTAGGCACGGAAGGTCGCCGGGGCCAACCGGTCCAGGTCGACCACGCCGCCCTCCGACAGGTGCCGGTCGAACGGGACACCCCGGACCGCCCGCGTCCTCGCCGAGAAATGGGAGACGAGGACCTCCGGGTCTACGGCAGCCTGCCCCGGATGCGCGCCGGACACCACGACCACAGCGTTAGCCACCAGATCCCCGTGACCGTGGTGGTCGAGCCAGTCCAACGTCGCTTCCGCCGATCTCGCGCCGTCCAGTGCCGGGGACGTGACCAGGACCAGCATGTGCGCCAGGTCCAGCACCCCGGTCATGGCCGAGTGCATCAGGCCGGTGCCGCAGTCCGTGAGAATGATGTTGTAGTGGTGTTGCAGGATATCCACGGCACGACGGTAGTCGGATTCACTGAACGCCTCCGAGACAGCCGGGTCCCGGTCCGAGCCGATGACCTCCAGTCTGCTCTGCGCCTGACTCGTGCACGACCTGACCTGTGGGTACCGCGACGCGTCGGGGAGCTCCAGCAGATCCCGGACAGTCGGAGCGGCAGCGGAGGAGTCGTCCACGACCCGCCGTGCCAACGTTCCGAGATCAGGGTTGGCGTCCACGGCGATCACCCGGTCACCGCGTAACGAGGCGAACGTCCCGCCGAGGGCGACGGTGGTGGTCGTCTTCCCCACACCACCCTTGAGACTGAGGACCGCGATCCGGTAGTCGCCGCGCAACGGTGTGCGGATACGTTCCAGCACCTCCCGCTCGGCGGCCTGACCAGTCGACTCCCCCGGATTCACCCGTCCACCGGAAACCCGGTGGACCAGGCGGCGCCACCCCGACGGAAGGGCGGCAGATACCGCGCCGACCATGGCGGATGCGTCGAGTCCGTCGATCTGTGCCGGTGCGTGTGCAGGTACGGTCATAGATGAAAATCCCCCTGTGTGGTGTTCAGGCCGGACCCCCTTGTCGTCCCGGTCCTGGCAACGAGGGTAACTGGTAGTCTTCGCTGTCGGAGGGGATTTCACGTGATTTCACGTGATTTCACGAAAAAACGGGGAGAGGGCGCGGGGACGTGGCGTACCAGGGCACGGCACTGGATGAACATATTCGACGGAACTGGACACCACCGGAGCAGATGACATGGCGTCCGGTACCAGTCACCGCAGACAAGAGGCCGCCGGGACAGGAGGACGGCGAATGGGTGACACTACAGGGACTCCATGTCCCCCGCTCCTGTCTGCGGGAGGACCGCGACGTGGCTCTCGGCGCCTCCACCCATCCCCGCCATACCCGCTACGACCTGGATGCACTGACCCGTTCGCGCCTGCTGCACATCCGTCGGCCGTCGTGGACGCTCGCGGAGTGGAGCGCCGCGGCACAGTGGGGTCTGGAGTACTTCGTCGACAATGCAGACACCTGCGCTCTGACCTCTGGTGTGACCCGTCACGCCCTCGGGCCGGAGGATGTGTCACGGCGTCGACGGACCCGCCAGCTCCTCGCGATACCTGCTGTGCAGACTGACCCGCATTTTCCGCATCTTCAGGTCACACCGCCGATTCTCACGCTCATCCACTGTCTGCAGTCCGTTCTCGGCGAGGGCCACAGCTGGCAGGTGCTCCGCGGCACCGGGCTGAGCGACAACGGCGTCCGCGCGGTACAGCTCATCGACAGTCTGTGCAGGACGTTCAGGATCGACCCGGAGGACCTCCCCGCAGCCTGCGCCCACCACATCAACCAGGATTTTCTGCGCACTGTCGTCGGATTCTGTGACCGGGGTGCCGATTCCCCACCGGAAACGCTGATGCGGCTCATGGTCCGGTCGACTGCCGCAACGGTGACGACGGAGGAGTTCACGAGTCAGCTCGTCGTCCACGCCGACGGCTCAGTGTCCGACCCGGTCCACGGTGGGCCGACCGGACCGGAACGTATCGTGGCACGGCTTGACCTCGGCTGTACGAACCTGAAACTGGCGTTCCAGTACGACGGCTCCGGACATCTGGCGGTGAGCACGCGTGACCGTGACTCCCGTGTCAACACGGAGCTCGGCAACCTGGATTGGCATGTCCTGAGGCTCACATGGGGACATCTGAAGGACCGTGAGTTGCTCCAGACAACGGTGCTGGACGGGATTCGTCTGTGCGAACAACGACGCAGCCAGCGGTAGACCATGCGACCTCCGGAAGTGTTACCACCGGAAAGTGGTAACACTTCCTGTGGTGGCGGTACCGACCGTCACCGGAAATCCCGGGATGAGGATGCCAGGACATCGGCCATTTCCAGGGGTTCGAGTGCATCGGCGGCGATGGTCACCGCACCGCCGGCGTTCTGGGCGATGCCCCTGACCATGAGCATGCGCGCCGTGGTCGCCACCTTCCGCTGCGCCCGCCACAGCCCTGGGGACACCATCACGTTGACCAGGCCGGTCTCATCCTCCATCCCCAGAAAGGTCACCCCACCGGCGGTCATCGGACGTTGACGGTGGGTCACCACCCCCGCGACGAGGATGCGTCGTCCGTTCTCCACCGACAGCAATGAGGACGCCGGCACCACCGGGAAGTTTCCCGGCCAGGCGTCCAGACGAGCCCGCAGCAGTCGGACCGGGTGACCGTCAGCGGTAACCCCGGTGGCGGAGACGTCCGCCGCGGCCAGTTCGAAGGCACTCATCCCGGGCAACGCGGGGGTGGAGACCGTGGAGGTTCCAGGCAGCATCCCGGCGCGCTCAGTGGCTGCGATCCCGGCAGCCCACAGCGCCTGCCGACGGGTGAGCCCCAGACTGTCGCAGGCTCCTGCCCGCGCCAGAGCAGACACCTCGTCCACGGTGAGGCCGGCTTCGCGTGACAGGTCGGCGATCTCGGTGAAGTCGGATCCGCGGTCCAAGCGTGCATTCACCAGCCGATCCGCGGCCTCCTTCCCGATCCCTTTCACCGAGCCCAGACCGAGGCGAATGTCACCGTCTTCCACGGTGGCCTCGACCAGCGAGGCGTTGATGTCCACCGGTCGTACGCCGACACCGTGTCGCCGGGCATCGGCGACCAGTGACTGCGGCGAATAGAATCCCATCGGCTGGGAACGCAGCAGGCCCACACAGAACTCGGCGGGATAGTGGTACTTGAACCAGGCGGAGAAGTACACCAGGGAGGCGAAGGACTGTGCATGTGACTCCGGGAATCCGTAGGACGCGAAGGCGATGATCTTGTGCCAGAGCTTCTCTGCCTCCTTCAGGTCAATACCGTGCAGGTCGCAGGCACCACCGATGAAACGGCCACGCATCTGCTCCATCTTCTCCGGGGACCGTTTTGATCCCATGGAGCGGCGCAGATTGTCGGCCTCGGCGGGGGTGAACCCTGCGACGGCGACAGCCATCTGCATCAGCTGCTCCTGGAACAGCGGAATGCCGTAGGTGCGCCCCAGAACCGGCTTCAGGACGTCTTCGAGTTCCGGCGGGTCGTAGACGACCTCCTCCACCTTGTTGCGTCGGCGGATGTAGGGGTGCACCGAACCACCCTGGATCGGTCCCGGCCGGATCAACGCGACCTCGACGACCAGGTCATAGAACTCCTCAGGCTTCAGCCGCGGCAGGGTGGTGAGCTGCGCGCGGGACTCCACCTGGAAGACCCCCACGGCGTCGGCACGGGCGAGCATGGCAAAAACGTCCGGGTCGGTGGGCTGGAGTTTCCACAGCTCGATATATTCGCCCGTGGTCTCCTTGATGAGGTCAACGATGTGATGCAGCGCCTCGAGCATGCCGAGGCCGAGAAGGTCGAACTTCACCAGTCCGACGGCCTCACAGTCGTCCTTGTCCCACTGCAGGACGGAACGGTCCGCCATGCGTGCCCATTCGGTGGGGACAACGTCGGCAATGGCCCGGTCACAGATAACCATCCCGCCGGAGTGGATCCCCAGGTGACGGGGCTGGCCTTTCAATGAATCCGCCAGGGACGTCACCGGCTCCGGTGGTTCCTCCAACCGACGGGACCACGCGTCGACACGGCCCGGATCGTATCCGAGGGCCCGGGCGGCGTCGCGCAGTGCTCCTTTCCGCCGGTAACTGATGACATTGGCGACCTGGGCCGCATTGTCACGACCGTACCGGGCGTAGACATGCTGGATCGCCTCCTCGCGGCGGCCGGACTCGATGTCGAGGTCGATGTCCGGTGGTCCGTCCCGTTCCGGCGACAGGAAGCGTTCGAAGAGCAGGTCCTGCCCGACGGCATCGACATTGGTGATACCCAGAGCGAAACAGACTGCGGAGTTCGCCGCCGAGCCCCGCCCCTGGCAGAAGATGTTGCTCTTATGGCAGAAGCTGACGATCTCATGGACGATGAGGAAATAACCGGGGAACCCCAGCGACTCGATGATTCCCAGTTCATGGTCAATGGTCGTCCAGGCTTTCGGGTTTTCATCCCTGGTGCCGTAGCGTTTCTCCGCGCCCTTGGTCGTCAACGTACGCAGCCAGCTCATTTCGGTGTGCCCGCCCCCCACCGGGAAATGCGGCAGCTGAGGTGCGATGAGGTTGAGAGTGAAGGCGCATTCCTCGGCGACACGCACACTGGCGTCGACAGCTGCGACAATCCAGTCACAGTCCCCGGCCAGGGAGACCATCTCATCGCCAGAGCGCAGCCAGGTTCCGCCGAGGGGGTGGGTCCGGGGTGTGGCGGCGTAGACGTCCTCCCGTGCGTACAGGGCGGCTTTCGCTCCGGCGAGGCGTGCCTGAGGTGGGGTGGCACAGGTCGCGGCAGTGGAGATGATCTCGGTCACCCCGTGAGCCAGGGCAAGGTCGTGTAGTGCCTGGTTCCGGTCGACATCCGCCGGCCTCATGGTCTGCCCCAGTTCCACCAGGCAGGCATGCACGCCAAACGCCTTGATGATCTCCGTTGCCCGGGGCAGATGCTGGTGATCGATAAGGACGTACCAGCGTCCGTCAGCGGAGTCTGCGAGCTCCCGCAGCGACGGATAGTCCGCTGCGTCCTTGTCTCGACGGGCCATACGGGCATCGGTGATCGTGCGTGAGAGTCGCCTGTACCCCTCCTGACCACGGCAGAGAACGGTCAAGGGCGCCGAATCAGTGCCGAAGACGGAGAGCTCCGCGCCGAAGACCGTGGGCAAAGCGGCCTCTGCAGCGGCAGTGGCCAGCCGGGCCGCCCCGTAGAGACCATCCCGGTCGACCACGGCGAGAGCTGTGAGTCCCAGGTCCACCGCTGCCGCCACGTAGTCCTCGGGATCGCTGGCACCGTGGAGGAAGTTGTAGGACCCGGCAGCATGCAATTCGGCGAAAGCGGTGGCGGACCGGACACCCGGAACAGCGGCACCGACGGATGTACCGGAGCTTTCCCCGACGATCCGCAGTGGCCCGACGTCGATACCAGAGAGGATGCGTTCCAGGCGCGACCAGCTAAGCGCTCGACCGTTACTGAACATATGTTCGATACTAGCGCACGTGCCGGACATGGCACACTCTGTAGACATGGACAGCAACGTGGACGATCTCGACCAGGTCGGCGCACGCCTGCGCGCCACGAGACAGCAGCTCGCAATGACCATCGCCGACGCCGCCGAGGCCACAGGCATCTCCCGCAGCACCCTGTCGCGGCTGGAGAACGGCGGCCGGCGCCCCACCCTGGAGCTACTCATGCCCCTCGCCCGGCTGTACCGCGTGGCACTCGACGACCTGGTCGGCGCCCCACAGACCGGGGATCCCCGGATCGACATCCGCCCGTTGTACCGCGGCGGCGCGGTACACCTGCGTCTCGGCGGAGACGGGGAGCAAGGGGTGATCGCATTCAAACACGTGATCCCAGGCGTCGCCGCCGACCGACGGCCCGAAAAAGCACCCCGTCAGCACAGCCACCCCGGCAGAGAATGGGTATTCGTCCTGGCTGGAACCCTGCGACTGGTCCTCGATGGCCAGGAGTACCTGATCAACCCCGGTGAGGTCGCGGAGTTCGAGTGCACGGTCCCCCACTGGTTCGGTGCCGGTGGCGACACCGCCGTCGAGTATCTCGGGCTCAGCAGCCCCGGCGGAGAAAAAGTGCACCTGACACCGAAAACCAACTAGACAGAGCGGTCCATCCTCCTGTAGTACTACTACCATTGCGCGAAACCCCGCTACCCCCATGACGTCCCCAGGAGGACCCCTTGATCACGCGTCTGAAGAAGGCCGCCGTCGTTGGCGCCGTCGCCACTCTCTCTGCGGCCGGCCTGACCGCCTGCATGAGCGACGGCAACGACGAGAACAGCGACACCATCCGTATCGGCTCCACCGAGGCTGACAAGAGCCAGTGGCAGGTCTTCGAGCAGAAGGCAGAAGAGGAAGGTGTAGACGTCGAGGTCGTCTCCTTCACCGACTACAACGTGCCGAACCAGGCTCTCACTGAAGGTGATCTGGACGTCAACCAGTTCCAGCACATCCAGTTCCTTGCAGAGTCCAACGTCGCCTCCGGCAACAATCTCGTGCCCTTCGGCGCCTCTCAGACCTTCCCCATGGGCGTTTACGCGAAAGACTTCTCGAGCGTGGAAGAAATCGCCGACGCCGGAGACGTCGTCATCCCGAACGATTCCACCAACCAGGGTCGCGCCATCAAGGTACTCGCCTCCGCCGGACTGGTGACGTTGCGTGACGACGAGCTGCTCACTCCGACCCCGGCCGACATCGTCACCGAGGACTCTGATGTCACGGTCACCCCGGTCGACGCCTCACAGACCGCCGTCGCCTACAACGACGGGCAGGCTGCAGTAATCAACAATAACTTCCTGGAATCAGCTGGCGTCAGCGCCAACGATGCAGTGTTCAAGGACAATCCGGACGATCCCGCCTCCCAGCCGTACATCAATGTCTGGGTGACCACCGAGGAAAACAAGGACAACGAGGACTACCAGAAGCTCGTCGAGATCTGGCACTCTGACGAGGTCCAGGAGGCTGTTGCCAACGACACCGCAGGAACGGCCGTCAAGGCTGAGAACACCCCTGAAGAACTCGAGGACATCCTCGCCGACACCGAGCAGAAGATCCGCGAGCAGGAGAGCTCGGATGAGTAGTGGGACCAGCGGCACCGCCGTCGAGTTCCGCAACGTCGGGAAGGTCTTCTCCCAGGGGAAGAAGTCCGTCACCGCGCTGGAGGACGTGTCGATCACCGTTCCGTCCGGCTCTATCGTGGGCATCATCGGCTACTCCGGTGCCGGCAAGTCCACACTGGTCCGGCAGATCAATGGACTGGACAAACCCACCAGTGGCCAGGTCCTGCTCGACGGGCAGGACATCGTCCCGCTCAACGAACGGGAACTGCGGGGAATCCGCCGCAACATCGGCATGATCTTCCAGCAGTTCAACCTGTTGAGCTCCCGCACCGTCGCCGGCAACATCGCCTACCCATTGAAACTGCAGGGTATGGGCAAAGCCGAGCGTGAGGCACGGGTGAAGGAACTGCTGGACTTCGTCGGACTCTCCGATAAGGGCCGGTCCTATCCTGAGCAGCTTTCGGGAGGTCAGAAGCAGCGCGTGGGCATCGCCCGCGCACTGGCGACCAACCCCTCCCTGCTACTGGCCGACGAAGCGACGTCCGCGCTGGACCCCACCACCACCCGCGAGGTCCTGGAACTGCTGCGTAAGGTCAACGAGGACCTCGGCATCACCATCGTGGTGATCACACACGAGATGGAAGTCGTGCGCACCATCGGTGACCGGGTGGTCGTCATGGAGAACGGACACGTCGTCGAACAAGGCTCCGTGTACGAGGTCTTCTCTCAGCCCCAGACCGAGACCGCGGCGAACTTCGTGGCCACCTCCCTGCGTAACACTCCTGACATGGTGGAATCCGAAGCGCTGCAGCACCAGAGCGGACGGCTCTTCACCGTCACCATGAAGGAGGGTGCGGGGTTCTTCCACGCGATCTCCGAGGTGGAACGGGCCGGTGTGAGCGTGAATATCGTCCACGGCGGTGTGACCACATTGCAGAGCCATTCCTTCGGCCGACTCACGGTGCGTATGACCGCCACCACCCCTGAGGGCGAAGAAGCCGTCGAGACGTTCTACCGCACGCTGTCCGCCACGACCGAGATTGAGGAGATCCGATGAGCTCCACCAGCACTGACACCCTCCTTCTCGCCAAGGACACCAACTGGGACTTCCTGACACCCATCTACCAGGACGCCATTGTCGAGACGCTCTACATGGCGATCTGGGGACTGGTCATCGGTGGCGTCGTCGGACTGGTCCTCGGCATCCTGCTGTACACCACCCGAGGTGGTGGAGTGCTGGCCAACCGTCCGGTGTTCTGGGTCCTGAACATCCTGGTCAACATCGTCCGACCGATCCCGTTCATCATCCTGCTGACCGCTCTGGGGCCACTGACGAAGATCGTGACCGGGTCGATTCTGGGCATCAACGCCGCGACCTTCGCGATCATCATCGCCGCTTCCTTCGGTGCCGCCCGCATCGTGGAACAGAACCTCGTGTCGATCGACCCTGGTGTCATCGAGGCCGCCCGGTCGATGGGAGCTGGTCCGTTCCGGATCATCTTCACCGTCATCATCCCCGAAGCTCTCGGACCGTTGATCCTGGGTGCGACATTCATGTTCATCGCGATCATCGACATGTCCGCCATGGCGGGTTACATCGGTGCCGGTGGTCTGGGTGACTTCGCGATCCAGTACGGTTACCGCGCCTTCGACAACAACGTCACCTACGTTGCACTGATCACGATCATCGTGATCGTGCAGGCCGCACAGCTGCTCGGTAACTGGCTGGCCCGCCGGATCATGCGCCGGTAACAATCCGGTCACAATATGGGATCTCCCGGTCATTAGCAGTGTTTTTCACTGTACTGCCGGGTATTCTCTGACCTCGTGAGTACAACCGCAGACACCCGTCCCACCAGACGTCGCGTCGCCACCGTCGGCGCCGCACTGGTCGGCGGGTGCCTCTGCGTATCGCTGGTCTCGTGCTCCGGCACCGACCAGTCTCCTCGGGACGAGGAGGTCACGGCGGTCAGCGCCGCCACCGGAACTGCCCAGCACACGGCAGAGCTCGATGCCCCCGGGGCAGAGCTCAGCTCCCCGGTCCCCCGCGCGTCGAATGAATCCGGCCCACTGACCGGATCACAACCACTGGATGTCCTCCCTGAGGAAGACACCGAGGTAACTGTCTCGGAGGTCCGTACGGGGAGTCACGAGAGCTTCGACCGGATCGTCATCGAGCTCGACGGTAAGGGGGCCCCGGGCTGGTACGTCTCCACCGACAAGGCTCCCACCGCTGACGGCTCCGGCCTCCCGATCAGTTACGAGGGCGATACCGCACTGGTGATCGACGTCCGCGGCGTGCAGATGCCCAGCAACGCCACGGGTGATCCTGCCCCGGTCCACAACGTCGCCGAAGGCGTCGTCCGTTCAGCGGATGTCCAGGGTGTTTTCGAGGGGATGCAGCGTATCGTCATCGGCCTCGCTGATGACAACCCCACCTACAATGTCACCCTGTTGGACTCTCCGACCCGCATCGTGGTGGATGTCACGCGGCGGAACTGACCTCCGCACGGACGTCGACCGCAACCCATGACCTTCCGTCCTTGGGACGGTCGCCGCAGGACGAGACGACGGGATGACAGGTCTGCGACTCCAACGTGACGATCCAGGATTCCCCGGCCCGCCAAACCCGGACCATGGGATTGCGTCGCGCATGCTTGTCTTTCTTGTCTTTCCGGCGGCCGAGTCCGTGAGCCGTCGCCGCGTCCTTCACCGCGCGTTCATAGTCACGTACCGCATCGAAATGCCCGCTGCGGTGCAGCTCCTTGAGTTCGGAGTACCGCCCGGTCGCCTTCATCTCGATCCGTTGGGTCATCAGCTCACCGGCACGACGGCGGAGCGCAGGATCCACCGCGTCAGAGAATGCAGCATAGGCCTCAGCCGAGGAGACTCCGGCTCCCCCTGCATTCCGGGAGAGCGCGGCGGTCTCCTCCGGAGCCGTGTACTTCTCCACGGTCAGCTCACCCAACGCAGGAGGCTCCCCCTGTGATTCAAGTAGCGCGGCCACGGCCAGCTCGGCGACCTGGCCCGGCGAGTCGAAGGTTCCTCTCCCCCGGTTTCCCGTAACAGGCAGCCGACCGTCGGCGACGGCTTCCATCATCGCCGAGGCACCGGGGACGTCGAGGTCTCCGAAAGAATAGTTGTGTGGCAGGAGAATCATCGACGGAGCAAACCGGTGACCCTTGGTGTGTGACGACTCCCAGACATTCTCACCGGTGTCCCCGCCGTACCGCTCAGCCAGAGCCGCTGCCATGGGACGCCCTTTCACCGCACAGCACTGGTCACGTTTTCCATGGGTACAGACCAGCAGGAGGGGATGGTCCACCCGCATGGCACCGGGAACAGCCCCGGGCGCCGAGAGGTCCACCTCCAACAGGTCACGCACCCCGCCGGGGAGTTCGAGACGTTCGAGTGTCGGCGGGGTAGCTCCAGCATCGGCGATGAAGGCCACTGCCGCGCTGTCCTCACCGGCACTGACTTGTCCTGCCCGACCGGGGCGTCGGATGAACTGCAGTTGCGCACGGTACTTCTTGAGCCAGCGTTTCACCTGGCCGGCAAGGTCTTTCCCCAGCGCATCTCCGTCGAGAATGTCCCTCCCCCACCCGTGCGGGTACTCGACAGCAACGATCAACCGCCCCGTCTTCACTGTTCCGGGTAGGGGCTCCCGGGTGATGTCGGAACACAGTCCCGACCGGGGGTTCCGTGTGGTGGGCATGGCACTGATTCTAGTACGTCGCCACTAATACGTGGCTTCGATCCGCCACGCCCTGCCCCGGCACACCAGCAGGAACGCCGACGGTTCATCGGTGGCGACCTGAAGCCTGGCGTACCTGCGTGCCGCACCACTCTCCGACCACCACATCTCGTCGACCGGCCAGGGGCCGGCCCATCCCGTCAGGCGGTGGACCGTGCCGCCCCACCGCAACGCCACCGGCGGGCTGCTCATCACCCCGCGGCCGGTGACCCACACCGGTTCACCAGTGTCGTCCAGAAGCTGGACAGAAGAGGCGGGATGCCGTGGCCCGGGCGCCCGGAGTCGGTCTGTGGTCGACGACTCCTGCGATACCGGCAACCCCACCGGTGCCCCTACGAGGGCAGGCAATGGTGCAGGGAGCTCCCCGTCCCAGGCCCGGTCGCGCACGGCGGTGACCTCCTCAGGGTCCTGCTCACCGTACGGCACCGACACCACACGTCCCGCCACGGCCCGGCCACCACGGTGGACCGGGCGCAGCACCCCACGGGTACCGATCAACGCCTGGGCACGCGCTGCGGCGGCCCGCGCTGCACGGATGCCCACATCCGGACCTCCCCAGAGAGCCTCAGCCACCTCACCGGCGGGCACGCACTCCACCGGAACCAGGTCGATCGCACTGATCCCTCCGACGCCGTCCGGTGTGTCCGGGAGGTGGGCGCGCACCCTGGTGAGCCACCCGTCCAACTGCCAGCGCACCCGTTGGGCGGTATCCTCTTCCGCCAAAGGTTCCCGGCACCTCCACAACCGTTCGACCACCACTGGTCCGTCGTATCCCGCAGGCGGGTCCAGATGAGCGCGGACCGCCAGGCGTAGGCAGACCTGCCCCGTCTCCGCCAGACGCTCATGCAGACGGACGGCCGCCTGGCGTGCAAGGAACGCTGCCGTCCCGGTGTCTGCAACCGGCTCCTCTGGCTCAATCCGCACCTCCACCGGGACAGCGGTGCGTTCCGGGGAGACCGGACGTTCCGGCTCACCGGAGGCGATCCGGTGCCAACGCACCCCTTCCTCACCGAACCGTCCGGCGACATCGGAGACCGGCAACGCCGTGAAATCACCCAGCGTGCGGATACCCAACTGTGCCAGGACCGACACCATCTCCCGTGGGGCACCCAATGATCTTTCGGCGACCAGCACCTGCAACGGGAGGCCCGCCAGATAGTCCCGGGAGCCCCCCGTGGACACCTGCCGTCCCTCCCTGGCAGCCCACACCGCGGTGACAACCTCGTCGGCCGCGCCGGCCAGACAGTCCGCCCCGACCCGGGCCGCGGCGTCCACCAGCAACTCCACGGCCGTTGCCTCGTCGCCGTAGTAGCGCACCAGGGAGGAGGCGGAGAACGCCAGCAACCCCGGCCGTAGCGTCTCCACCCCGGCGGCAACGGCTTCCAGAGCGAGGAGAACCTCCTCGTGTGCCTCAGCCTCCGACGACTCCTCCACCTCACCGACCTGCAGAGCCGGGCACGTGCCCACCGCATGTCTCTCTTTCATGCCCTGACGCACCCCGGCCCGGCGCGCCGCGGCATTCGCCGCATGCACCCGGTGATTGTCCACCACCGCAGCAGGCGCAAGCAGGTCCCACCCCCGGCGCAGAGCCACGGTGTACACCGGCCAGTCGGGGAACCACAGGACCACGACACGATGCGTACTCACAACACCTTCTCCTTCAGAAGCTGGGTCTGCCGCAGGTCGACTGCCGCATCATCCGCCCCCACAGAGCCACGGAACGTCTGCGGGGGCTGGCCCTGCCCCCACGCCTTGCCGACCACCGATATGCCGCGCACCCGGCCTGACCCCACACCGAGCCCGGTGACCCCCTCGGTACTCCAGGACAGATGGAGACGTGCCCCCGGCCACGACCTGACACCGGCACAGACGACCAGAGCACACCGACTCCTGCGCAGACGCGCCTCCACCGGACGGGCCACAGACGGGGCCACTGCCGACGGCGCCGCGTACACGACCATGTCCACCCCCTCGACCAGGGTGCCCACGACAGCTGTCGCATGCGGCGTCGGATCCGGGACGAGAATCAACCGCTCCAGATCCCCGCCACCGGCGGCCACCGCCGCCAACGCCAGACGCGGATACCCGACGACCGCCGCACACCCACCGTCCGCAGTCAGGGTGGTCAACAGATCCACGAGTGCTGCAGGGCAGTCGTCCACGGCAGTCACCGCGCCCCGTGGGAGACCTCCTGCCACCAGCACGCCCGACAGCCACCCTGGCACCGGGACACGCGAGACATGTTCAGCCTCCTGCAGGTCGGCAGTGGTGTCCCCGCCGCCGTCGCCGATCGTCGCGATCCGGCTCCGGAGCTCAGCGACGATCGCTCCACGGTCTCGCACACCCGTTCCCTGGGCATCCTCCACGACCTGCTCCACGAACCTCACCTCCTTGTCCTGCCAGTGATCCACGACCATTCCAGCCACGGCCACGATACGAGGACGTTCCGACACGCACCGTCCGACGACTGGAACTATTAGAACACCCGTTCTAGTGGTGTCAGACTATTCCTCCCTCGGGTGACCGTCAAACGCCACCCTCCGACTACGATGGACAGCCATGGCACGCAGCACGAAGCCCTCCGGCAAGCACCCCGTCAACCCCACCCCCGTCACCCCACGCCCCCTGCGTGCCGGCGTCGCGATCCTCATCGGTGCCGGTGTGGGGGCACTGGCAACTCCACTGTCCACGGGGTTCCGCGTGGTCCTGATGCTGGCCTTCCTCGCTGCCGGCCTTCTCTGGCTCTTCAGCCACCCTTACCGTCGCGACGTCCGCGCTGCCGTCGAAGCACGTGGGGACCGTTACACCACCCGCATCAAGCAGGTCGTCCCACTGTTCCCGATCTGGCTCGCACTGATGCTCGTCCCCGCCTTCGAATTCGGCAACTGGGCCATCGCCGTCATCGCCTGGGCGGTCGCCGGCGTATACGCCTGGCAGGTCGTCCCCCGGATCGACGGCACCCGGGAACTCGAGGACCTCGCCGCCGTCGACGCCCGCGACGCCTGAGCCAGCTGAGCCGCAGCCCGACGGACAAACACAGAACCCCCTTTCCCCGGACACACCGTCCAGGGAAAGGGGGTCACCTGTGTCAGGTCACTCCCACTCGATGGTTCCCGGCGGCTTGCTCGTGACGTCGAGCACCACACGGTTGACCTCTGCCACCTCGTTGGTGATCCGGGTCGAGATCCGCTCCAGCGTCTCGTAGGGCACCCGCGTCCAGTCCGCCGTCATGGCGTCCTCACTGGTCACCGGGCGCAGGACGACAGGATGACCGTAGGTGCGGCCGTCTCCCTGCACACCCACCGAACGCACGTCGGCGAGTAGAACGACCGGGCACTGCCAGATCGTATTGTCCAGACCGGCGGCAGTCAGCTCGGCACGCGCAATGGCGTCCGCGGCACGCAGGGTCTCCAGGCGGTCCTCGGTGACTTCACCGATGATGCGGATACCCAGCCCCGGTCCGGGGAACGGCTGACGTCCGACAATGACCTCGGGCAGCCCCAGCTCACGTCCCACGGCACGGACCTCGTCCTTGAACAGCAGTCGCAGCGGCTCGACAAGGGTGAATTCCACGTCGTCCGGCAGGCCACCGACATTGTGGTGGCTCTTGATGTTGGCGGTACCCGATCCTCCACCGGACTCCACCACATCGGGGTACAGGGTCCCCTGGACGAGGAAGTCCACCGATGACCCCTCCGGCGCATCCTCCAGCACCCCGGCGACAGCGCGCTCAAAGGAACGAATGAACTCCGCACCGATCGCCTTACGCTTCGCCTCCGGGTCGGTGAGCCCGGAGAGCTTGTCCAGGAACGCCGCCCGCTCATCCAGGGTAACCAGCTTCGCACCCGTAGCGGCAACGAAATCATGCTCGACCTGCTCACGCTCGCCCGCGCGCAGCAGACCGTGGTCGACGAAGACACAGGTCAGTCGATCACCGATGGCCTCCTGCACGATCGCCGCAGCCACCGCGGAGTCCACCCCGCCGGACAATCCACAGATGGCGCGCCCGTCGGGGCCGACCTGCTCTCGGACGGCCTCGACGAGCTGCTCGGCGATGTTACCTGCGGTCCAGGTAGGCTCCAGACCCGCGACGTCGTAGAGGAAGCGGGTCAGCACCTCCTGGCCGTGCGGTGAATGCTGGACCTCCGGGTGGTACTGGACGCCTGCCATGCGCTTGTCCAGGCATTCGAAAGCCGCCACCGGTGCACCGTCGGAGTGCGCAGTGACGGTGAATCCCTCAGGAGCCTCACTCACCGCGTCACCGTGGCTCATCCACGCCTGGTGCGTGGATTCGAAACCGGTGTGCAGCGAACCACCGTCGACCGAGATCTCGGTACGGCCGTACTCACGGTCGCCGGTGTGCGAGACGGTGCCACCGAGGGCATGTGTCATCGCCTGGAAGCCGTAGCAGATGCCGAGAACCGGAACACCGAGCTCCAGCAGTTCCTTCTGCAGCGCCGGGGCGCCATCGGCGTAGACGGACGACGGCCCGCCGGAGAGGATCAGGGCCGCCGGGTTCTTCGCGGCCACCTCCTCGACAGGCATGGAGTGGGGAATGACCTCGGAGTACAGCCGTGCCTCACGCACACGACGTGCGATGAGCTGCGCGTACTGGGCACCGAAGTCGACGACCAACACAGGACGTGGAACGGGCCGGGGTTCAGGACGGGGACTGCCGGCGGATGTGCCGGACTGCTGCTGATGTGTCACGACGCTTACTCTACCGAACGCCCCACCTGCCGTTAGCGTCGGTGGCTGACAACCCCTGTCGTCCAGAGTTCATCCGCCGTTCACTTCAGGACTTCACGAACCGGGGTGAACCCCATACACTCTCAGGGGAGTACCCCACGACACGTCGTCGACCATGAATGGAGCCCCACGTGCCGGCAGAGGTCACCGACCGCTCACCCGCCTCCACCGTTACCAACGACACGGAGGCAGGCGAGGTCACCAGCACCGCCCCACCCGAACCGGTGCGCAGCCCACTCACCCGCCTTGGACTCCGCGGACGTCCCCTCGCCTGGGCAAACTGGTTCTGCGTGGCCCTGGGAATCTACCTCCTGATCACCGCAGTCTCCGTGGTGGGTGGCGGGTTCAAAGCCGCTACCGGCGGCCAGGCCGAGGAACTCTTCTCCTTCGCCTCCAACCCCCTGGTCGCACTCATGATCGGACTGCTGGCCACTGCGCTGATCCAGTCCTCCACCACCGTGACCGCGATCATCGTCGGTCTCTGCGCAGGTGGTCTTCCCATGGCCACCGCAATCCCCATGCTCATGGGCGCCAATGTCGGGACCACGCTCACCAGCACACTGGTGAGCCTCGGCATGGTCCGCGACCGCGAGTCCTTCCGCCGGGCATTCGCCGCCGCCTCCATCCACGACTTCTACAATCTGCTCGCCGTGGTGATCTTTCTCCCGCTGGAGCTGGCCTTCGGCATCCTCGAGAAAAGCTCACACTGGCTGTCCACGCAGATGGCAGGCAGTGACGGTGGCATCCTCGCCGCAGTCTTCGGCAGCCTGGGCAACGCGGTGACCGGTGTCACCGATCCCCTGGGCAACGTCATCGCCGCGGCCTTCGCCCCCGTCCCCGGCCCCTGGGACGGAATCATCCTGATCCTCCTGGGAATCGCCATGATCCTGGCGGTCATCAGCATCATCGGCACGCTGTTGAAGGTGGTGATGGTCGGACGCGCCAAGCAGATCCTGCACACTGCCATCGGACGTGGACCGGTCTCCGGAATCGCCTCAGGCACCCTGATCACCGTGATGGTCCAGTCCTCCTCCACCACCACATCGTTGATCGTCCCCCTCGCCGGTTCCGGCACCTTCTCCCTCCGCCAGGTCTATCCGTTCACCCTCGTCGCGAACGTCGGCACCACTCTTACCGCGCTGATCGCCGCCTTCGCCTTCAGCGGCCCGGAAGCACAGTTCGCATTACAGGCGGCGCTGGTGCACGTCCTGTACAACGTCTTCGCACTGCTGGTGATCTACGGACTGCCCTTCCTGCGGTGTCTTCCCCCGGCCGGCGCCTCGACCCTCGCCCGTCTCGGCTCCAGGAACAAGATGTACGTGGCCGTCTGGGTCATCGGGGTCTTCCTCGTCCTGCCCGCCACCCTCATTCTGCTGACGGTGCTTCTGTGACAACCCCCGACCCCGCCGAAAACCAGCTCGAACGCATTCTCATCGACGCTGAAGACGCCCTGCAGGCTCTACGTGAGGAACTTGCCGAACACCGTCGGCTACGGGAACAGCATGACGCCGTCGAACAACTCCCCCACCTGCTCAACGCATCATCGGAGAAGTGGAGCAACGCCCGACTGTTCTTCGACGAACTGCGGGAGGAACTCCGCGCGAACCGTCAGGCCGAAGACACTGCCTCGGACGGGGACGGCAGAGACGCCGGCTGACCGGCAGAGACCGTTACCTCTGCCGCGCGAGCGAAGGGAGCGGCGTCAGCGGACCGCCAACGGGACCTTCTGGAAGCTCTTCAGGTCGGTGTAACCGCACTTGGCCATCGACCGTCGCAGCCCACCGACGAGGTTCTCCTCGCCGTAGGGGTTGTCTGTGGGACCGAACAGCAGCTTCTCCAGTGGCAGAGTCTCACGGGAACCGAAGGTGCCGTACACTGCTTCCGCCTCGCCACGAGGGAGGCTGGGGTGTGCGGCCACCGAGGGCCAGAAATGGCCACGCCCGCCGGAGGTGTCCGCCATGGCCAACGGTGCCCCGAGAGAAACGGCATCCGCACCACAGGCGATCGCCTTGGCGATGTCACCGGCGACCTCCATATGCGAGTCGGCGATGACGTGGACGTACCGGCCCCCCGTCTCGTCCAGGTAGTCCAGTCGGGCAGCGGCGGCGTCGGCGACCGCGGAGGCCATAGGGACGTCGATCCCCAACGCTTGACTGTTCGTCGTCGTGCCCGAGCCTACGATGACCCCGGCCGCCCCGGTCCGCATGAGGTGCATCGCGGTGGTGTAGTCCACCACCCCGCCGGCGATGACGGGGACGTCCACAGATCCGATGAACTCCTTGAGGTTCAGCGGTTCGCCGTTGGAGTACACGTGCTCTGCGGAGACCAGCGTGCCCTGAATCACCAGCAGGTCGATACCCGCCTTGATCAACGCCGGGGCGAAGTCACGGGCATTCTGCGGGGAGACCCGCACACCGAACGTCACGCCGGAGTCCCGGACCTCAGCAAGTCGTTCCGCCAGCAGACCGTGGTCCACCGGTGCAGCGTGCAGCTCCTGGAGCACGCGTTGTGCGGCGTTGTCCGGTGCCGGAAGCCCCAGAGGATCGGAGTCACCGGCAGCCGCGCGGACCTTCCCGAGGGCACCCTCGAGGTCACGGTGGCGTCCCCACAGGCCTTCCGCGTTGATGACCGGCAGGCCGCCGAGACGGCCGAACTCCACGGCGAACTCCGGGGTCACCACGGCATCCGACGGATGCGCCATGAAAGGAATGTCGAAACGGTAGGCGTCGATGCGCCAGGTCGTGTCGACATCGTGGGACGACCGGGTACGCCGTGACGGCACGATGTTGATCTGGTCGAATCCGACGACGCGGCGCGCCGACCGCCCCATCCCGATGTTCACCTGTTCCTGCATGGGTACCTGGTTCCTAACGCTGGTAGTAGTTCGGGGCTTCGACGGTCATCTGGATGTCGTGCGGGTGCGACTCACGCAGGCCCGCACCGGTGATCCGGACGAAGTGTGCGTCGTTGAGGTCCGCGACCGTCCGTGAACCGGTGTAGCCCATGGCTGCACGAAGCCCTCCGACCATCTGGTAGATGATGGTCTCCACGTTGCCACGGAACGGGATCCGGCCCTCGATACCTTCGGGGACCAGCTTCTCCTCGCTGGTGACGTCGGCCTGGAAGTAACGGTCCTTGGAGTAGGAACGCTGTTCACCATGCAGCCCACGGCCCTTCATGGCGCCGAGCGAGCCCATGCCGCGGTACATCTTGTACTGCTTGCCGTTGATCACGGTGATCTCGCCGGGGGCCTCACTGGTGCCTGCGAGCAGGGAGCCGAGCATCACCGACGACGCACCGGCGGCCAGGGCCTTGGCGATGTCGCCGGAGTACTGCATGCCGCCGTCGGCGATAATCGGCACACCGGCCTTGCGTGCGGGGACGGCCGCCTCGAGGATTGCGGTGATCTGCGGGGCACCGACGCCCGCGACAACGCGGGTCGTGCAGATCGAGCCGGGGCCGATACCGACCTTGATGGCGTCCGCTCCGGCGTCGATCATGGCTTCGGCAGCACCACGGGTGGCGAGGTTACCGCCGATGACGTCGACACGGTCGCCGAACTCCTTCTTGACCCGTGAGACCATCTCCAGCACCCCGGTGTTGTGGGCGTGCGCGGTGTCGACGACCAGAGCGTCCACCCCCGCGTCGACCAATGCCCCGGCACGACGCCAGGAGTCCTCCCCGGTGCCGATGGAGGCACCGGCGAGCAGGCGTCCGGACGCGTCCTTCGCAGCATTCGGGAACTTCTCCCGCTTGGCGAAGTCCTTGACCGTGATCAGACCGGTGAGCACGCCCTCACCGTCGACGATGGGGAGCTTCTCGACCTTGTTCTCACGCAGCAACCGCAGTGCAGCATCGGCTGAGACGCCCTTCTCCGCGACGACCAGTGGCATCGGCGTCATGACGTCGGCGACCTTCGCCGAGAAGTCCTCCTCGAAACGCATGTCGCGGTTGGTGCAGATTCCTACCAGTCGGCCGGAAGCGTCCACAACCGGAAGGCCGGAGATGCGGTAGCGTGCACACATCTCGTCGACCTCACCGATGGTCATCTCCGGCGAACAGGTCACCGGGTCCGTGACCATACCGGCTTCGCTGCGCTTGACGATCTCGACCTGCTCGGCCTGCTCCTCGATCGACAGGTTACGGTGCAGCACACCCATACCGCCCTGGCGAGCCATACCGATCGCCATCCGCGCCTCGGTAACGGTGTCCATCGCCGCGGAGATCACCGGGACATTCAACGTGATGTTGCGGGTGAGCTGGGTCGTCGTCACCACTTCGTTGGGGATGATGTCTGACGCCGCAGGCAGCAGAAGGACATCGTCGAACGTCAGACCGACCAGCTCCACCTTCCTCGGGTCGTCGCCACCAGTGGTCACAAGCTGGGCATCGGTCATGCCGGTCAGGCCTCCTGCATCCTTTACACGTCCGTACCGGAATCAGCCGGAACTGTCGTCGGGTGTTTACCAGACAGGATAACCCGTCGGGCACGGTTATCCGCCATCAGCACCCGGCATCCGCGGACAGGACGCATACAGGACGTACGGCGCTGTTCCCCTTGCCGTACACAGCAGGTAGTCTCGTGTCCGTGGACTTCGACGACTCTCTGATGCCCCCGGACCCCTTCGCCGATGATCCGGAGGATCCGGCGGCCCTGTTCGATGACGAGGTGGACGAGCCGCTGTCCGACGACGAGCGCAACGCCCTGCGTGAGGACCTGGCCAACGTCCGCCGCTTTCGCGAGCTGCTGGAACCCCGTGGGGTTCTGGGTGTGGCAATGACCTGTGACGACTGCCAGGAGCTGCACTACTACGACTGGCCGATCCTGGTGTCCAACCTGTCGACCATGCTCAATGACGGGCCGGTGCCGGTTCACGAGCCCGGCGCCGACCCCGACCCCGACTTCTACGTGCCCTGGGACTACTGCGCCGGGTACGCCGACGCCGCCGACTGGCTGAGCCGTGGACCGCGGACATTCCGTAAGTGGGGCCGCTAGAGACCACGCCTCGTCCCAGGAAGGGACCGTCCTCGTCAGGAGGAGGGCTCTGCCCCGGGCTCCGGCTCATTCGGCTCGCGCTGAGACTTCGGTGCGCTGCTCGGGGTGGATGACGTCGTCGAGGACGTCGTCTTCGACGGGGCCGCCGCGGCACCACGCTGCGGCTCCGCCATGACCATCGGGCCGCCTGGTCCGGGGGTCTCGGCAGGAACCTCGGACGCGTCGGCATCACCGGCCGACTCTCCCCCGTCAGTGCCCGCACCACCGTCACCGGTGGTATCGGTCGGATCGACGGGCTGAGCCTCCGCACCCGGTTCCGGCTCCGCCAGCACCATGCCGCCCGCATCGGCACCCCGGTCAACCGCACCGTCGTCTGTGGTAGGCGCGGAGGGGTCGTCATGACCCTCCGAGGCAGGAGCAGACGAATCCGGTTGTGTGTCGCCGGAACGCCGCGGCGTATCCGTGTCTGTGTCGTCCCCTCCACCCTGCTGGCCCGATCCGGCGACGACGGAGTCAGACTGTCCGGAGTTCCCGGAGTTACCCGTCGTCAAGGCTCCGACAGTGAATCCACCGACGACAAGAGCAGCTGCGACACCGCTGCCCACCACCAGGGACGTCAACGAGACCCCGCCCAGGGCCGCGACCCCACCGGCACGGCGCATCGCACGGCGCCGTCGGCGACCGGCCAGAGGTGTCACAGAGCCCGCGCCGTCCGGCGCTTCAGTAGGGCCGACGACGGGGGCGGCCGGAATGTCCCGTGCGCTCTCGGCACGGGCATCCGCGAGAAGACGGAAGAGCGGGTCAGCGCCGTCGACCTTCTCACCGGCGGCAATGGCGTCCAGCATCTGGTCGGCTGCGCGCACGGCATCGACGTCGACACCATTCATGGCGTCGTCGTCGAAACCCTGCGGGCCCCACCTGTGCTCGTCCATCATTCCGTCCTCGAAGTCTCACGGGATTCCAGGGTCTCCCGCATCTTGGCCAACGCCCTGAACTGTGCAACCCGCACCGCGCCGGCAGTCGACCCGACGATCTCCGCCGTCTCCTCGGCGGAGTAACCACCGAAGACCCTGAGAGTCACGATCTGTCGTGCCTTGTCACTGAGCGTATCGAGCAACTGCGCGACTTCGTTACAGGAACTCAGGTCGACAGCCACCGATTCAGGGGTGCTCGTGACCACCTCCTGATCCGGTACCTCGTCGGTAGGAACAGACAGGTCACGCGACTGCGAACGACGGGCGTCCACGATCTTGTTTGCGGCGATCCGGTAGACGAACGCCATAAACGGTTTGCCCTGGTCCTCATACCCGGGTATCGCGCGTGCGACGGCAAGACAGATCTCCTGTGCCAGATCCTCCGGGGTGGGGTACTTCGTGGACGGGACACGGGCCCGGCAGTACCGCACGACCGGCGGATGGATGAGATCGATGATGCGCTGGAGCGCCCGCCCGTCCCCCTCCACTGCGGAGGGCACGAGACGGGGCAGAGCCTCGTCGATGTCGTCAGTCGCTGTCATAGTCCTCGTGAAACCACGGTCAGGGCAGGCTGTCGGTTCGCCGGTCAAGCTCGCCTGCCTGTGGGGTGAAATTACCACAGCAAACCGCGCGCCCGGGACTCACCCGGTAATACCCGGCGGGAACCGCAGGATGCCGGGCACGGAAAATGTCACATCCTGAACAGCTGCCGGACACCTGTTGTTCACACACGGGGACGACCCTGGGGGCCGGTGGAAAAACGCAGATCCGCCGAACTCAGAACTCAGAAATACTGACGTACAGGAGAACAGCCATGCCACAGACGAGCGACCTCCCCGGCCCCGCCACCACCTTCTGGGACTGGCAACTCCACGGTTCCTGCCGTGGAGCAGAGTCCGCCGTCTTTTTCCACCCTGACGGAGAACGAGGGCGGGCACGCTCATTGCGGGAACACCGCGCCAAGGCCATCTGCAACGAATGCCCGGTACTGGCCCAGTGCAAGGAGCATGCCCTCAGCGTCGGGGAGGTCTACGGGATCTGGGGCGGGATGGGCGAATCCGAACGGGCCGCCGCCCAGAACGGACGCGCCCGGCGTCTCCGGCCCGCCCGGGAAAGCCGCCGCCTGGCGTCCTGACCCCCAGGCCCTGGGACAGCCGAAGGGGCAACCACAGGACTAATCCCAGGGCCAAACCCCGGACGAAGACCCAGGGGTGGAATAACCCCGCACAGCCACCCTGGAGCCTCCGTGCCACCGGCAACCGGCGAGACAGACCGCGACGACACGACGACGACACGACGACGACAAGGCCCCCACCCGGTCTGGAAATGACCGGTGTGGGGGCCTCAGACGTGCCCGGAACTCCTAGTGGTGGTGTCCGTGGCCGGCGGCTGCTGCCGCTTCGGCGGGCTTGTCGACGATGGCGGTTTCCGTGGTGAGCACCATGCGTGCCACGGAGGTTGCGTTGACGACGGCGGAGTGGGTGACCTTGACCGGGTCGATGATCCCCTGCTCCAGCAGGTTGCCGTAGACACCGGTGGCGGCGTTGTAGCCCTCACCGTTACCCAGCTCGGCGATCTTGGAGACGACGACGGCACCGTCGAGGCCGGCATTGTCGGCGATCCAGTAGGCCGGGCGACGCAGGGCGCGCGCCAGCGCCTTTACGCCGACAGCCTTGTCGCCCTCGAACCCGGAGGCGAACTCGTCGAGTTCAGCGGCGATCTGCACAAGGACGGATCCGCCACCGGCGATCACGCCTTCCTGCGCGGCGGCACGGGCGGCGTTGATGGCGTCCTCGACACGCAGCTTGCGCTCGTTGACTTCGGTCTCGGTAGCGCCACCGGCACGGATGACAGCGACACCACCAGACAACTTCGCCAGACGTTCCTCGAGCTTCTCGCGGTCCCAGGTGGAGTCGGTACGCTCGATGTCGGAGCGGATCTGGGTGCGTCGTGCCTCCAGGTCCTCGGCGGTACCGGCACCGTCAACGATGACGGTCTCGTCCTTGGTTACGGTGATCCGGCGGGCGGTACCCAGCTGCTCCAAGGTCGTCTCGGAGAGCGACTGGCCGACCTCCTTGTCCACGACCGTAGCGCCGGTGACGACAGCGAGGTCGTCCATGAACGCCTTGCGGCGGTCACCGAAGTACGGGGACTTCACGGCGACGGCCTTGATGGACTTGCGGATGGAGTTGACCACGAGCATCTGCAGCGGCTCACCGTCGACGTCCTCGGCGACGATGAACAGTTCCTTGCCTGCCTTGGCGATCTGTTCCAGCACGGGAAGGAAGTCGGGCAGGGAACTGATCTTGTCGCGCACCAGCAGGATGGCCGGATTCTCCAGGATCGCCTGGGCCGACTCCTCCTCGGTGACGAAGTACGGCGACAGGTAGCCCTTGTCGAAGGAGACGCCCTCGGTGACGACGAGCTCGTCCACCAGGGACTGGGACTCCTCGACAGTGAGAACGCCGTCCTTACCGACCTTGTCCATGGCCTCGGCGACCTTGGCGCCGATGCCTTCGTCACGCGAGGACACCGTGGCGACGTTAGCGATCGCGGCGGAGTCGGCGACCGGCTCCGCACGCTCCTGCAGCGCCTCGATGACCTTGTCGGCGGCCACGGAGATGCCCTCGTTGACGGCGATCGGGTTTCCGCCGGCAGCGACGATGCGCATGCCCTCGTTGATCAGAGCCTGTGCGAGCAGGGTGGCGGTCGTGGTGCCGTCACCGGCAATGTCGTTGGTCTTCACGGCGACGGACTTGACCAGCTGCGCACCGAGATTCTCGAAGGGATCCTCGAGATCGATGTCGCGGGCGATGGTCACGCCGTCGTTGGTCACGGTCGGACCGCCGAAAGCCTTGTCGAGAACCACGTTACGGCCCTTGGGGCCGAGGGTGACGCGCACCGTGTCAGCCAGCGTGTCCACACCGCGCTGGAGCCCCTTGCGGGCCTCCTCGTCGAATGCGATGAGTTTAGCCATGCGTCATGACCTACTTCGCGGAGTTGACGACGGCGAGGATGTCGCGCTGGTTGAGCAGCAGGTACTCTTCCCCGTCGTACTTGAGCTCGGTGCCGCCGTAGCGGGAGAACACGACCGTGTCGCCGACCTCGACGTCCATCGGGATGCGGTCGTCATCGTCGTGCCAGCGGCCCGGGCCGACGGCCACGACGGTGGCCTCCTGCGGCTTCTCCTTGGCAGAGTCCGGGATGACCAGACCGGATGCGGTGGTGGTCTCGGCCTCGACGATCTGGACGAGGACGCGGTCCTCGAGCGGCTTGATGTTGACGTTAGCCACGTTGAATACCTCCGTGTTTGCGTACATGCAGTGATCGGAATTGTCTTGTGTTCCGGTTGGTATATCCTGCACAGCCGTCGTCGCGGGTGAACAACTGTGTGTCACACAACCACTTGGCACTCTACCCTGCCAAGTGCTAGCCCTCAACAAGGGTGGGTGCTAAGACCGGCACCTCGACATCCATCGACGGATCCGTCGCGGCATCCAGTGAACTGGCCGGGGCACCGGCCTCGATCAACCGTGCCGCCAGCGTCGCGATCATCACACCGTTGTCCGTGCACAGGGGCAGGGCCGGGACGACCAGACGCACACCTGCCTCCGCACACCGCTCGGCGGCGAGCGCCCGCAGACGGCGGTTGGCCGACACTCCCCCACCCAGCAGCATCACCGTGGCGCCGGTGTCCACACAGGCCCGGACCGCTTTCGCGGTCAACACGTCCACGACCGCCTCCTGGAAGGAGGCACAGACGTCTTCAACCGGGATGCTGCGGCCCTCCGTAGTGGCCTTCTCTACGAATCGGGCGACCGCCGTCTTGAGCCCGGAGAAGGAGAAGTCGTAGGCGGCGTCCCCGGGGCGGCTCATCCCCCGGGGGAAGGCGATCGCCGCGGAGTCCCCCCGCGCAGCGAGCCGGTCGATCACGGGCCCTCCCGGGTACCCGAGGCCGAGCAACCGGGCAACCTTGTCGTAGGCCTCACCGGCGGCGTCGTCCAGCGTGGAACCCAACTCCGCCATCGGACTGCCGACCCCGTTGACCCGGAGGATCTGCGTGTGCCCACCGCTGACCAGCAGTGCGACCGCGCGATCGAGATCGCCGACCGCGCCAGAGTCACCGCCCGCCTCGAGCGTGCCGACGGCAACGTGGCCCCCGAGGTGATTGACACCGTAGAACGGCACACCCCACGCTGCCGCGTACGCCTTGGCTGCCGCCGCCCCGACCAACAGTGCCCCGGCGAGACCGGGTCCCACCGTCGCCGCAACCGCGTCCGGACGGCGACGCCTCCCGGTGGCCGCCGTGGCCCGTTCAAGATCGTCGAGGGCCGCCGTCATCGTCGGGCCCATCGATTCCAGGTGTGCACGGGAGGCGATCTCCGGGACCACCCCACCGAAACGGGCATGCTGCTCCATCGATGAGGCCACCCGGTTCGACACCTGCCGGACCCGCCCGTCGGAATGCAGTTCGACGACTCCCACGCCGGTCTCGTCACAGGAGCTCTCGATTCCCATGATCAGGCGGGGCGCCTCCGAGATGCGCTGTGACCGCGCCGGGCGGCACATCGTGTAGGCGTCCGCACCGGAAGGCCGGTAGTAGTTCCGGCGGGTGCCGGTAATGTCGAAACCGTAGCTGCGGTACAGACGGATCGCCGGATCGTTGTCGGTCCGGACCTCCAGGTAGACCGGACCATCGTCCCTGTCTGCGAGGTCCATCAACGGATCCATCAGCGTGCGCGACCACCCGCGCCCCTGCACGGCAGGCTCCAGGCCGATCGTATGGATCTCGAACTCCGGATCGTCAGCCGGACCGTTCTTCGCCAGACCGGCATAGCCGACCAACCGCTCCTGCGATGTTCCTTGCCCGGTGACCATGCCCAGATAGACCGTGTTCGGCGCGGTGATCTCACTGGCGAACCCCGCCTCCGGCCACGGCGAGTCCCCGCGGAAGAGCTCCGCCTCGATCTCGGCGCACCGGGCCGCGGCCTGAGGGGAGAGAGGCCCCACGCTCGGTCGCTCCGCACCCGTCACATCGTCCGGCGACGCCGCCTTACCTGCCCCGTCGACGTCATCGACCTCCTCCACACTGCTGAAGTCGAGGGCCGCGGAAACCTGTACCGCCTTCGGTTCCACTGCATCGGGACGGCGCAGGTACAACGCCCGCAGCGGCGCTGCAGGATGCCGCAGTCCCTCGGCCCCCCCGAGGATCTGCACCGCCGCGGTAACGAGACCGACCGGCGTGGGACGTGCGTCAGCGTCCGTCACCGTCCACCCCGCCACTGCGTCGGCACGCTCGGCGACCTCCCGGGAGGCCAGAACCTCTGCCTCCGGAACCGCCGCGATGACGTCGTCCGGCGCGGCGACCGACGGGCCGTCGAGCACCGACCCGGTGGCACCGTCGACAAGGCTCCAGTACCACTCACGCCGTCGCGCGTCACTGACAACCAGACGACGCGAGCCGACTGTGGTGGCGGTCGCAAGATGGCCCGGGACGCCGTGAACCGGAATGCCGAGGGCGTCACCGAAGGCCGCAGCGGTCGCCATCCCGACGCGCAGTCCGGTGAACGGCCCGGGACCGACACCCACGACGACCGCATCCAGGTCCTCGGGCGTGATTCCGGCTTCCTCGAGTGATGCGAGGATGTTCGGCGTGAGCACCTCCATATGCCCCCGGGGATTGAGCTCCACCCGCTCGGCAAGCAGGCGTGGCCGTGATTCAGAACCGACCGTGGAGTCGACGGGACAGTCCACCACTCCTGCGACGACGTACGAGGTGGAGGTGTCGACCGAGAGAACATGCATGGGATGCGATCCTACCCCGGTGGTCCGGTACGGAATAGGCGAAGCCCCGTCGCACTCTCCAATTGCGACGGGGCCTCTGGATACACCCCTCACGGTGATCCGACATCCATTTTGGCACCACATGCAGATTCTCGCCAATCAATCCTGCTTATGGGGGATATTATCGGGGGGATTCAGAAGTGCTACCCCTGTGACCAGCGCCAATGAAATTGGCGAGGTGACTCGTCCTCGTAGCCGACATCAGAGTCACCGTCAGAGTCACCGTCAGAACCGTCGCCTCCGGACCGGTCGATCTCGATGTCGATCCACCGCGCCGGCGCCAGCGACTCCACCACCCCGCGACCCCATTCTGCGACGAGTACACGGTCCTCCAGGTCGGCATCGATGTCCAGGGACTCCAGGGCGTCGAGCACCGCACCGCGCGTCGGGCCGCTGTCAGGCCCGCTGCCATGGGCACCCTCGCCGAGCAACCGGTAGGCATCCATGTGCAACATCCCGGGGCGTCCCGTCCCGTCGGTCCCGGGCCGGTGTTCCCGGATGATCGTGAACGTCGGCGACTGGACCCGACCCTTCACCCCCAGGCCGGTGGCGATGCCCTGTGTGACGGTTGTCTTCCCCGCCCCGAGCGCACCGGTGAGCACCACGACGTCCCCGGCCCGGAGCTGCCTGCCGAGCTCCCGCCCGAGCGCGCGCATCGACTCGGCGGAGCTGACCTCCACGGTGCCCGATGCTGCGTCGAATACCCCGGTGAAAGGGCCCTCGTCGGCAGCAGGAGTGGTGGGCAGGACGCGGCGGCGCACCCTCCCACGGGGCAGGGTAAGTACCTCGTAGGCGATGGTGCCGGCAGCGGTGGCGATCTCCTCGACGGAGCGTCCCCCGGTACCGAAGATCACGGCCCAGTCACCGGGCCGCACCGATGCCCCGGGGCCGTCCTCGCCGGCTGCTCCCAGGTCGATGACGATCTGATCCATGCACACCCGTCCGATCTGCGGGAACCACACACCGTTGACGGTCACCCCGAACCGTCCCGACATGTTCCTCGGCACGCCGTCGGCATAACCGATCGCCACGACGGCGGTACGGGTGTCCCGCTCGGCACGCCAGAGGTGTCCGTAACTGACACCTTCCCCAGCAGGAACGACCCGGGTGGTCACAACGCGTGCCCTGACCGTCATCGCCTCACGTAACCGGACCGGCCCACTCTCCCCCACCGGAATCACGGTCGGGTCGACGGCGTACACGCCGTACACGCTGACCCCGGGCCGCACCATCTCGTGGCGTAGATCAGGACGTGACAACGTTGCCGGAGTATTGGCGATGTGATTCACCGGTACGTCGAGGCCCATCGCACGGCAGGTCTCGACGGCCGCGACAAACCGTCGCGCCTGCAGGTCGGTCACCGGCGAGGCGGGGTCATCCGCGCTCGCGAGATGTGACAGTACGCCGGAGACCGTGAGGACACCGTCGCGGACCGCCGCCACTGCCAGGGACACCGCCTCGTCCCACCGTGCCGCCTCAATGCCGGACCGGGACAGGCCGGTGTCTGCCATCAGTCCGACCGTCAGCGGCGACGAACCCCCGGCCACCGCTGACCGTGACGCCGCGACGGCAGCATGCAGATGCTCGACCGACGGCACACCCAGGGTGACGCCGGCAGTGCACGCCGCGGCGATGTCCTCCTGGTCAGGATCCGGCAGCCACATCCACGCGGTCACAGGTGCCGTCACCCCGGCGTCCCGCAACGCCAGCGCCTCGCCGAGCGTCGCAACCCCGAGGGCGACGGCCCCTGCGTCGAGTGCCGTCCGGGCGACGTCGACCATGCCATGGTTGTACCCGTCAGCCTTGACGATCGCCATCACACCTGCGGGTGCGGCGATACGGACCAGGGTCCGCACATTGTGGTCGATGGCGCCGAGATCAACGACGAGCTCGGCGAGGGCGTGGTCGCGAGGGTCGTGGTGGTCGCAGAGGTCGCGGCCGGATCGTTCACTCATCACCGCTGCTCCCCGTGCCTACTCCACAGTCACGGACTTGGCCAGGTTCCGCGGCTTGTCGATGTCGGTGTTACCGCACTGGCGGGCGATCTCGGCCGACAGGAACTGCAACGGCACGGTGGAGAGAAGCGGCTGCAGCAGGGTCGGGCACTGCGGGATCTCCAGCAGATCATTGGCGAACGGTCGCACCGCCTCATCGCCCTCCTCGGCGATGACGATGGTCCGGGCACCGCGGGCGCGGATCTCCTGGATGTTGGTGACAATCTTCGAGTGCAGGATCTCCCTGCCCTGCGGGGACGGCACGACCACAACCACCGGCAGATCGTCCTCGATCAGGGCGATCGGACCGTGCTTGAGCTCACCGGCGGGGAACCCCTCAGCATGGATGTAGGCCAGTTCCTTAAGCTTCAGGGCTCCTTCGAGAGCCACCGGGTAGCCGACATGACGGCCGAGGAACAGCATGGTCGGGATCGGGCCGAGCTCCGCCGCCAGTTCCAGAACCGTGTCTTTGAGTTCCAGGACCTTCTCGATCTTGCCCGGGATCTCCTCGAGCTGGCGGTAGGTCGTCTCGATCTCGTCGGAGAACTTTGTCCCCCGGGCCTGGGCCAGCGCCAGGCCCACGATGTAGTTTGCCGCGACCTGTGCCAGGAATGCCTTGGTGGAGGCGACACCGATCTCGGGGCCTGCATGGGTGTAGAGCACAGCATCGGCCTCGCGCGGAATCTGCGAACCGTTGGTGTTGCAGACCGCCAGTACCCGGGCACCCTGTTTCTTGGCGTGCCGGACCGCTTCCAGGGTGTCTGCGGTCTCACCGGACTGCGAGACTGCCACCACGAGCGTCTGTCGGTCAAGGACCGGATCACGGTAACGGAATTCGCTGGCGACCTCGATCTCCACAGGCAGTCGCACCCAGTGCTCGATGGCGTACTTCGCCAACAGGCCGGAGTGGTAGGCAGAACCACAAGCCACCACGAAGACCTTCTCGACCTGCCGCAGATCATCATCGGACAGTCGCTGTTCGTCGAGTACGACCCGTCCGTCGACGTAGTGACCTGCCAGCGTATCCCGCACTGCGGCGGGCTGCTCGAAGATCTCCTTCATCATGAAGGAATCGAAGCCCCCCTTCTCTGCGGCCGCGAGATCCCAGTCAATGGTGAAGGGGCGCCCTTCGGTCGGGGTTCCGTCGAAGTCCATGACGCGGTACCCGTCCGCGGTGATGACGACAGCGTTGTTCTCGTCGAGTTCGACCGCTTCGCGGGTGTGTGCGATGAATCCTGCGACATCGGAGCCGAGGAACATGCCGTCCTCGCCGACACCCACAATCAGCGGGGTGGAGCGGCGTCCGGCGACGATCTTCCCGGGCTCGTCCGCATGGGCGAACAGGACGGTGAACGCACCTTCCAGGCGACGCAGCACCGACAGCGCGGACGCCTCCAGGTCACCCGCCGTCGGCCCAGCGGCGTATGCCAGGGCGAGCAGGTGGGCGGCGACCTCGGAGTCGGTCTCGCTGGTCAGTTCGACGCCTGCCGCCTCGATCTCGGCGCGCAGGGGGGCGAAGTTCTCGATGATGCCGTTGTGCACGATCACGGCTTTGCCGTCGAAGGAGACGTGCGGGTGCGCATTGACGTCATTGGGACGCCCGTGCGTGGCCCACCGGGTGTGGCCGATACAGGCTTTCCCGTTGAATCTGTCGCGACCTGTTTCCGCGATCTGCTGCTGCAGGTTCGCCAGCTTCCCTGCCTTTTTCTCGACCTCGATGTCACCGTCCGAGATGACAGCGATGCCGGCGGAGTCGTACCCCCGGTACTCCATCCTGGCCAGGGCCTCCAGGCCGATGTCAAGTGCCTTGGCGGAGCTCCGGGCGCTTCCGATGTATCCAACGATGCCACACATACTCGACAACAATACTGGTCTGCTTTTCCGCCCGTGAAGCGCGTCCCGCTAGGCACCCCTGACCATGATCCGCGCAATGACTTCCCTGTGTGTGTTCCCCGTCGTGAGATGGCTGCGGCGCGGCCCCCGGGTCACCGCGCGGCACGTGCTGCGAAGACCCCCGCCCCGCGGCACGGTTCTATCTACTAGGCTGAGATCCGTGGCAGACAACGTGAAGAACCTGGTCCCCCGGTTGGAGAAGCGGGGCCCGCACAGGGTCCTGGTCGGCGAACTCGACTTCGCCGGAATCCCCGGCCGTATCTACACGCCTGCTGAAGGCAAGGCGATCGCCGGCGTGGCATTCGGCCACGACTGGCGGGTCGGCGTGGACGGCTATCATGCCACTCTGCGCCACCTGGCCAGTTGGGGTATCGCCGTGGCTGCACCGGACACGGAGCGGGGCATCTTGCCGAATCACCGTGGTTTCGCCTCGGACCTGGAGTCCTGCATGCAGATCCTCTCCGGGGTCCGGCTGGGAGTCGGAAACATTACGGTGGACCCGAACAAGCTGTTCTTCGCCGGGCACGGCATGGGCGCCGGAGCCGCCGTTCTGGCCGCGACGGGACGGGCTCCTGCCGAACCTGCCAAGAAGCACTACCGTGACCGGCCGACGGTCGCCGGCGTGATCGCTATCCACCCGTCAGACACCTCGCCGAGTTGCTACCAGGCTGCTCGGCATGTCCAGGCCCCCGGCCTGGTTCTTGCTCCGGGACGCACGTTGGGTATCGAGGCCGGTGAGCCGGAGCGCGTCGCTGCGCTGTGGGGAGGCCCCGTGGTGTTCCGCAGGATCACCAAGGCATCGGCCTCCGGGTTCCACGAGAAGTTGACCCGTAAGTTCCTGACGACGAACAGCGGGTTCGAGTTCGCTGCGCAGGATTTCATCCGTTCTCTGTCGACCGGGTTTATCCTTGCAGAGGACGACAAGCACTATGCAGGCTTCCGGGACCCCGAGGCGAAGATCAAGAATTCCGAGGTCAAGAACCGGGGCGACCTGTTCGAGAATCTGCCGGAATTCGCTGATCCGCTCGACGCCGTGAATGAGGCACTCCGGGCCTGATCGCTGCCGGTCAGTCGAAGATACCGGGGCTTCGGCGCCCCGGCGTGCGTTCGGTGCCGCCGCGGCCTGTCTCCGGACGGGGCTCACCGGGCTCGGTGGGTTCCGCCACCCCGGCCTCCTTCAGCAGGCGGGTCGCTTCATCCATCTGTCTCTGGAACTTCTCCGTCGCAGTGCCGACAACCTGGACGTAGGTGTCCAACGCAGCCTCTATGGGACTTCTGGTGTTCACCACTGTCCGCTCCTTGCCACCGACGGTGCATCGCCGGATTTTTCACCTGTCAGCCATACGTCCGGTGTCCACCCGTCGTAGGCAGAGGCGTTCTCCGGAGGATCCGGGGTGTCGGGACCATCGGGGGCGTGTGGAGATTCCAACGAGTCATCCACGGCAGCAGGATCCACCGCCGGCGGAAAATCTGCCTCGACAGGGGATGCAGGTTGGTCCGCCCCGCCTCCCGCGGTGGCTGTTTCCGGCACGTACGTACTCTTGTCGAACCCTTTCTCGGGGTCAACGGTCGACGGAGCCGGGGCATCGGGCTCATCCTGTTCCTCCGGTTCACATGGCTCCGGCTCGCACGGCTCCGGCTCAGCGGGTTCCGGCAGACATGGTTCCGGCTCGACGCGCTGGTCGGCGCAGTCGCTGCCACCTTCCTCCACAGGCGTCTCGGGCGGGCACAGGTTCACGGCGATATCGCCTACGTCGATCAGCGACCCGGAGTTCTCTACAGCGACGTTCACTGCACCCTCGACTGCCCCTTTGACCCAGCCACTGATTTCCCCGACGAGATCAGGCGTATTCACCACAGGGGGACAGGGCAAGGACAGCGATGGTGTCACCGAGGAGCCCAGTCCTGCGGATGCGACGGCGGTCGCGGCAGTCGCGGCAACACCTGACGTAGTCCCCGTCGTGGGCAGTTGTCCGGACAGTGGAGGACAGGATTCCACCGACGCCACGGACGAGGCCCCAACCGCAGCCACGTCCTGTGGTACGGGTGCGACGTCACAGTCGGACGCCACAGCTCCCGGTGCCGGATCCGCGGCCAACGGGGTACGGCACTGCCCCTCCTCGGCCGCCGGGAGACACTCGGCGATAGTGAGTTCCATACATTCACCCATCTGCGTGTTTCGTCCCTCCACTATGCTTCCGACGCCGTCTGCGGCAGAGCAGAGAAGCTGCGCAGCCGTCTCGAGCATGGTCTGCGCCGCGACCGGGTCGGTGGGTTGCAGAGCCTTCGACGCTCGGTACAGCCCCATTGCCGTAGCAACGGCACCGTCCACGCATGATTCGACTTCCCCGGTGCACAGGGACTGGATGGATTCCAAGACGCGGTCACAGCTCAGCAGCGCCGCATCCGCATGATCCACGGTCTCCTCATGCTCTTCGTGGTCATCGCTGCCGACTCCCAATTTGTTGGCCAGCACGCCTCCGCTGATTCCGACCACGTAGTCCCTCAATGTCGACAACACCTCACCGACAAAGCCTTTCTTCCCGCCTCCCTTCCCGGGTTCTCCACCGGATGACTCTTTCGATTCCTTGCCGTCCCCGTTGCTGTCGTCACCACCCCCAAGCGACATGCCGTCGGCAAACTCCACCAGCGTAGTGACTCCGGTGATGATCCAGGGCACGGCGGCGGGAAGAGCCCTGGTCACCGTGCTGCCCGCCTGGTCGAGCTTGCTCACTGAGGCAATGAGCCTCGCTTGATCACCTTGTACCGACATCACCGCCCCTCCCCCGCGCTCAGTGCGCGCTGCGACTCTTCCTCCGTGTCCGAGACCGCGGTCAACGTACCGGCCGCATTCTCCAGCCCGCGGCGCAACCGGTCGATGTGTGCCAGCCGCACCTCATGTGCGCGCCGACGCAGCTCCACCAGCCGAGCTGCCTGTTCGCCGAGACCACGCCCGTAACTCTCTGCCACCCGTCGCGGGGCATCGGCCTGGATCTTCTCCTGCCGCCCCTCCACGGCGGTGAACGCCTCTGACAATGCCGACTGTGCAGCGGCGACGTCCACCCCGAGGCTGCTGTTATCCGGTGCCACGGGCACACCCCCTTCATCTCTCCGGTGACACAGCACAGCCGTAGCCGTCACGTGGGCCACCAGCCAACGACCCATTCGTTGGCCCGTGACAAGAGAGACTCACTGGAGTGCCGAAAGGTTCCCTCCCCCGGGGAACCAGGCGCGGCTGCCCCTACCCTTCGGCGACGACGATCGCCGCGAGCCGTCCTGCGACCCGTTTGGCCTCCGCGGACGTTGGAGCCTCCACCATCACCCGGTAGACCTGCTCAGTACCGCTGGGGCGCAGCAGCACACGACCGGTGTCACCGAGTTCGGCCTCAGCCTCCTCGATAGCCTGACGGACAACCTCGGAGGTGTGAATACGCTCCTTCTCTTCGACCGGCACATTGACGAGGGTCTGGGGGAGCACCGTCATCACGTCGGCCAGTTCACGCAGCGACTGTCCGGTGTCCGCCATCCTCGCCATCAGCCTCAGTCCGGTGAGCGTACCGTCGCCTGTCGTCGCATGCGACGGAATCACGATATGGCCGGACTGTTCCCCTCCCAGCGAAAAATCATTGGCCATGAGGTCCGCCAGCACATACCGGTCACCGACCTTGGTGCGGCGCAGTGTGATGTCGTGCTCTTTCATCGCCAGGGTCAAACCGAGGTTGGACATCACCGTTGCCACGAGAGTGTTCTTCCGCAACTCCCCCGACTCCTTCATGTCCACCGCGAGGATGGCCATGATCTGGTCACCGTCAATCACCCGGCCTTCGGAGTCCACCGCGAGGCACCGGTCCGCGTCGCCGTCATGGGACAGTCCCAGGTCCGCATGATGGTCGAGGACGGCCTGCTGAATGACCTCGATATGGGTCGATCCGCAGTTGTCGTTGATGTTGAAGGAGTTCGGAGAGTTGTGGATCGCCACCACCTCCGCGCCAGCGGCCTCGTAGGCCATGGGAGCAGCGAGGCTTGCGGCGCCATTGGCGCAGTCGACAACCACCCGGATGCCGTCCAACGGCCGTGGCGCGGCATCCTGCAGATGGAACAGGTACCGTTCCAGAGCGTCCCCGGACTCCTCGATGACCCGGCCGATCGCAGCTCCGGTGGGACCACGTTCCTCCAGTTCGAGCATCGCCGACTCGATCTCGTCTTCCACGGAGTCATCGAGTTTTCGCCCACCCGCAGCGAAGAATTTGATGCCGTTGTCGGGCATCGGATTGTGTGATGCGGAGATCATCACGCCCATGTCCGCCCCGTAGTCATCGGTGAGGAACGCGACCGCCGGTGTCGGAAGAACACCGACATTCAGCACGTCCACGCCCTGAGACGCCATTCCAGCGGACAGAGCGCCTGCCAGCATCTCACCCGACACCCGCGGGTCACGACCGATGACCGCCGTGGGTCGACGCTGCGATCCCTGGCCCGTCGTCGTGAGGACACGCGCGGCAGCCGCCCCCAGCCGCAGTGCCAGTGGTGCCGTCAGCGACCTGTTGGCGAGGCCCCTAACCCCGTCCGTACCGAAAAGTCTGCTCATGGAGTGCCAGTCTAGACCGTCATGCCCCCAACTCCCCCAAACGACAGGCAACGCCGCCCCGCCCACACAGAGTGCGGGACGGGGCGGCGTTGTCGTGTGCGGCTGCGAGGCCGCACGGCAGTCGAGCGAAGGCTCGTATGAGTCAGCGCTTGGAGTACTGCGGTGCGCGACGGGCCTTGTGCAGACCAGCCTTCTTGCGCTCCACGGCACGGGCGTCACGGGTGAGGAAGCCAGCCTTCTTCAGCTCGGAACGCTCCTCCGGGTTGTACTTGTTCAGGGCCCGGGAGATGGCGAGACGCATCGCACCGGCCTGACCGGACGGGCCACCGCCCTTGAGGTTGACCTGGAAGTCGAACTGGTTCTCGCGCTCGAGCAGGACGAGCGGAGCCTTGATCAGCTGCTGGTGCAGCTTGTTGGGGAAGTACTCCTCCAGGGTGCGACCGTTGCAGGTGAACTGGCCGGAGCCCTGCACCATGCGGATACGGACGACGGCTTCCTTACGGCGACCGACGGTCTGGATCGGGCCGTCGAAGACGGTGGGGGCGGCGACGAAGTCGTCACCCTCCGCTTCCTCGGACACCTCGGCGATGGAGTCACCGATGCTGGCCACGAACTCCTCGTTCACGGCGTCGGTGGCAGCCAAGACCTCTTCGTCCACGGACTCGGCCTCGTAGTTCTCGTTATCGGTCACTGTTCCACCTTCTTGATCTCGTAGGACTCGGGCTTCTGAGCCGCAAAGGGGTGCTCGGAGCCGGCGAAGACGCGGAGCTTCTTGGCGGACTCGCGGTTGAGCCTGTTGTGCGGCATCATGCCGACGATGGCGTCGGCGACGACGCGCTCCGGGTGCAGCTCCATGGAGCGACCCAGGGACATCGTCTTGAGGCCGCCCGGGTAACCGGAGTGGCGGTAACGGAACTCACGGTCCCGCTTGTTGGACGAGATGTGAACCTTGTCCGCGTTGATGATGATGACGTTGTCACCACAGTCGACGTTGGGGGCGTAGATCGGCTTGCCCTTGCCGCGCAGCAGGTCTGCCGCGTGGGTGGCGAGACGACCCAGGACCACGTCATTGGCGTCGATGACGTACCACTTACGGGTCAGGTCACCGCTCTTCGGGTGGAAAGTAGTCATGTATGACTCCTTGGTCTTCATGGAACTGCCAGCCGGAAGACCCCTCGATCCCGGGAAACCCCGGGAGAGGTGCCCGCAGCGGCCGGTGGGGACCTGCGGGCCGACCATCGATGCGCCGTGACACGGGCATGGATAATCGCAACCTGATGGAGATTACCGGATGTGCATCTCCTGAACCAAGTCAACCGACAACGATGCCGCCGCCCTCCCCCGGAGGGAACGGCGACGGCACACGCACGACGCAGGCCGGACGGCCCCGTGTCAGGCCCAGCTGTTCGCTGCGCTGGTGTTGATCTGGCTCATACGGGAATTGGCGTTGTCCACGGCTCTGGCGATGGTCTGCAACACCTGGTTGAGTTCCTCGGCAGCAGCGTCCCACCGCTTCTGTGCCGTCTGGTATGCCGAGGCGCTCTCCCCCTCCCATTCCGCCACCATCGGGGCGATGTCTCCCTTGAGTTGGTCGAGCATGCCGTTGATGTTGCGGTTGGTGGCGTGGATGTCGGCGGACGCCTGGGCGATGTGGCCGAAGTCGTACTGGATCACGGTGTCATTCCTTCAGAAGTGTGTCGACGGTGGTGGGGTGGTCAGCGGAATGCCGCGATGTTGTCGTCCTCGACCTGTTGGAAAGCCCGGGCGTTACTGCGGATATTCTCCGAGATCCCGTCGAGTGCCTGTCGTAGCTCACGCGCAGACTCGTGCCACCGGATCATGAGATTGGCGAATGCGACCTGGGCGTCCCCTTTCCACGCCCCTGCCACACCGTCGACGGTGCCCTGTAGTCGGGTCAGCTCGGACTGCACCTGGTCATTGACCGTGTCGACTTTGCCTGCCGTGGCCTGCATGACCTCGGTTGTTGTTCTGAAGCTCATGGGTCCCTCCCCTGTCGTAGTCTCTTGACTCTGTATGCCGCTCCCCGGGGCCTATGCCGGAGACGTCACCGTAGAGAGACTCACCGGGCGCCGGAAAGGTTCCCCACCCCACCGAACCTCCCCGACATCACCGCGCAGTTACTCCAACAGTGAGTGGTACGCCGTCGAGATGTGCTCGGCCATCAGCGCTCCAGCACCCTCAGCGTCACCACGCTCCACAGCCGTAAGGATCGCTTTATGTTGTTCGCGCAAGGTGTCCGCCACCGACTCCCAGTTCTCCTGGTCCCGGAATCCCTTCAGGATCGGCAACCGCAGGGACTCCCGGATCGCCTGGGTCATATCGGCGAACAGCCGGTTGCCTGCCCCGTGTGCGAGCGCAATGTGGAACCGGGTGTCAGCGTCATTGAACTCCTCACGCGAGACCCCGTGTCGGTCCATGTCACCGATCGCCGTCCGCATGCCGTCCAGAGCATCAGCATCCTGCTCCGTGGCAGCAAGACGTGCACTCTCGACCTCCAGGATGGTGCGCGTCTGCACCACCTCCGCCAGTCCGAAGTTGGACAGTGCGACATGCAGTCGAAGGAACCTGGACAGCGCCTCTGAAGGCATCGCCGCGATGAATGTCCCCGCCTTGTGGCCGGAACCGACGTTGGACTCCAGCACCCCCTGCCCTTCGAGAACCCTGATTGCCTCACGGACGGCCGCCCTGCTGACCTGTAGCTGTTCCGAGAGGGTCCGCTCCGCCGGAAGAAGGTCACCGACATGGAGCGCACCGGAGAGGATCTGGTTCTCGATGGCGTCGACGACCATCTGGTGAGTCCGGATGCGGGGGACCGGTGTCCAGGCAGGTTCGTCAGTCATGGTCTTTTTCTACCATGTCCCCCCGACTGCGGAGAGAACAGGAAAATGTCTTGACCGCAAAACTTGACGTGATCTACGCTGTGGTCTGACCACTGATGTGGTCAGCATCACGACCACGTGGCGTACACCCCACGTCCCCACACCATCCACGAGGACATCATGAGTTCCACCTACCTCCCCGATCTCGCACCGGTCGCAGACAATCTGTTCCTGTCGTCACTGGTCGCCCTCCTCCCCCTCATCACGGTATTCGTCACGCTCGGCGTCCTACGGTGGCGAGCCCATTGGGCAGGTCTGGGCGCCCTCGCTGTCTCCCTCGTCATCGCCGTGGGCGTGTACGGCATGCCTGCCGACCTGGCCGGACTCTCCGCGACACAGGGCGCCGTCTTCGGCCTGTTCCCGATTATGTGGATCGTCGTCTCCGCAATCTGGTTCTACGAACTCACCGTCCGCTCGGGACGCTTCCTTGACCTGCGGGCCGTGATCGACCGGATCTCCGACGACCCTCGAATCCAGGCGATCCTCATCGCCTTCTGCTTCGGTGGCATGCTTGAGGCCCTCGCCGGCTTCGGCGCTCCGCTGGCCATCACCGGTGTGATGCTGCTCGCTGTCGGTTTCGCCCGGATGCGTGCCGCTGTCGCCGTCCTGGTCGCCAACACCGCACCAGTGGCCTTCGGTGCCATCGCAACCCCCATCATCACCGCCGGCGCCCTGACCGGCATCGACTACGAACACATCGGCAGCATCGTCGGTCGACAGACGCCGTTCATCGCCCTGGTGGTCCCACTTTTCCTCTGCCTCCTCGTCGATGGCCGAAAGGGCCTGAAACAGTGTTGGCCGATCGCGCTGACCATAGGTGCCGTCTTCGCCGTGGTGCAGTTCGTGGCAGCGAACTACATCTCCGTCGAACTGACCGACATCATCTCGGCACTCTCTGGGCTCGCCGTCGCCGTCATCATGCTGCGATTCTGGCGTCCCGACGGAACTGCCGAGGCTCGGCAACGACTACTCACCGAACGACGCCAGGAAGAGGCGAGCGGTGATGTACAGGACGTGACCAGCGCAACCAGCGGCACCGAGACCACCACAGGTGAGCTGACGACCAGGCGTACCCTCATGGCACTGTTCCCGTACCTCCTGGTCATCGTCGTCTTCTCCGTCGCCAAACTGTGGGACCCGGCCAAGGACTTCCTCGCCTCCACCGACCTCTCGCTCGCCTGGCCGGGTCTCGACGGCAACATCCTGACCGCCGAGGGGGCCATCTCGACCGCCACCGTCTACGGCTTCCCCTGGCTGTCGTCCCCGGGAACCCTGCTCCTGATCACCGGCGTGATCGTTGCCGCGGTGTACCGGGTCTCCCCGGCCGTGGCAGTCCGGGCCTACTGGGAGAACCTGGTCAAGATGCGTTTCTCGATTCTCACGGTCGCCGCCGTCCTGTCGTTGGCGTACGTGATGAACCAGTCCGGCCAGACGATCACCATCGGCCACTGGATCGCCGGCGCCGGAGCGTCGTTCGCCTTCTTCGCCCCGATTCTCGGCTGGCTCGGCACCGCCGTCACCGGATCCGACACCAGCGCCAACGCTTTGTTCGCCACCCTTCAGCAGACGGCCGCCACCCAGGCCGACCTTGACCCCGCACTCATGGTGGCATCCAATACCTCCGGTGGGGTCGTCGGCAAACTCGTCAGCCCGCAGAACCTCACCATCGTCGCCACCGCCGTGGGCCTCGCCGGACGCGAATCGGAGATCCTGCGGAAAGTGATGTGGTGGAGCATCGGCATGCTGGTGGCCATCTGCGTGATCAACGGTCTCCAGGCCACCGTGCTGCAGTGGATGCTGCCGTGACGCGTACCCTCGGCAACAGACACCTGTGGTCTGACCACAGGAAAAAGATGACAGTCCCCGACAACAATAAGGAAGCGACCATGGTCAAGCGCCAACTCCCCAACCCCTCCGAGATCCTCGACCTCATGCAGTTCAAGAAACCCGAGTTCAACGCCAGGAAGCGTCGTCTGGATTCCGCACTCACCATCTACGACCTGCGTAAGATCGCCAAACGCCGTACCCCGGCCTCAGCCTTCGACTACACCGACGGCGCCGCCGAGGAGGAGATCTCCATCGCCCGGGCCCGCCAAGCTTTCGAGGACATCGAGTTCCACCCGTCGATCCTCAAGGACGCCTCACAGATCGACACCACCGCCAGTATCCACGGTGGAACATCCGCCCTCCCCTTCGGCATCGCGCCCACCGGTTTCACCCGCCTGATGCAGACCGAGGGCGAGGTCGCCGGTGCCGGCGCCGCCGCAGCCGCCGGTATCCCGTTCAGTCTTTCAACCCTGGGGACCACCTCCATCGAAGTCGTCAAAGCCAGCAACCCGCACGGCCGGAACTGGTTCCAGCTCTACGTGATGAAGGACCGCGACATCTCCTACGGGCTGGTCGAACGCGCGGCGAAAGCGGGTTTCGACACCCTGTTCTTCACCGTCGACGCCCCCGTCGCCGGCAACCGCATGCGCGATACCCGCCACGGCTTCTCCATCCCCCCGCAGCTCACCGCGAAAACGATCCTGGACGCCATCCCGCGCCCATGGTGGTGGTACGACTTCCTGACCACCCCGCCACTGGAGTTCGCGTCCTTGTCCTCCACCGGGGGCACCGTCGGCGAACTCCTCGACTCCGCTATGGACCCCACCATCAACTTCACGGACCTTGAGGTCATCCGCGAGATGTGGCCCGGCACGATCTCGGTCAAGGGCGTCCAGAACGTGGAGGACGCCCGGACCCTCGTCGACCTCGGCGTCGACTCCCTCACCCTGTCCAACCACGGCGGACGCCAACTCGACCGCGCCCCGGTCCCCTTCCACCTGTTGCCCGAGGTCCGCCGTGCCGTCGGTGACGACGTGGAGATCATCATCGACACCGGCATCATGAACGGTGCCGACATCGTGGCGGCGATCGCGCTGGGCGCGGACTTCACCCTCATAGGCCGTGCCTACCTCTACGGCCTCATGGCCGGCGGACGCGACGGTGTCGACCGGACGATCAGCATCCTGCGTTCCCAGATCGAACGCACCATGAAGCTGCTACAGGTCACCAGTCTCGATGAACTCGGACCGGAGCATGTCACCCAACTCACCCGCTTCAACCGGATCAACCAGCCGCTGCGGTCACTCGGGCAGTAGCGTTGAACCGTTCACAGGTCTCCCGCCGCTCATCGGAAACCTCCCGGTACTGGCATCCGACCGACACCTGATGGCCGTCCACCAGTCGGACCTGCCAGGACGTCGTCGAATCGGGGAAATACTCCTCGTAGGCGACCGGGGAGCGGTTCGTCACCGCGATGTCACCGTTACCGTCGAGTCCGTCGAGGGCACCGAGCATTGCCGCATCCAGTTCTCCCTGCGTCCCCACCGGTGTCGGGCGGGCGGCAACGAGCACACGCATCCCCGCGTCCCCGGATGTCCAGATCTCACTGTCGGACGTGCTCTCGGTCATCCGCCAACCCGCGACATCAACCGTCACTGCCGCGACGGGGTCCCCTGCCCCCTCTCCTGCCGGAGAGTCACCCGCGCTCAACTCGCGCCATCCCGAGTCACCTTGATCCGGCTTCTCCTCCGGACTCTCTTCCCCCTCCTCCAGCTGTATGCCGGTGGCCGTCCCCGAGGCCTGCCCTGCCCCGGTCGACCGTAAAGCGACGACCCCCGCGACAAGACACACCAGTGTCACAGAGACGGCAGCCAGGACCCGCACCCGGCGCGACAGCGTTCCGCCACCCCTGTCTCCATCGACGATGATGTGCGGCATGTCCTCGTCCCGGTCAGGCTCGTCATCCGGCGACGCCGTCGCGGCGACTTCCGCCCGTGCCTCGGCCAGGTCGCCGGCCAGTCGCAGCGCCCGGCTGACGTCCACTGTCCTCGCCCGCACACCCGTCATGCACAGGTAGGCGGCGGTGGCGTCTTTGTCCGGGCCGGCGACAAGGATATCCGTCGTGTCTGCGCCGATGCCCCAGGGAAACACCGTACGTGGCACGAGCGGATTCGCACTGGTGAGCTCGGGGTCATCGGCCCGGGCCTGAAGAACCTCCTCCACCAGTTCCCGGACTGCCTCCAGCCGACGCACAGGCACACCGGAACCACGGAACACCGGAGCACCAGCGCTTCCGTCGATGTCTCCATCAGTTTCCGAGTCTGCGCACCGGACCTCGTAACCGCTCAGCAGGTCAGTGACGCACAAGCCGTTGACCAGGATCCCCGATTCCGTGAGTGCCACCGCCGTCGCCACGATGCTGGTACTCATCTCCCCACCTCCACCGCATCCACAGCCTCAGCAGTCTCGGCCCCGTCGGTCCCGTCGGCCCGGCTGACAGTCGCCACCTGGATCTCCTCGGCCGTCTCTTGGACAAGCATGCCCCTTCCCGGTGGGCGCGGCGACAGTACGTGGCCGGCAACCGGGCCGTCCTCCCTGGGCGCCGACAGGAGCACCCACGCCGTGAGATCCCGGGTACCCTGCATCAGCGCGGTGTAGGCGGTGCGTCCCACCAGCGCACTGCGACGGGCCGTCACCAGATGCAGCCCGATGTCTGCTGCATGCGGGAGCAGCGGAACCAGCTGGTCCACAACGGATGCCAGGTCGGCAGACTGGTCCAGGTCATCCACGACAATGACGCGCTCGGTACCGCTCCACCACGACCGCTCCCGCAGGCTCGCCGGGGTCAGCTCCACCTCCTCACCGGGAATGCGCGCAGTGAGTTCCTCAATCCAGCTGTTCAGAACCGTGGTGAACGCTGCAGTGGGGCGATAGCCCGGCGCGCCGAGGAGACCTCGACGGATGTCGGTGGACAGCACCTCCGTCTCCTCCCTCCCCGCCGCGGCCTGTGCGACAGTGTGCAGCGTCGTCGTCCCGCCTGCTCTGGACTGCCCCACGACGGTCAGGTGGGGGAATGTGTCGAGATCCCAGCTCACCGTGGACAACCGCGGGCCACCGACACCGACAGGGATGCCTGCCCCGGCAATCTCCTCCAGCTCCCCGACACCGACCACCTCGGGCAGCACCCGCATCGTCCTGGGCCGCTCACCGCGGGACGCGCTGACCTTGCGGACGTGCTCGACATCCTGGGCGTCGGAGTAGGCGACCTGCAGGTGTTTACCGTCCGGTGACACGCCGCGTCCCGGGTGATCCGGCAGAGTGCGCTGAGCGTCACGGAACACCGACTCCGACGGGGTGAGCCGCAACTCCACCGCGCCGGTGAGCAGGTCACGCAGGCCGGGGCGAAATGTCCACCGTAATGACGTCACCACCACATGGACGCCACGTTCCATACCTCCGGCGACGAGCGCGGCGAGCCTCCGGTCTTCTTCGCCGACCGCGTCGATACCGTCGACGACCAACACCCTGCGCCCCACGGTCTCGTCAGGTCCGTCCTGCTCCAGTTCATCAAGCAATCGGGGCAGAAGCTCAGTGCCGACCACCGCCGCCACCTGCGGAAGTCTCTCAAGGTCGTGCAGGGAACCGGCAGGGTCCACCACGTAGATCCCCACACCCGGCGAACTCAGAGCCAGTCCCAGGACGAGCGACCGCACCAGCGTCGTCTTCCCTGTTCCCGGCTGCCCCACCACCGCCCAGTGACGACGCCGCAGATCCAGGACGAACGGACGCTGCACGCCGTCGAACGGAAGGTCCTCCAGCCCCAGCCGTACCGTCAAGGCGGTGTCGGATGTGGCAGGATCACCCATCACTGCGCTGGCCGGCAGTAACTCGGGCAGAGGTTCCAACCAGATCGGCATCCGGTTCGGCCCCGCGAGGCGGTCGATCACCAGGTCCATGGTGGTGCCCGCCGACTCCGGTTCCACGCCCAGCTCACGTACCACGCGGGAATCCAGTGGCGCCTCCGGGCCAGAGACATACGCAGCCTGGAAGCGAACCTGGCCGATGGAACTCAGGATCGCCGACCCCGGAGTCGAAGGCAGTTCGTATGCCGCGGTCGACCCGATGAGTTGACGTGACTCCGTTGCCGAGAACGTCCGCAGTGCGATCCGGTACGACAGGTGCGACTCCAGACCGCGTAGCCTGCCCTCCTCCAACCGCTGACTCGCCAACAGCAGATGGATCTGCAGGCTACGCCCCAGACGTCCGATGGCGGCGAAAACCTCGGCGAACTCCGGACGGGCATGCAGCAACTCGGAGAATTCATCGACGATCACGAACAACGCCGGCATCGCCCCCGGGTAGGCCCGGTTATACTCTGCCGCTGTAGCCAGCCCTGCGGCGTGGAGCCGTTCCTGGCGGCGGTGCAGTTCCCCCAGCAGGGAGTCCTGCATGCGGTCGACCAGCACCGCCTCATCCGACAGGTTCGTGATCACCGCCGACGTGTGCGGTAGTCGCTCCATCCCCGCGAAGGCCGCACCACCCTTGAAGTCGATCAACACGAAGTTGAGTTCTTCCGGGGAGTGCTGGTGCGCAAAGCTGGTCACCACCGCGCGGAGCAGTTCAGACTTACCACTGCCGGTCGCCCCGATGCACAACCCGTGCGGTCCGATACCGCCCTGGGCAGACTCCCGGATATCCAGGTGAACCGGTGCCGGTGAGAAACCGATGGCCGCACGTAATCCTCCGCCCGGCACATCCAACACCGATCGGGACGCCCTGCTCACCGCTCGCGACCGGCATAGGGCGGCAAGCTCCACATCACTCAGATCATCCGCGGTGGCGAAAGCGCGCCACCCGTCAACGGTCCAGGCGGACAGTGTCCCGTCCTGCGCATGGAGCAACAGACCACCGGTCGCGGCCAGTTCATGCCACGCAGGAGCCACCGATGCCGGGTCAGCCACCACCGTCACCGCACCGGACAAGGGAACCGGGACCTCACCGCCGGTGCTTCCGCCTTCGGGATCGAGGTGTACGAAACGCACATGCAGCGCGCCGTCACCCGACAGCCAACGGTCGTGCGGGCCCGTGACGCGTACCCCCACGTCATCCCCGATCACCAGCTGCCCCTGCATCGCCCTGACCAGCCCCGGTGCCCCTTCGCCGGTGACCACGACGCAATCGAACTCCCGCAGGTCGACCGCCACCGGAGCCTCGATGGTGGCGTAACTTCCGGCCAGATTCCGCAACGTCGTGGCGCACACCGGTTCGAGGTCCTCCGGCGGAGCGTCCACCGGGATCTCCAGCGGATCATCCGGAGTCTGCACCGCCGTCCCGATACGCACCACACCCGGGTCAGCGTGCCGGACATCATGTGTCTGCTCTCTACCGCCGGTAGAACCGGCATCCGCGAACGTCCACAACGCCTGCGGATGAGGCTGAGTTACCGCCGCACGCTCCCACTGGTCCCGACGCGCCCGGTGCAGGGAGTCCGACAACGCGTCCAGGTGCCGGTGAAACCCCCTGCGAACCTCGTCAACGTCCTGTCCACCAGGACTGATCATCATCGCCAGGCTGCCCAGCATCATCAACGGGAATATGAACGCCATCGGCGACCGCCCCATCCCCGACAGCACCATCGCCGCGACCATGCCGACCACGGCGACGACCATGACGACCGGCATGAGGATCCGGACGAACGGCTGTTTGTTCTTCGGCAGTGTCGGTGGAGCCTGTGACTTCATCTGCGAAATTCCCCTCGCGTCCCCCTGCCCCGCCCCCTGCGCGACAGCTGTCGACAACAGACTGTACACTCTCGAAGCATCCGACCACGACCGTCGGGGACGTGTCAGGGGGACGCGGCCGGTCGTGGGGCATACCACAACAGGGGGAAGCACCCGTCATGATCGCCGTGAGCATCACCGTCCGCCCACACAGCGATGACGCCCGCACCGTCGAGGCCACCATCGCAGATACCGTACCGGTCGCCGAACTGATACCTCACCTCGTCGACGCCGCACCCGGCGAGGTCTGGCGCCTGTCCGGCCCGCTCGGGGTACTCCGCCCCGAGCACTCCCTCGCTGAAGGTGCGGTCCGGCCCGGTGAACGCCTCACTCTCGACAAGGACAGTCTGCCGCCACCACCGATCGACGATGTCGGGCGCCTGAGTACGCCGGTCGCCGTCTCACCCGCCGTCTGGGTCGCGGCCCTCATCACCGCCGCGGTGTGTGCCGTGTCCTGGGCACCAGTGTGGGACGTCGGGGAACAGGTCCACTGGCATCCCCTGGAGATCAGCAACACCGCACGCGGGCTGCTCGAGGGGACAGACAGCACAGGATCACTGCCCGTCCTTGCTGCGCTGCTACTCGCCACCCTGGCTGCAGCCGCGGGATCGCTGGCCGACCGACGGTACGTCAGCGTCGCCGCGGTGCTGGGATTCGGTCTCGGCCTGCAGGTCAATATTCTGACGGCCTGCGTGCTCTCGGCCCTGGCAGTGTGGCGCGGCGGTGTGATCCGCACCGTGACCGTGGGACTATCCCTGGCTGCGGCAGTCAACGTCGCGCCCGGGCTGACAACACTGCTCGCCGTGGTCCCACTGACATTCTCGGGACAGCTCGCCGTGGGGCTGGCGGGGATCACCCTCCCCCGAATCCCGGCAACCGGCCTCTTCACCGCCACCTCCACCGGCACACCCACCAACCCCGACGGAGCTGCATCAACCGGATCAACCGAAGCCACCCGGGCTCTTCGCCTCCACCCCGCTATCGTGGTGACCTGCTGCATTATCATCCTCGCCGGCGCTGTCCAGCTCCTGCCACCCGGGTATGAGCCCAGCCCGGGATGGCCGCTGGGGTGGACCGAAGCAGCACTCCTGACCGTCGCCGCGGTGGGGCTGTCCGCCCGAGCCACCCGCCCGGTCCATGCCGTGACCGTGACACTCACCGCGACTCTGCTGGTGCTCTGGGTCGCTCTCCACCTACCGCCACCCTGGATGCTGCTGGCGCTAATTCCCACCGCTCTCCCTGCTGTGCGGGTGACCTCGCCTCTGGCCGGGCGGGTCCTCGACATCCTCGAGACCCTCGCTTTCACCACCTGCGTACCACTGCTGATCACGACGACAGGGGTCTTCGAGGTCGTCAGGGGTATCGGATGACCAGGTTCCAGAGGCTCCAGAGGTTCCACAGGTCACCGCGGAGACCTGCCGTCGGCAGGGTGCTGCTCTCCGCGCTGTTGCTCTCGACCATGCCGATCCCTTCGTCCGACTCCCAGCCCCGCTGTGACCACCCCGCGTTCGGTGATGCGATTCCCGTGGACGTGCAACTCCCCCACGACCTGTCAACCGGCCGCGAGATCGGCGTTGCGGTTGTCGATACCGGGGTGTCCGCCCCGGGGGTCGTCGCGGATCAACCCGGTGACCGGGACAGCTGTCTGCTGCACGGCACCGCCGTCGCCGGGACGATACGCACCGTCGCCCCCGACAGCCGCATCGTGTCGGTCAGGCAGGGCGACGGCGACCGTGACACCACGGTCGCTGATCTGGTCACGGCACTCGACCGGGCCCGTGTCACCGCCGCGGACCACGGAGTCCGGATCGTGAACATCTCCGTCATCGCCTGCGACGATACCGCCGAGCTCCGTGCCTCGGTCGCCGCCGCGGACGAGGCCGGGCTCCTGCTCATCGCCGCCGCGGGAAACGCCGGGCAGTGCCGGGACGGACAGGTGCCCTATCCCGCGGCGTTACCGGACGTGCTCACTGTCGGCGGGATCGATGCCCGACACAGCGATGACCTCAACGCAGGACGACGTCCCGCCGACTACTCCGTTCCCGGCGACTGGGTGGAGCTCTACGCGCCCGGCGGGCCGGTCTCCGCCGTCCTCGAGACCGGAGACAGCAGGAACCCGATGGACACAGACCAGCAGGACAGGACCATCATCGGTGACCCTGCCCCGTTCTCCGGGACGAGCTTCGCCGCTCCCGTCGTTGCCGGTACGGCCGCCTTGATATGGCAGGTGCGTCCGGAGTTCTCTGCGGCTCAGGTCCGCTCACTGCTGATCGCCACCGCGGACCAGGGGGCGGTTCCGGTTGTTTCCCCGGTGAGCGCGGTAAGTGCCGCCATGGATGCCGGGGCGAATGTGATGGACAGGGCCCAGACAACACGGTACGAGGTCCCGACGGAGGTGACCGTGTCGCGGGCGGTCTCTCCTCCCCTGGACGTCCGCATTCCTCTTCTCCTGGCAACCACCGTGGTGGCCGCGGTCCTCACCACCTTGATACTGCGTGTCCGCTGATCGTGCGCACGGTACGGCTGATCTCCGCTCAGGGCCCGTCAGTGTGCCGCCGCGCCCACCAGCGTCCGGCTGGCCCGTTCCTCTGACAGCACTCCTCCGTCAGGCAGCCCTGCCAGCACCCGGAACGCCACCGCCGTCGGCTCGCCGACCGCATCATCATCGACGACGAGCCCCAGGACGCGGAGATCCTCCGCCGTAGTCAGCGAGTACCGCACGCCCGTCTCGCTGACCAGAATGAATCCTCGTTCCGTGATGACGGTGGACGTTCCCCGCGGACCGACGAAATGGGCATCCGGTGTCGGCGCCTCGACACCGGCGGTGTCCAGATCCCTGGCAGCCACGACGTACTCACCGATGCACACCTCACCCATCTCCGCACCGTCCGCCAACTCCAGATCGACGGGCACGTGGGCAAGCGCGTCGGTCCCGGTCACCTCCGGCCGGGACAGCAGGGTGGGCAGGCTGTCACTGACCGGTGGCGGGGTGAGCGCTTCGGCGATGGTGCGGCGAGCGCCGGTGACCTCTGCGACACCGGCTTCTCCAGCGAGAAAGACCCGGTCGCCGCTGTATACCGTGTGTCGCAACGACGTCAGGGCCACATCCGGCCCACGGTCCAGGACACCGAGGACGTCGTCGCTGACTGATACGGGTGTTGCTCCGAGTGCCCGGGCCAGAACGGGCCCGTCGGACAGCAGGAGTCGCCTGCCGTCGACTGCCAGCCACCAACCGGACGGAGCCTCCAGCACTACTGCTCCGGCATCCGGCAGAGAGGCTGCCGCGACAACACCGTGCGCGCACCGGGCCCAGAAGGACTCCGGCGCCGGGACAAGCCCCGGGGCGTCCGGAATGCCGAGCGTGGGGCCGGTGGCGAAGCGCCCCAGCTGTTCAGAGGTCGATCTGGTGACCTCGTCGGCGGCCCCGAGCAGTAACCGCCCCGAGGCGACGTTGGTCACCGGGTGGAAAGCCTCGCCGACCCGGACGTGCAATGTGCCGGATTCGTCGGCCACGAGGCCGGCGTCGTCGATGGCGGGCTGCGGTCGCAGCATCGCCACCAGTAGCATCCCGCCGGTGACGAGCAGCGTCAGCAGGACGCCGACACCCGTCGCCCGCCGTTGGGTGCGTAGCGGGTCCTGCGCCATGCGTGCGTCACCGGTGACCAGCGCCAGTTCCGTGCGTCGCAGCAGAAATGCGTAGCCCGACACCTGCAGGCCTGTTGTCCTCATAGAGAATCCCCTTGTTGTCCCCCCCCCGGCACACAGTGCCTATGCTTGCTGATGGTACCTCACCCTCCCGCCCTGGGAGGCAGATCGCGGGGTGATCGTGGGGACAAAGTGAGAAACGGGGCAAAGGGGACAACATGGGGACATCCGTGCGTGCAGCGGTGGTTTCATCGGTGCGTCGGTTCCACCGGCAGGTACACGGTGGCGGCGGTGAGCAGCCACTGGTGTGGTTCCGGGTCCATGTCCCGCACCCGCGGCTGTGGAGAGCCCCGCAGGACGTCACCGACGCCGACCCGGTTGACGCAGTGGAGCCGGTCGCGCTGGACGAGTGTATACGGCACCGGCTGGCCGACGGTCTGCGGATGGACGGGGGCGCTGATGAGCTGGTCACGGCGGTCGCCCCGGCACCGCGGGCGACGTCCACGGTGGAACGGTCGTACGCCGGAATGGCCTCCCTGCTCCGCTTGTCCACGTACAGCCTGGTCGGGGTGCCGGAGTCGGCATCCGACCGGATGCGGTGGGCCGCGGCAGGATGTGGCCTGCTGGCGTCACGACTAGGTGGTCTACCTGACGGAATGCGCCTCCGCACCTCCGCCGAGGACTCCCGGAACCCGCTGCTGGTGACCACGTTGCCGGGGTGGGTCGTCGGCACGGACGCCTACGGCGAGCCGGTCGTCCTGCACCTGCCACCGGGGACCACGACTCTGCTGCGCGGCATCGCCGCCGACGTGGTCTCCCTGACCATTCCGCCGTCCGGAAGGGTTCTCGGTCAGGACGTCGTACTCTCCTCGTCCCTCACTGGGTGGGAATCCGCCTGGCATCCACAGCTCTGCCGGGTGGTGGTCGACACCGACGGCGACCTGGGCGACGGGTGTCTGCCGGATATCGTCGTCGATCTCACCGTCGGAACGGTGAGTACCGGTGGGGTGACGGTGGGCATCACCCCGTTGCCACTGCGAACATGACGGTGGCGTCGTGACGGTGGGGGCATGGGGTCGGGGTCTGCGGTCCGCTACGCTGACGGCAATGGATACCTTCGTGGTCTGGATGGAGCGGCATCAGATTTCCCTGTATCTCGGTGCGCTCCTGGTCGGAGGTGCCGTCGGTACGGCATTCCCCGATGCGGACAGCGGGCTGGCATCGGCGGTGAATCCGGTGCTGGGGTTGCTGCTCTATGCGACGTTCCTTGGAATTCCGCTCCGCGGGGCAGCGGCGACGCTGCGGGACAGGAGTTTCCTGGTCACCGTCACCGTGGTGAACTTCGTGCTGGCACCTCTGGTGGCATGGCTGGTGACCAGACCCGTGGCCGGCGACGATGTCCTCCTGGTCGGGGCGTTATTCGTCCTTCTCGCTCCCTGCATCGACTATGTCATCGTGTTTACCGGGTTAGCTGGTGGGGCCGCTGACAGACTGTTGGCCGCTGCTCCGTTGCTGATGCTGGTACAGATGCTGCTGCTCCCGGTTTTCCTGTGGTTCTTCGTCGGGGCGGACGTGGTGGCCGAGTTTGACGGCACCCCCTTTATCGAGGCGTTCGTGGTGCTGATCCTGCTGCCCCTGTGCGCCGCGGGACTGACCCAGGCTGTCCCGGGTCAGACGGGTCGCAGGGTCCGGGCGACGGTGGGCGGGGCCATGGTCCCGCTGATGATGCTCACCCTCGCGGTGGTGGTCGCCTCGCAGATCGGCGAGGTGTACCGGCAGTGGTCATCGTTGATCCGGGTGGTGCCCGTCTACGTGTTGTTCGCCGTGTTGATGACGGCGGTGGGATGGGTGGCCGGACGTGTCTCCCGGACGGATGTACCGGGGCGACGCGCGGTGGTGTTCACCGGGGTGACACGGAACTCGCTGGTGGTGCTACCGCTGGTGCTTGCCCTGCCTGCAGAATATGCGCTGGCACCGTCGGTGGTCGTCGCCCAGACGCTGGTCGAACTGGTGGTCATGGTGCTCCTGGTCCGGCTGGTGCCGCTCTTGTTTCCGGCCGCCGCACCCGTCAGAGATGCAGGACGGCCTGGGCGATCATGAAGTAGACGATCAGCCCCGCGGCATCGACGAAAGTGCTGATGAAAGGGTTGGAGAACACTGCGGGGTCTGCCCGGAGTGCACGGGCGATCATGGGCATGATGCCGCCGATGGTCGCTGCCATCGTGCAGACGGCCAGAAGAGTCAGCCCGATGATGAGCCCCACCGACGGGTCGTAGATGACGGTGGTGACCACACCACCGAGCAGCCCGAGCAGCGCCCCCAATGACATCCCCACACCGAGCTCCCGGAGAAGCACCTTCCACACGTCCTTGGGCCGCACATCCCCCAGTGCCAGCGCACGGGTCACGGTCGTGGCCGCCTGGTTACCGGTGTTGCCGCCGGTACCGATCATCAGGGGCATGAACAGGGCAAGCACCGTGACCTGTTCAAGTGTCGCCTCAAACACCGACAGGACCTGGACGGTCAGCGTCGCGCCGATGGCGAGCACCAGCAGCCAGACGATGCGTGAACTCACCAGGGAACGCACGGGCGTGGCGAGGTACGGACGACGCAGCGGTTCCACGCCGCCCTGGCGTGCAGCGTCCTCGGTCTCCTCGTGCTCGAGGATCCGTGCAGCATCGTCGATGGTGAGCATGCCGACGAGGCGGTCTTCCCGGTCAACGATCGGCAGTGCGAGGAAGCCGAGTTCGGCGCAGCGTCGGGCCGCGGCCTCCGCCGTCTCGTACGCGGTCATGGCACTGACGTCCTGCATGATCTCCGAGATCCCGACCTCAGATGCGGAACGCAGCAGGTCACGGAGACTGACGACACCGATCAGGTGCCGGCTCCCGTCCAGCACGGGGAGGGTGTACACCGTCTCTGCGTCATCGAGTTGGGCGTGGACCCGCTGAAGAGCCTCTCCCACCGTGGCGTCGGTCCGGGTGGAGACGTACTCCGGCGTCATCCGCCGTCCAACAGATCCTTTCGGATAGCCGAGTACCTCCGAGGTCAGCTGCCGGTCTTTCGTGGACAACCCGTGGAGCAGCCGCGGTGCCAGTGCGGCGGGGAGTTCGTCGAGCAACCACACCCGGTCATCCGGGTCGAGGTCGCTGAAGATCGTGGCGACCTCGCCGTCCCGAAGTCCCTGAATCAGGTCCCGCTGCAGTGCCGGCGAAAAGCGCTCGAAGACCTCGATGGCGTTGTCCTTGGGCAGCAGCCGGTAGACGATGGCCCGCTGTTCGATCGGCAGGCGCTCGAGAAGCGCCGTGACCTGTTCTGTGGACAGGGGCGTGACGGCTTCGACGATGCCGGTGAAGTTCTTGGCCTCCACCAGCTCTTCGACGGTGTCAGTGAGATCGATCGCGTCGATGATCTGCTGTGTGTTCATGCTGAGTCCTAACCGGAGTCCCGTGTGTCTCTCACGTCATGGTGGGGTAAGGCGCCCACGCGTGCACACGGCTCAGGTCAGGTCAGATCAACCGTCCGTACTGCAGGGAAGGCGCGCTGCAATGTCTGTCAGGGGAACTGTCACTGTTCACGATTCCTCACCTGCCTTCCCTGTCTGTCGGGCCACCCATCGGTGCGACCCCGGCTCGTTCTGGTCCGCGACTACCGTGCCACAGAAGTCTCCGTAACTCAAAGCCGACGACCGCTGTGGTGACCGGGACCGGGCCCAGTCGCAAGCCCGGTCGCAGACCCGGGCTTCTCGACCGGAGCACGCCGGTCCCGCGTGACGGCAACGCGTGCCGCCAGCTCCGATTCCGGCGGGTACTGCACGGACACGAGATTCAGTCCACAGGCCGGGGCGACGGGGACTGCAGAACTCCGCGACCGTTCCTCCAGCAGTTCGCTGGTGAAGTCCCTGTCCCGTCGTCCCTCTCCCACCGTCAGTACCGCGCCGACGAGGGACCGTACCATCGACCAGCAGAAGGCGTCGGCTACCACCGTCGCCTCGTAAGTGGACGGCTCCGTGGGCGACGAGATGTCCCGCCAACTGAACTCCTGGAGTTCGCGCACCGTGGTCGCATTCGGCCGGTAGCGGCAGAAGGCAGCGAAATCGTGGAGCCCGACGAGAATGTCTGATGCCGCCTGGACGGCTCCGAGGTCCACCTCGCGTCGCCAGGTCGCCGTGTCGCGGACCCGCAGCGGCAGCGGCCCGGCCGGTGCCGTGGTCACCCGGTAGACGTAACGGCGCGAGAGTGCGGAAAACCGGGCGTCGAACCCCGCGGGTGCCGCGGTCGCCCCGTGGAGGCGGATATCCTCCGGCAGGATGCGCGACAGCCGACGGACCAGGGCCTCCGGACGATCCAACGACCGTTGTCGAAATGCAGGTGCCGGCAGGTCCACATGTGCCACCTGGCCGTTCGCGTGTACACCGGCGTCGGTCCGCCCTGCGACCACGAGTTCCACCGGTTCCCGGACAACCAGCGACAAGGCGTCCTCCAGAACGCCGGCAACGGTGCGCAGTCCTTCCTGCGGGCCCTTCTGACGGGCCCACCCGTGGAAGTCCGTCCCGTCGTAGGCCACATCCAGCCGGACACGTACCGGATCCGTCATTGTCCGTTCTCCTTCCGGTCACCCTGGTGACGACGACGCCCCCACCCCGATGACAGCGTTCCGTGGAAGCCAGGATAGCGACGGGGTGCTGAATCGGCGTCCATCCCGGCTACCCCGGCCGCCTCCATGTCGGCGACCCGTCTGCTCTCCTGGTCCGCCGCTCCTCCCAGTGAGTACATGCAGACACCGATCACCATCAGCCACACGGTCAAGGTATCGAAGGCAAGTCGCTCATAGGCTCCCGGCAGGCCCCGGGGTCCCAGCAACAGCAGGGCGAGCATCCCTACCACCGATGCTGTGAGCATCAGGCGGGTGATCAGCAGATACGCACCGTAGATCAACGGATGCGGGCCACGTCCCACTGCAGAGCGTGCCGTCCCCACGCCGGTGAGGAAAGCCATGAACGACCACATGAGGATCGCGTAGACGAGCATCGACAGGTCGTGAATCGCCGGTGACACATTGTAGGGAAACAATCCCGCCAGCATCGACATCGCACCCGCGCCCGCGATGAGCACCGCAGGTATCTTCACCGAGCGATGTCCTTCCCTGCCTGCCGCCAACCACATCACACCGGCGGCGACGACGATGATGAAGGCCGCCACAATATAGGACGCGTTGGTGATCAGGTACGACGGGTTGCAGACGTACCTGGTGCCAAGATTGTCCCGCAGGACCTGGCACTCGGTGACCGTGAAGTCGCTGATGCGGTTGTCGGTGAACGAATACAGCCCCCGCCAGCTCATCAGGGCGACAATATGCCCGAAACCTGTGGCAAGGCCACTGAGGAACAGCAGCACGCCGGCAAGTCGGTAGGTCAACACAAGGCATGACTCTACCAACCCGACCCCTGGAGCCGTGAGTACGCGCCGGTCCGCACCACAGCGCCCACCACGCTGATCGTGGACACGAAAACGCCCGCCCCACCGTAAACAACGGCGGGGCGGGCATCGTCAGGTACCGCGGAGAGCGGACTACCGGGGAACTACTTCTCCTCGGTGGAGTCCTCGACGGTCTCCTCGGCAGCCTCAGCCTCTGCTGCCTCGTCGGCGGCAGCGGCGTCGGTGGCCTCGTCAGCCTCGACAACCGGGGCATCCTCGACGGCCTCATCAGCAGCCTTGGACGCGGCGGCGCGGGTCGCGCGAGTCGCCTCAGCGGACGCGAGCTCCTCGAGGACCAGGGAGATCTGGCTCATCGGAGCGTTGTCACCCTTGCGGTTCTCGAGCTTGATGATGCGGGTGTAACCACCGTTACGGCCCTCAAACTTCGGCGCGAGCTCGTTGAACAGGTAGGCGACGACCTCCTTGTCCGTGATGAGCTTCAGCACGTTACGACGGTCGGCGACAGTACCCTTCTTCGCCTTGGTGATGATCTTCTCGACGTACGGGCGCAGGACCTTGGCCTTGGCGTCCGTGGTCTTGATGGCGCCGTGCTCAATGAGCTGAGCTGCCAGGTTGGCGAGGATCTTCTTCTGGTGGGAAGCAGATCCGCCGAGGCGGGCACCCTTCTTCGGGGTAGGCATAACTTCTCCTCGTGTGTTTCTTTAGTCAGACTGAGTCAAGCGCGGTGTCGGTGAACCACCGGATGTCCCACTCAGCACAGCCGACGGCGATTCCCTACGAAGTGACTACTCGGCGATGTCTTCGCCCTCGGTGTCGACGAATTCGCCGGACTCCGGGTCGTAGCCCTCGATGTCGTTGATGTCGAAGCCCTCGGGTGCGTCCTTGAGGCCCAGGCCGAGCTCAGCGAGCTTGACCTTCACCTCGTTGATGGACTTCTGACCGAAGTTACGGATATCCAGCAGGTCGGACTCGGTCCGTCCGGCGAGTTCGCCGACGGTGTGGATGTCCTCACGCTTCAGGCAGTTGTACGACCGCACGGAGAAGTCGAGGTCCTCGATCGGGGTGCTGTAGGCGGCGATGTGCTCGGTCTCCATCGGAGACGGGCCGATCTCGATACCTTCAGCAGCCAGGTTGAGTTCCTGGGCCAGACCGAACAGCTCCACCAGGGTCTTGCCTGCGGACGCCATGGCGTCGCGGGCGGTGATGGAGTTCTTGGTCTCGACGTCGATGACCAGCTTGTCGAAGTCCGTGCGCTGTTCGACACGGGTTGCCTCGACTTTGTAGCTGACCTTCAGCACCGGGGAGTAGATCTGGTCGACCGGGATGCGGCCGATCTCACCGGTGGTGGGGGCGGCCGGGACGTATCCGCGACCGCGCTCGACGACGAGCTCGATGTCGATCTTGCCCTGCTCATTGAGGGTGGCGATGTGCAGGTCCGGGTTGTGGACCTCCACACCGGTCGGGGCGACGACGTCTGCCCCGGTGACCTCACCGGCACCTTCCTTGCGGATGTACATCGTGACCGGCTCATCAGAATCCGAGGACAGAACCAGGGACTTGATGTTCAGGATGATGTCGGAGACATCCTCCTTGACGCCGGGGATGGTGGTGAACTCGTGGAGCACACCCTCGATCCGGATGGAGGTGACCGCTGCGCCCGGGATGGACGACAGCAGGGTACGGCGCAGTGAGTTGCCGAGGGTGTAGCCGAAACCGGGCTCCAGCGGCTCGATGACGAACCGGGACCGGGCAGGACTGACGAACTCTTCGCTCAACGCCGGGCGCTGTGAAATGAGCATCTTGCTTCTCCTTGGTGGCGACCGCTATTTGACGCCGTAGAGATGAACAACTGATCTTGACGGGAACCGCCACCGGCCACGTGTGCGGCGGTGGGCGGGGGTGGTGCGACCGAATGTCCTACTTGGAGTAGAACTCGACGATGAGCTGCTCCTGCAGCGGCACGTCGATCTGGGCGCGCTCGGGCAGCTGGTGCACGAGGATGCGCAGGGAAGACGGCACAACCTGGAGCCAGGCCGGGACGACGGCGTCGACCAGGAGCTCCTGGGCCTCCTCGAACCACAGCATCGAGCGGGAACGGTCCCGGACGTCGATGATGTCGTACTGGGAGACCTGGAAGGACGGCACGTTGATGTTCTTGCCGTTCACAGTGAAGTGACCGTGAGAGACGAGCTGACGTGCCTGTCGACGGGTGCGGGCCAGGCCTGCACGGTAGACGACGTTGTCCAGCCGGGACTCCAGCAGGATGACCAGGTTGTCACCGGTCTTGCCGGGACGACGGTTGGCCTCTGCGTAGTAGCGGCGGAACTGCTTCTCCATGACACCGTAGGTGAAGCGGGCCTTCTGCTTCTCCTGCAGCTGGGTCAGGTACTCCGACTCCTTGATGCGGGTACGACCGGCCTGTCCCGGGGGGTACGGGCGACGCTCGAAGGAGCGGTCCCCGCCGACGAGGTCGACGCGGAGACGACGGGACTTACGGGTGGCGGATCCGGTATAGCGAGCCATGTGGTATCCCTATCCTTTCTTCTAGACGCGACGACGCTTCGGCGGACGGCAGCCGTTGTGCGGCTGAGGGGTCACGTCGGAGATCGTGCCGACTTCGAGGCCGGCGGTGGACAGGGAACGGATGGCGGTCTCGCGGCCGGAGCCCGGGCCCTTGACGAAAACGTCAACCTTCTTCATGCCGTGCTCCATCGCCTTGCGGGCGGCAGACTCGGCGGCCATCTGGGCAGCGAACGGCGTGGACTTGCGGGAGCCCTTGAAGCCGACGTGTCCTGAGGAGGCCCAGGAGATGACAGCACCCTTCGGGTCCGTGATGGACACAATGGTGTTGTTGAAGGTGGACTTGATGTATGCGGCGCCGTGCGCCACATTCTTCTTTACGACGCGACGGCCGGTACGGCGCGCGCCGGAGCGTGCTTTGGGAGGCATAGACTACTTCTTCTTTCCTGCGATCGTCTTCTTCGGGCCCTTACGCGTACGAGCGTTGGTCTTCGTGCGCTGACCGCGCACAGGCAGGCCACGACGGTGGCGGATGCCCTGGTAGCAACCGATCTCGATCTTGCGACGGATGTCAGCCTGGACCTCGCGGCGAAGATCGCCCTCGACCTTCCAGGTGCTCTCGATCGCGTCCCTCAGAGTGGAGATGTGCTCGTCCGTGAGGTCCTTGGACCGCAGGTCGGGAGAGATGCCGGTCTTCTCCAGCAGCTCGGCGGCACGGGCGGGGCCGATGCCGTAGATGTAGGTGAGTGCAACCTCCATGCGCTTGTCGCGCGGGAGGTCAACACCAGCAAGGCGTGCCATATGGCAGTTCCTTCCGGATTACTGCGGCGGTTTTCTCCACACACGTCCCGTGGTTCCGTCCTTCCCTGCCGCAGAGGGCAGGAACGGGACGGCGGGCTTCAGCCGCCGCGGCCGAAGGTGGTTGTCCGGTACCCGAGAGCCCTCGGAAGGGTTCAATGGGCCACCGGCTGGATGTGTGGAGGCTGAATGACTGTGCGACCAGCGCTGGGCGTGGCGGACTGTCTACTTGTAGCGGTAGACGATCCGGCCACGGGTCAGGTCGTAAGGAGACAACTCCACGACGACCCGGTCCTCGGGGAGGATACGGATATAGTGCTGACGCATCTTGCCGGAAATGTGAGCGAGCACCTTGTGCCCGTTGTCCAGCTCAACGCGGAACATCGCGTTCGGCAGGGGCTCGATGATCTTGCCCTCAACCTCGATGGCGCCTTCTTTAGCCATATCCTCCACTTTTCCCGGCCCGTCACTGACGACGGACCTTTAGGTCTGGTCTCGATGGTGTGCCGGGCAGTCTGCGGTCTCGCAGTGCCCACGTGTCCACACCAACGGTTGACGATACGGCATCGGCCCTGGACATGACAAATGCGCGTGCATTCGTCACGTCCAGGGCCGCGGCGTCGGTGTCCGAAGGTCGAGCGGGGAGGTGACCGGAAGGATCAGTACCGGGGAGTGAGGATCCGGGGGCCGTCATCGGTGGCCGCCACGGTGTGCTCCCAGTGCGAGGCGGGAGAGCCGTCCAAGGTCTTGACTCCCCAGTCGTCGTCCAGCACGTAGGAGTCGACCGTACCGAGAGCGAGCATCGGCTCAATGGCCAGTGTGCTGCCCGCCTCGATGTGCGGCCCCTTACCCGGTGCGCCTTCGTTGGCGAGGTACGGGTCCTCGTGCATCTCGTGGCCGATGCCATGACCACCGTAGCCGTCGACGATGTAGAGCGACACGCCGAACTTCTCCTCGGCACGCTCCGTGGCTTCCTCGAGCGCCCATGAGACGTCAGTCAGCCGGTTGCCCGGGACCATCGCCTTCATCCCCTCGTAGAGGACCCACTCAGTGGCCTGATTCAGCTTCAGGGTCTCGGGGGCGAGGGTGTCATCGCCACCGACGGCGAATGACCAGGCCGAGTCGCCGACCCAGCCGTCCAGTGTTGCCCCGCAGTCGATGGACACCAGGTCCCCGTCCTTCAGGACGGTGGCCGCATCAGGAATACCGTGGACGATCATGTCGTTGACCGAGGAACAGATGCTGCCCGGGAAACCGCCGTACCCCTTGAACGTCGGTACCGCGCCAGCGGCACGGATCGTCTCCTCGGCGACGGCATCCAGGTCGAGGGTACTGACACCGGCGGCAGCCGCGGCGCGGACAGCCTGGAGTGCGCGTCCCACGATCTCTCCGGACGCCTGCATCGCGTCGAGTTCGCCCGGGGTCTTCCCCCTGATGATCTTGCTCTTCCTGCGGAAACCCATCAACAACCAATCAGTGCGTTCTAGCGGTCCCGTTACCGGGCCTGGTACCGGGCTTGCTACCGGTCGAGGGCGTCGAGCGTCGAGGACGAGATGTCCTCCACGGTGCCCTCAGCGTCCACGTTGACGATGATGTCCGCGTAGTAGTCGATCAGCGGGGCGGTTTCGTCGCGGTAGACCTGCAGACGGGTACGGATCGTGTCTTCCGTGTCGTCGCTGCGCCCGCGGGCGAGCATGCGCTCGACAACGACATCTTCGGACACCTGGTAGTTGAGCACGTTGTTCAGTGCAGTGCCCTTGCGCTCGAGGATCTCAGAGAGGATCTCGGCCTGCTCCACCGTGCGCGGGAAGCCGTCCAGCAGAAAGCCGTCGGCGGCGTCCTTCTGGTCGAGGCGCTTGCTGACCATGTCCGCGGTGACCGAGGTCGGGACGAGTTTGCCGGCATCCATGTACTCCTGTGCCTGACGACCCAGGTCGGTCTCCTTGGAGATGTTCTCGCGGAAGAGATCACCCGTGGAGATGTGCGGCACGCCCAGCGAGTCGGCGAGGATGGCGGCCTGCGTACCCTTACCTGCACCGGGAGGGCCGAGGAGAACGAGTCTCATTTGAGGAATCCTTCGTAGTTGGCTTGCATGAGCTGGGACTCGATCTGCTTGACCGTGGTCAGAGCAACCGAGACCATAATCAGGATAGCGGTACCACCGAACGCGCCCAGACTTGAGGCCGCGCCGTCAGAGGCGAGTCCCATCGTAATCGCCACGTTCGGAAGAACGGCGATAACGGCGAGATACACCGAGCCAACGAGCAGCAGTCGGGTCATGACGTACCAGAGGTACTCGGACGTCGGTCGGCCCGGACGGATGCCCGGGATGAACCCACCGTACTTCTTCATGTTGTCGGCCTGGTCATTCGGGTCGTACTGGATCGACACGTAAAAGTAGGAGAAGAAGATGATCAGCAACGCGAAGATCAGGATGTAGGGCCAGCTCGACGGGTCCGAGAGCATGGTCATCACGTTCCGGTTCCACCAGTTGTCCTCCTGCCCGGCGTCACCGGACTGGATGATCTGGGTGATCAGGATCGGGACCGTGAGAATCGAGGAGGCGAAGATCACCGGGATCACGCCGGCCTGGTTGACCTTGAGCGGGAGGTACGTCGAGGTCTCACCGTACTGGCGGCGGCCGACCATGCGCTTGGCGTACTGCACCGGAATCCGGCGCTGCCCCTGCTCGATGAAGATGACCGCGATCACCAGCACCAGCACAGCGACGATGACGCCGGCGAAGACGAATCCACCGGAGCTGCGCAGAATCTGCATGCCCTGGGCGGGAAGCTGCGTGGCGATACCGGCGAAAATCAGCAGCGACATACCGTTACCGACACCCCGGTCCGTGATCAGCTCACCGAACCACATCACCAGCACGGCACCGGCCGTCATGATGGTGACCATGGTGATCAGACCGAAGACACCGATGTCCTCGTGCAGGACGCGGACATTGGCGCCCAGCAGCTGCTGACGGTCGGCAAGAGCGACGATGCCCGCAGACTGCAGCAACGCCAGCGCGACCGTCAGGTACCTGGTGTACTCGGTCATCTTCGCCTGGCCGGACTGCCCCTCCTTCTTCAGCTGTTCGAAGCGGGGGATCACCACGGTCAACAGCTGCACGATGATCGACGCGGTGATGTACGGCATGATGCCGATCGCGAAAACCGACAGCTGGAGTAATGCGCCACCGGAGAACAGGTTGATCAGCGTGTACATGCTGTTCGAGCCGTCCTCGGTCAGCGAACGGACCTGCGAGGTGACTTCCGCGTAGTCGACACCGGGGGTCGGGATCTGTGCTCCGATCCGGTAGAGGATGATCATCGCAAGGGTGAAGAATATCTTCTTGCGTAGATCAGCATCCCGGAACGCCGAGAGCAAGGCGGTCACGTTTGCCTCCTGGCTCGGCAGTCACTGTCGGGAGTACCACTCCCGGGGCGGGCCGCCGAAGGTTTCTACTTGGGGTAAGTGTTCGGTCACTGAATCCCCTGCCGGTGACGCCCGGTGTCAGAAGGGCGTGGCCCGCGGGGGACAGACAACTGCACAAGAATAGCAGGGGTCGCCTGGAAGGTTACACTTCCGTGACCAACTACGCGGACTCGGAGCCGTTCGTAGGACGTCACCGACGATAGCGGGCTGACCCGATGTGCCGGCACAGGGCCGTTCTCACCGCACCGCACACGCCACCAGCACGTGGCAGAGTGATCGGCAGGACGACAGAGGTGACGGTTGTTTCCGGTACTCGAATCGCCCCGGTGCCTCTGCCGCACGACCGCCGCCTCTGCCACCACACCCTGTCTCCCCGGACCTGCCCCGCACAGGCAGAAGCCCCGTCCCCCGCTGATCGTCAGCGGGGAACGGGGCTTCTGCGAGCCACACACTCAGAGAATCAGTGTGCGACAGAGGTTCCGACTAGGAAGCCTCGGAGGCGTTGGCGACGCTGCCGCCCGCTGCCTCGATCTTCTCCTTGGCGGACCGGGAGAACTTGTCCGCGGTCACGTTGAGTGCCACGGAGATCTCGCCGTCGCCCAGAACCTTCACGGGCTGGTTCACGCGGACCAGGCCGGCGGACACGATGTCCGCCACGGTCACGTCGCCACCCTTGGGGAAAGCCTTGGCCAGGTCAGAGACATTGACGACCTGGAAGACGACCTTCGCCGGGTTCTTGAAGCCCTTGAGCTTCGGCAGACGCATGTGCAGCGGCATCTGGCCACCCTCGAAGGCGGCAGAAACCTGCTTGCGGGCTCGGGTGCCCTTGGTACCACGACCGGCGGTCTTGCCCTTGGATGCCTCACCACGACCGACGCGGGTCTTGGCGGTGTTGGCACCCTTGGACGGCCGGAGGTCGTGCAGCTTGATGGGTTCGCTCATTGTTACTCCCCTGCTACTTCCTCGACCTGGACCAGGTGGCGCACGGTGTTGATCTGACCGCGGACGATGGGACCGTCCTCACGGATGACCGACTGGCCGATACGCTTCAGGCCAAGCGAGCGCAGCGAGTTCCGCTGCTTAGGAATGGTTCCGACAGTGCCCTTGAGCTGGGTGATCTTCAGTGCCATCTCAATCACGCTCCCTGTCCTGCAGCGCGGGCGCGCAGCATCGGTGCCGGGGTGACCTCTTCGAGGGACTTACCGCGACGGGCAGCGACCTCTTCGGGGCGGACCAGCTGCTTGAGTGCGTCCACGGTGGCGTGGACGACGTTGATGGCGTTGTCGGAGCCCAGGGACTTCGACAGAACGTCCTGAACGCCGGCACACTCGAGCACGGGGCGGGCGGCACCGCCGGCGATGACACCGGTACCCGGTGCAGCAGGCTTCATCCACACGACACCAGCGGCGGCTTCGCCCTGGACCTCGTGGGTGATGGTGCCGGCGATCATCGGGACGCGGAAGAAGTTCTTGCGAGCTTCCTCGGCACCCTTCTGGATCGCGGCGGGAACTTCCTTGGCCTTGCCGTAGCCGACGCCGACCATGCCCTGACCGTCACCGACGATCACGAGGGCGGTGAAGCTGAAGCGACGACCACCCTTCACGACCTTGGAGACGCGGTTGATGGTCACGACGCGCTCGAGGTACTGCGAGCGCTCGTCCTGCTGGTCACGACGGCCACCGCGACGGTCGTCACGACCACCGTTGTTGCCACGGCCCCGGTTGTCCCGGTTGTCCTTGTTGTTGCTGTCGGCGGTGCGTCCGCCGTTACGATCACGTTCCGACATCACGCAGTCCTTCCGTCGGTGAAAATGTTGTCGTTGCGCATTAGAACTTCAGACCACCTTCACGGGCGGCGTCTGCCAGGGCGGCGACCCGGCCGTGGTACTGGTAGCCACCACGGTCGAAGACGACGGTCTCGACTCCGGCAGCCTTGGCGCGCTCGGCGATCAGCTGACCGACGCGAGCGCCACGGTCCTTCTTGTCACCGTCCAGTGCACGGACGTCGGGCTCGATCGTCGACGCAGCGGCCAGGGTGTGACCCTTGGTGTCATCGATGACCTGGACGTGCATGTGACGTGAGGTGCGGTGCACCACGAGACGCGGGGTCTCGGGGGTACCGGAGATGTTCTTGCGCAGACGGTAGTGACGACGTGCGCGTGCGACGCGTCGGCGGGTGGAGATGTCCTTGCCCACCGGGAGACGCTTGCTGGTTGCAGTACTCTGTGCCATCTCTACTTACCCGTCTTTCCGACCTTGCGACGGATCTGCTCGCCCGCGTAGCGGATACCCTTGCCCTTGTAGGGGTCGTCCTTACGGAGACGACGGATATTTGCGGCGATCTGTCCGACCTGCTGCTTATCGATACCGGTGATGGAGAACTTGGTGTTTCCGTCGACCGCGAAGGTGATTCCCTCCGGAGCCTCAATGAGGACGGGGTGGGAGTAGCCGAGGGCGAACTCGAGGTTGCTGCCCTTGGCCTGGACGCGGTAGCCGACACCGAAGATTTCCATCTTGGTGGTGTAGCCCTCAGTCACGCCGACAACCATGTTGTTGACGAGAGAGCGGGACAGGCCGTGCAGGGAGCGGTTCTTGCGGTGGTCGTCCGGACGGCTGACCACGAGCTCGTTGTCCTCCTGGACAACGGAGATCGGTGCCGGGATGACCTGCGAGAGAGTACCCTTGGGGCCCTTGACCTCGACGTTCTGGCCGTCGATGGCGACGGTGACGCCGGCGGGAACGGCCACGGGGTTCTTACCGATTCGTGACATTGCTTCGTCCTCCTTCTACCAGACGTAGGCGAGGACTTCCCCACCCACGCCCTTCTCGGTCGCCTGACGGTCGGTCAGCAGGCCGTTGGAGGTGGAGATGATCGCCACGCCCAGGCCGCCGAGGACCTTCGGGAGGTTGGTGGACTTGGCGTACACGCGCAGGCCCGGCTTGGACACGCGACGCAGCCCTGCGATCGAACGCTCGCGGGACGTGCTGTACTTCAGTTCCAGGGTGAGCTTCTTGCCGGTCGAGGCGTCCTCGACGGCATAGTCGGCGATGTAGCCCTCGGACTTGAGGATCTCGGCGATGTTGGCCTTGATCTTCGAGGACGGCATCGAGACGCTGTCGTGGTACGCGTTGGACGCGTTCCTCACGCGGGACAGCATGTCCGCGATGGGGTCAGTCATGGTCATGGAAGTGACCTCTAGCCTTTCTCGTCACGGTTCCCCGTCCACCCGGGCGTCACCGCGCATTTGTGTCCGGCAACTCAACGCTCCCCGGACTCAGTAGTCCGGCTTGCTCGCTGCCTTGTGTTCCGCGCGGCCGCAATAGGCGGTGGGCCTGCGACAAAGTGGTTCATGTTCAGGAGTCTCGACATGCTGCAGCGGCGCGCGTCATCCTTGGCAGACAAGGGCAACCCCACAGCGAGACCCGTTCACGTTACCAACCTGGGAAAATAAAGGCAAAACCGCGGTGGTCCAGCATCCTGCGACCTTCCCGATCCCCTCCCTGATCCCCGCCCGATCGTTGTTATGGTCAACTATGGGCGTAGGCTCTACACCTGCATCCATCTTCCGGGACACAGTGAGGACACCTCAGCGCAATGTGCGGCATCGTCGGCATGGTGGGAAACCAGCCGGTCAACCAGGACATTTACGACGCTCTACTGCTCCTGCAGCATCGCGGGCAGGATTCGACGGGCATGGCGACCGCCGAGGAGGGGGGACACATGCACCTCTTCCGCGCCCGCGGCATGGTGCGCGAGTCTTTCCGTACCCGTGACATGCGGTCACTGCTCGGCACCGCCGGCCTGGGTCACGTCCGTTACGTGACCCGCGGCGCCGCCTCGAATGAGCAGGAGTCACAGCCCTTCTACGTCAACTCCCCCTACGGCATCACCCTGGTGCACAACGGGAACCTGACCAACACCCGTGAGCTGACCACCGAGATGCGGCACCGCGACCGCCGTCACCTCAACACCTCCAGCGACACAGAGCTGCTGCTGAATGTCCTGGCCCATGAGCTGCAGTCCACCACCGGGCCGGACGACCTCAACGCCGACGGCATCTTCGATGCGGTCACGGCGACGATGGGCCGGATCGAAGGTGCCTACGGTGTGATCTCCCTGATCGCCCACCACGGACTATTGGCCTTCCGGGACCCCAACGGGATCCGTCCACTGGTGCTGGGACGCCGCCGCCCGACTGCCACGGGTGGTTCCCACGCCGTCGGCGGGCATGACGAATGGGTCGTCGCCAGTGAGTCGCTGGTACTGGAGAACGCCGACTACGAACTCGAGCGTGAAATCGCCCCGGGCGAGGCCGTGTTCATCACCGCGGACGGCACCCTGTACTCACGGCAGTGTGTCACCGACGCCCGCCTGGAGCCCTGTTCCTTCGAGTACGTCTACCTGGCCCGGCCGGACTCGGTGATGAACGGCATCAGCGTCTACGATTCGCGGCTGCGGATGGGCGCACGGCTGGCGAACACCATCGCCGAGCATGTCCCTACCGATGACGTGGACGTCGTCATGCCCATCCCCGACTCGGCCCGCCCGGCGGCGATGGAGGTCGCCCGGGTCCTCGATCTCCCCTACCGCGAGGGATTCTTCAAGAACCGTTATGTTGGACGGACCTTCATCATGCCGGGACAGGCGGTGCGCAAGAAGAGCGTGCGGCAGAAGCTCAACGCCATGTCCTCGGAGTTCGCCGGTAAACATGTGCTGCTCATCGACGACTCCATTGTCCGCGGCACGACCAGCTACGAAATCATCGCCATGGCCCGTGCTGCCGGCGCCCGGAAAGTCAGCTTCGCGTCCGCGGCGCCTCCGATCCGGCATCCGCACGTCTACGGCATCAACATCCCCGACCGCGACGAACTCGTCGCCGCCGGCAGGTCCGTACCCGAGGTCTGCAAGGTCCTCGGCGCCGACCACCTCGTGTACCAGAAAGTCGAGGACCTTGAGGGTGCGATCCTCGACGGCCAGACGGACGCACAGCTTGACGGCCTGGACATGAGCTGTTTCGACGGTCGGTATGTCACCGGCACCGTCACCGACGAATACCTGGAGTGGGTCCGCGACAACCAGGTCTCCTGAGCGGTAGATTGGGCCCTATGCTCGAACTCTTCCAGGGCCGAGTCGTTCCCGGCCAGCCGCTCATCGTCGTCGCCGTCGCGGCCGAGGCCGCCGACATGGATGAGGACGCCCCGGTCCTCATGACCGGCATAGGACGGCTCAACGCCACGCTCGCGTTGACCGACTGCCTGCACCGCTATCTGCGGGCGGGTGGGCTGCCCAGCGCGATCATCAATGTCGGCACCGCCGGCGCCCTCCGTCCGGGGCTCACCGGAGTCCACCGCGTTGACCGGGTCATCCTGCACGATTTCTCCCACACCGGTGTCGCCGCGTTGACCGGCAGGGACGAGTACCCGCCGATCGACCTCGGGACGGACCGCTCTGATCCACCCGCCGGTCTGACCCTCGCCACCGGCGACGTGTTCGTCGAGGACGGTGCGACCCGCGACCGGTTGGCACAGGACGCCGACCTGGTCGACATGGAGGGTTACGCGGTAGCGGCGGTGGCACAGTGGTTCGGTGTCCCTGTGCAGCTGGCCAAGATCATCAGCGACGCCGCGGATGATTCGGCGGGTACATCGTGGCACCGGGAGATGCCCGCCTTGGCCCGCGAACTCGCCGCCCATTCACGCCATGCCCTCGGTGGACCCCCTCCCCCGCCCCACTGACCGTCGGGTAAGCATGTGCTAATTTCGTCCCATGTCCACACGTCGACCGTCCTCCCTGCACCGTGCTGTCGCCACGATCAGCGCCGCCGTCGCTGCTGCCGTGCTGGTGACGGGCTCGCTCACCGCCTGCGGCATCGGTGCTGACAACGGCGCCGGGCAGACCGCACAGGCAGAGGAGACCTCCTTCGACACCGCCCTCGACACATTCACCCACATGGTGGACAACGGCCTGCCAGAGGCGCACGAGAGTCACGGCGTCTCCCACGCGGAGACCGTCGGCGACGTCACTCCGGTCGACGGGGAGACCGCCGAGGAGGCCGACCTTCCCGTCGATCTGACAGATGCCGACGGCCGGGACGTCACCGTCGACGACATCTCACGCATCATCCCCCTGGACATCTACGGCACGATCTCGCGAACGCTCGCCGGGCTGGGGCTGCGGGACAACATCGTGGGGCGCACCGTGTCGTCGACCGAGCCGAGCCTGCAGGATCTTCCGGTGGTCACCCAGGGCGGACACTCCATCAACGCCGAGGCCGTGCTGAACCTCAACCCGTCGCTGGTGATCGTCGACGGCAGCATCGGGCCCGGCGATGCTCTCAACCAGTTACGGGATGCCGGAGTGCCGGTGGTCAAGATCAATCCGGAACATACGATCGACACCGTCAGCAGCGATATCGACACGATTGCCGGGATCGTCGGGCTTGCGCAGAACGGCGAGCGACTCGGCGAACGTGCCGACGCTGAAATCTCCCGCGCCGTCGAAGCCATCCGACGCGCCACCGACGACGCGGTTTCCGGTGGTCCTCTGCGCATGGCCTTCCTGTACGCCCGCGGCGACGGCGGCGTGTTCTACATCCTCGGGCCGGACGACGGCACCGACGACCTCATCGAAGCACTCGGTGGTGTCGATGCCGCCAAAGAGGAGGGCATCGGGCAGGCGTCGCCCGCCAATGCCGAATCGCTGGCGGATCTGAACCCCGACGTGCTGGTCATGATGTCCGCCGGACTGGACTCCACCGGTGGGTTGGACGGACTGCTGGCCAAGCCCGGTATCGCCCAGACCACGGCGGGCAAGAACGAGCGGGTCCTGGCCATTCCGGACAGTCAGTCATTGAGCTTCGGACCACAGTCCGGCGAGATGCTGCTCACCGCTGCGGCCGCCCTGTACGGTGGTGACGCCGAATAGACGCCGGGTAGCGTCGGAAACATGAACACTCCTGCAGAAGGCTCCCCGGCAAAAGGCTCCCCCGAAGAAATGCAGAGCGCCCACGCCTGGCTCGACCAGGTGGCGTCGGAACTCGGGCTGCCGGAAGACGTGGTGCGAACGAACATCAAGGGCATCCTCGACCTGACATCCGCCGTCGCACACAACCGCTCCCGGCCCGCGGCACCGGTGACGGCCTTCCTCGTCGGACTCGCCGCCGGACGTGCAGCGTCCGACACCGCTGACGGAAACCCCTCCGCAGACAACTATTCCGCCGCCGCCGGAGTCCGAATCATGGACGTCACCGACCTCGCTCTCGGGAAAAACTGACCGGTATCTCCGGACGACCTTACGGCGGCACCGTATGACCGCCGTCACAACCTGCAGCTTCGCGCATCCCGCCCGTGAGCGGGTTGATCCGGTGAGGTGACCGGCAAACCCGGGCGGCATACGCTGGATACCATGACCAGCCTGCACGAGTCCCCCAGCCAGGTGAACCCGGTCGCCAACCGGTTCGACCACCCCAAGGTCAGCGAACGCGAACACGCCGCTGCCGGCGTGCCCGCGATCCTGCACTCGATGCAGCACGCCGTGCCGAACAACGCCGTGCCGTCACTGCTGACCATCAACAAGCACAAGGGCTTCGACTGCCCCGGCTGCGCCTGGCCCGAACCCGACCAGGCCGACCTCAACGTCGTGGAGTTCTGTGAGAACGGCGCCAAGGCTGTCGCCGAGGAAACAACCCCGAAGAAGGCCGGCCCGGACTTCTGGGCGCAGTACACCGTCGAACAACTGCGGGAGAAGACCGACCACTGGCTCGGCAAGGTCGGACGCATCACCGAGCCGATGCTCTACGACCGGAGCTCCGGCGACGGCCACTACCGTCCCGTCACCTGGGAGGACGCCTTCGGCATCATCGCCGACCAGCTGCACCGCACGAGCCCGGAAGAGGCGGTGTTCTACACCTCCGGCAAGGCATCCAACGAGGCCGCCTACGTCTTCCAGCTGCTGGCCCGGCGTATGGGCACCAACAACCTGCCTGACTGCTCGAACATGTGCCATGAGTCCACCGGCTCTGCGCTGACCGCCATGGTCGGCCTGGGCAAGGGCTCGGTGACGATGAACGACATCCACTCCACCGATCTGCTGATCTCCGTCGGCCAGAACCCGGGAACCAACCACCCGCGTGCCCTGACCGCCTTCACCCGGCTCAAGGAGAACGGCGGACGCATCCTGGCGGTCAACCCCATCCCCGAGACCGGGCTGATGGCCTTCCGCGAGCCGCAGGACCCGATGACCTACCTGGGCCGGACCGAGAGGCTCGCCGACGACTACCTGCAGGTCCGTCTCGACGGTGACCGGGCGCTCTTCCTGGCGATCAACAAGGAGCTCGTGCGACGCGACGCCGTCGACCACGCCTTCCTCGCGCAGTTCACCACCGGCTACGACGACCTCACCGCGCACCTGCGCGACCTGGACGACGACGAACTCGCCGCCGCCCACGGCATCCCGCGCGAGCAGGTCCTGGCGACTGTCGACGAGATCATCCGCGCCGACACCATGATCATCAGCTGGACCCTCGGGGTGACCCAGCACAAGAACGCTGTCGCCACCATCCAGGAGATGACCAACACCCTCCTGCTCACCGGCAACATCGGCAAGCCCGGTGCCGGCACCGCGCCGCTGCGCGGACACTCCAACGTGCAGGGCAACCGGACGATGGGTATCTGGGAGAAGTCCCCCGACAGCTTCCTGACCTCCATCGAGAACCACTTCGGCTTCCCCGTCCCCCGCGAACACGGCCACGACACTGTCGACGCCCTGCGCTCCATGCGCGACGGCCACAACCGCTTCTTCATGTCCCTCGGCGGCAACCTCGTGCGCGTCACGTCCGACACCGCCGTCGCCGAGCAGAGCATGGCATCCAACGAGCTGACCGTCCACCTGTCGACGAAGCCGAACGGATCCCACGCGTGGCCGGGCGAGAAGTCGCTCATCCTGCCGGTGCGCTCCCGCACCGACCTGGACCTGCAGAAGTCCGGACGCCAGTCGGTGACCGTCGAGGACTCCGTCGGCAAGGTCCACGCCTCCACCGGTAAGCGTCGGGCGAACCGCAAGGAGAACCTGAAGAGCGAGATCGACATCATCTGCTCCGTCGGCCGCGATACCTTCGGCGACGACTTCTGGCAGCCGATGATCGACGACTACGCCGTGTTGCGCGACCACATCGCCGCGACGATCCCCGGCTTCGAGAACTACAATGAACGCCTCGAGCACCCCGGCGGCTTCTACCTGCCCAACGGCCCACGCGAACGGCGCTTCACCACGCCCGACGGCAAGGCTCATCTCACCGTCAACCAGCCGGACACGGTGCAGCTGCGCGACCGTGAGCTGATGATGAACACTGTGCGTACCCACGACCAGTACAACTCCACCGTCTACGGCATGGACGACCGCTACCGTGGTATCCGCGGAGGACGTCGGGTCGTCCTCGTCGGCGCCGAGGACCTGCGTGGCCTGGGGCTGCGCGACGGCGACATGGTCGATATCGTCTCCGACTGGTCCGACGGGCAGCGCCGTGCCCCCGACTTCCGGGTGGTGGAGTACTCCCACTCCCGCGGCGGCTGCACCACCTACTTCCCCGAGGCCAACGTGGTGATTCCCCTGGACCACGCCGCCGAGAAGTCCAACACCCCGGTGTCGAAGTCCACGCCGGTGCGCCTGGAACCGACCGGACGCCGGGCCGAGGACATGCCGCCCCTGCCCGACGCGGAGAAGTGAGTACGCTGCAGTTACATGGGTAGGTTGACCGACAACGCACGCGTCACGAAAGTCCGGATCGGCTCCGGACGCGATGGTGGCGGTGACGAATACGAACTCGACACCCGCGCCGACACGCTCGCCGTCGAGGAGCCGCTGCAGATCAGTGTGGACGGCACCGACCTGACCACCACGATGCGCACCCCCGGCCACGACGTCGAGCTCGCCCACGGCCTGCTCCATGCCGAAGGGGTGATCACCTCGGTGGATGACGTGGTCACCGCACGTTACTGCGCCGGCGCCGTCGGCCCGGACAACGCGAACACGTACAACACACTGGACATCGCGCTGCGGCCGGCCCCGGCGCCGGAGCTGCCGTTGCTGCCGATCCGGAATATCGCCACCACCAACTCCGCGTGCGGCGTGTGCGGCACGACCAGCATCGACGACCTGGTGAAGGAGAAGCGCTACACGCTGACCCCGGAACACCCGGCTGCAGAGCTGGTCGTGTCCATGCCGCAGCGCCTGTCCGAGGGGCAGAAGGCCTTCCGCAAGACCGGAGGCATCCACGCCGCCGGAGCCTTCACCGCCGACGGGCATCCCCTGCTCATCAGGGAGGACGTCGGACGTCACAATGCCGTCGACAAGGTCATCGGCGCCCTGCTCATGGAGGACCGGCTGCCTGGCGACGTCCGGATGCGGGGAGACAGCCCCGACGCCCCCGTCTACCTGGTGGTCAGCAGTCGTGCGTCCTTCGAGCTGGTGCAGAAGGCCGTTCTCGCCGGTTTCTCCGGGCTCATCGCCGTGTCGGCCGCAACGTCGTTGGCGGTGAAGACGGCGAGGGAAGCGGGCCTGCTTCTCACCGGCTTCACCCGGGACGACCGGTTCAACCTCTACGCCGGGGAGCTGGACACCTGAACTGGCCGGTCAGTGTCAAGCGCTTCGTTCTCACGACGGCGCCGGTCATGGTCAAGCACGAACCGCACAGTGTCCGCCACTTCACCTCCCACATAGCCCGGCATGTTCGTCACCGCATGGTCAGGGTAGCGTAACAACAGCCAGTTCCACCTGGTGACCTGGTTACCTTTATGCCGGTCCCTGATGAAGGCGGATCTTCTTGCCCTCCCTTCGCCGTGGAAGGCGTAACTGTCGATCTCGATGAGGAGGCGGGCCTCCCTGATCATCACGTCGAACCAGTAGCCTCTGAAAAGCGTGTTCGTCTCGACGGTGACCACCCCTTCCTCGACTTCCTTCGCCAGTGCCCGCCTGATGATGGTCACTGCAGTTCTTTCCAGCTCACTTGCTGTTCCGAGTACAGCTTTGGGTAGTACGGGGTTGAGTCGCTTGCGCTCGCCGCGGGTGAGGCCTGCGAGGTCTTCCTCCAGGCGCCGCGTCCCCGTGAATCCGGTATATCCCCTCTCAAGGACGCGGAGCGCGGCGGCTTCGTCCGTCGCAATGAGGTCGACCGCCACCTTCGCGGGGACGGCGACCTGCAGCCAGTCGACCTGCCGGGTGGGGCGTGCCGCCCGCCGCCGAAGCTCCAGATGGGGACTAGCCGTGCGGGACGTGGAGTGCTCCGCTGTCGCCGGCCACGCCATCGGAACTGCCCCGTAGAGGAATGCGGCGGTGCGGCCGGTGAAGATGATGCCCGGGTAGGCCTTCGTGAACGCCATCAGCACGACTCCCGCGTCATTCTTCGATACGTAGTGTCCGCGGGTCACCTTGAACAACTTCTGCTGGGACACGGCTCGGCCGAGGTCCCTGTGTGTGTGGCCGGCCGCCCGGAGTTCGGCGGTGGTCCAGATGGCCTGGTCGGCGTACTCCCCCATGATATTCCCCTGTTATCGTCCCCTCGCCCCTACTCTAGCGGCACCAGTGTGACTCAGGTGTCAAAGATGGTCACGCCGGCGGGGCTGTGACGACAGTATTCGGCACCTGAGCCACACCCCACCTGGTCAGCGGCCCGTCAGCTCCGCAATCTCGGCCCGAGCCGCGGCGAGTTCGTCCTTCAGCGCCGCGATGTCCTTCCGGTACAGGTCGATCCGCTCGTCGACCTCCTCCCGGGTCCAGCGCGGCGTGATCTGCTTGGAACAGTTGGCGTCGGACGCGACGACGTCCACTACGACGACACGCTCCACCGCCGCAGTGATGCGTCGGTCCCCCAGGTCGCGCACTTGTGTGACGAGATCAGGGTCGTCGGACGCGTCGACGGTGCGTACATGCCCGAAGACCTTCACGCGCGACCGCGTGGCGAAATCGACGAAGAACAGGCACACCCGGTCGTCCCGGTCGAGGTTACCGGCGGTGACGTACTGACGGTTCCCCGCGAAGTCGGGGAACATCAGCTGCGAGCCGTCGGACGTCGCGGTCACCTTCACGAAGCCGGCGGGCCCGCCTTTGTGCTGGACATACGGCCAGCCCGTACCGGTGACGGTCGCCATCATGAACATCCGCGCCTGCCGGATCAGTTTCACGTCCCGCGGGTCGAGCTCACTGCCGGACGCTCCGGAGTCGTCGACGCGGTTACCGACCCCGACGGCCTCCTGACGGGCGGTGACGAAGTCGTCGAAGACGATGTCGGCGTAACTGTCCACGTCATTCACTGTCGCTCCAGCCATGCGTTGATGCCGCCGGGGTAGTCCACGCCGGTGATGCCTGCGTCGGCGAGGATCTCGACGGCCTGCGCCGAGCGTGTCCCGGCGGCGCAGTAGACCACGAGAGGACGCCCGGACGTCGTCGCCTCGTCCGCAAGTCTGGCGGCGTCGGCAATCCCTGCCGCGGCGCCGCGCAGCCGTGACAGCGGCACGTTCACCGCCCCGGGAATGTGCACGGTGGCGTATTCCTCGGGTTCGCGGACGTCGAGGAGGACGGCGTCCTCGAGCGACGGCACCATTGGCGCGCTCTCGTCCGACGGCTCGACGGCCAGTTCCTCAGCCACCGGTGTCGGCGCCTGCCGGATGCGATCGGCCACGGCCGGGTCAGCGGCGACCGGGATGTACTCCCAGCGTCCGGACAGTCCGTCAAAGTAGCCGATCTCCCCGCACAGCGGGCTGCCGACGCCGGTGACGACCTTCACCGCCTCCAACGCCATCGCGGTGCCGACGACACCGACGACCGGCCCCAGCACACCCGCCGCCGAGCAGGACGGCACCGCACCGGCCGGTGGCGGCGTCGGGAAGACGTCCTCGTAGACGGGTCCGGCGGGCATTCCGAAGACGGAGAGCTGCCCGTCGAACCCGAGGATCGACGCCCACACCTGCGGGATGCCGAGCACAGCACATGCGTGGGAGCAGGCATAACGGGCGGCGAAGTTGTCGGTGCCGTCGAGGACGACGTCCGCCCCGCGCAGCAGGGCGACGGCGTTGTCTGCGGTGAGGCGGGACGACGCGACGTGCACCGTCACGTCCGGGTTGCGGGCCAGCATCTCCCGGCGCGCCGACTCTGTCTTCGATGAACCCACGGCGGCGTCGGTGTGGATGACCTGGCGGTGCAGGTTTGACGTCGACACCAGGTCGTCATCGATGACGGTGATCTCCCCGACTCCGGCGGCGGCGAGGTACAGCAGCGCAGGTGAGCCGAGGCCACCGGCGCCGAGGACGGCGACATGGGCGTCGGCGAGCGTCTGCTGGGCGTCCAGACCGAAGCCGGCGAGGGTGATCTGCCGCTGGTAGCGGGAAAGGTCCGTCACAGTCCCACCCAGTCCGTGCTCCCGTCGGTGAGTTCCTGTTCCTTCCAGATCGGCACCTGCGACTTCACGGCGTCGGCGACGGCGGCGACGGCCTCGAAGGCGGGCCCGCGGTGCGCGGCGGCGACGACAACGAGGAAAGCGAGGTCGCCGATCGCCAGCTCACCGGTGCGGTGCTCGGCCCACAGCCGGACGTCGGGGTACTCGGCGACGGTGTCAGCGGCGATGCGGGCCAGCACATCCGGCGCGGTCGGGTGGTGGGAGTAGGTCAGTGCGGTCACGCCGGCGCCGCCGTCGTGGTTGCGGACGGTGCCTTCGAAGGTGACGACCGCACCCATAGCATCGGTGGCGGTGGCGTCCTTGGCGTCGACGAGGTGCGCCTCCAGCGGTTCGGTGGAGACGGCGGTGTGCACGACGACGCCGGTCTGCTCAGCGACGTAGCCGGGGTCGCCGGTGTTCTCACTCATGGTCGGTACGTCCTTCCAACTGGTCGAGCAGGTGGTCCAGCACCGGGTCGAGGACGGCGATGCCGTCCTCCACCCCGCCGCGGGACCCGGGCAGGGTCATCACGAAGGTGCGTCCGGCGACACCGGCGACACCGCCGGAGAGCACCGCGGTCGGCACCCCGGCGTCCACCCCGCGCTGCTGCAGGGCGGTGACCAGGCCGGGCAGTTCGTGGGTGAGGTGCGGGCGGACGGCGGCCACGGTCTGGTCGGTGGGGCTCACCCCGGTGCCCCCGGTGGTGAGCAGCACCGTCGGTTGCTCGTCGACGAGCGTGCGATCCACCTGCCCGGCGACGTCGGCGTCGGCGACGACGGTGGCGTCCCGCACGTCCAGACCGCGCCCTCGCAGCCAGTCGACGAGCACGGGGCCGGTGCGGTCGGTGTAGGTGCCGGCGGCGGCGCGGGTGGACGCCACGATCACGGACGCTGTTGCGGGGACTGTCACGCGTCCTCCCGGATGTCCCAGTCACCGGACTTGCCGCCGGACTTCGCGAGCACACGGACGTCGTCGATGACGGCGTGCTTGTCGACGGCCTTGATCATGTCGTAGACGGTCAGCGCAGCACTGGTCACTGCGGTGAGTGCCTCCATTTCCACACCGGTGACGCCGCGGGTCTTCACCGACGCCTCGATGCGCACGGCGCCGAAATCAGACCCGTCCTCCCGGCTGAAGTCGACGGTGATCTTCCCCAGCGGCAGCGGGTGGCACAGCGGGATGATCTCGGGGGTCTTCTTCGCCCCCATGATGCCGGCGACGCGGGCGACGGGCAGCGCGTCCCCCTTGGGGAGATCCCCGCTGAAGATCATGTCGAGCACGTCCTCCCTGGTACGGACCCGCCCGGTGGCGACGGCGGTACGGCTCGTCTCGTTCTTCGCGGTGACGTCGACCATGTGGGCCGACCCGTCCTCGCGGACGTGGGTGAGATGGTCTTCCATGACCGTCCAGGTTACCCGCCGTCACCGCTACACTGGGACGCATGGTTGAGATCCGATATTTCGCCGCCGCCCGTGCCGCACGCGGTGCTGCGCACGAGGTGGTCCCCGCCGACGACACCCTCGCTGACCTGCTCGATGACCTCGGGAGGCGTCACACGGACTCCACTGCCGGGGGGATGACGTTGGCCGGGATCTTCGACCGGTGCAGTTTCCTCGTCGACGGGCGGACAGTCACCCGGCCGGACGCGTCGGCGACCTCGTTGGCCGGGGTCGGACGCGTCGACGTCCTGCCGCCGTTCGCGGGAGGGTAGATGGCGGACAGTAGTGTCCATGCGATCATCGTCGCCGGTGGTGCCGGCTCGCGTCTGGCGGCGTCGGCACCGGGCGACGCGCTCCGGGACGTCCCCCGCAAGCCGTTGCTCCCCGGCCTGGACGGGCGACGGTTGATCGACCGGGTGCTCGACGCCACGGCGTCCTGCGCCTGCCGTGTCGTCGTCGCGCCTCCCCGGGACCTGCCGGGGCTGCCCGTCGACGTTCTGCTGACGCAAGAGGACCCGCCCCTGGCGGGGCCTGCAGCGGCCCTCGCCGCGGGAGTCGCGGCGTTGCACGGCCACGGGACGGTCAGCGACACTGACCCCGTCCTCCTCCTCGCCGCCGACCTGGTGGACCCCGCAGCGTCGGTCAACGTCCTGCTGGAATCTGTGCGGGAGGGGTCTGCCGGATGTATCGGCACCGTCGACGGCCGGATGCAGCCGCTGTTCAGCGTGGTGCGCTTCGGCGCCCTGCGCGCAGCGGGCGACGGCAGGGACTTCACTGATGCCCCCGTCATGGCGTTGCTGCGTCGGCTGGATCTGCAGGAGACGCCGCTGCCGTCCGCCGCCGACATCGACACCTGGGACGACGCCGTGACCCACGGCTACGGAAGGACATCATGACCCACACACCGGTGACCTGGGACGAGGCCCGTGCCCGCGTTCTCGACGCCTGCCGTACGCCCGGCGCGCGGGATCGCACCGTGCGCCGCTCCCCCGTCCCCGGGGACGTGACCGCCGCCCCGGTGACCGCGCCGGGGGACGTACCGCACTACACATCCTCGGCGATGGACGGCTTCGCGGTGAACGGCCCCGGTCCGTGGAAGTTGCTCGCCCTGCCGGTGACCGGGGCACACGGACGCAATGTGCACAACACCGGCGGTGCGCTGGACGTGGGGCAGGCGCTGCCGGTGCTCACCGGGTCGCTGCTGCCGGACGGCACGACGGCGGTGGTGCGTTCGGAGGACAGTAGTACGGCAGGATCTTCACTCACCGCCGACTACCCGGGCGACGGCAGGGACATCCGTCCGGCCGGACAGGAGTGGGAGCGTGGGGAGACCCTCGTTGATGCCGGGGTGGTGCTGGGCTCCGGTCACTGCGCGATGCTCGGAATCTGCGGAGTCGACGAGATCGAACTCGTCGCCCCGCCCCGGGTGGCGTGCGCGTTCACCGGCAATGAGGTCATCGACCACGGTGTCCCCGCCCCGGGTGAGGTCCGTGACGCCTTCGGCGTCTCCTTCCCTGCACTGCTGTCTCGCTGGGGTGCGGACGTCGTCTGCACCGACCGGGTACCGGACGATCCGGTGGCGGTGGAGGACTGGCTGCGTCGTCCGGACGTGCAGGACGCCGACCTGGTCGTCATGACCGGCGGGTCAGGCCGTTCCGGGCAGGACTTCGCCCGACGATTCATCACCCGCGTCGCTGACGACGTCCTCGCCGACGAGGTCGCCTGCCAGCCGGCGCATCCGACGTTGATCATCCGGCGCTCTGACCAGCTGGTCTTCGGGGTCCCCGGTAATCCTCTCGCCGCACATGCCGCACTGCATTCCTTCGTCGCCCCGGCGGTCGCGGTGCTGTCCGGACGCGGTGGTGCAGACGGTACGGACGGTACGGACATCCGTCACGGAACCACGACGGATGCCGTCGGCCCGCTGCGTCGTGACCGGGTACGGCTGCTCCCTGCCCGGTTGAACGACGGCGAACTCGCCCCGGTCCCCGGCGCGCACTCCCACATGCTCAGCGGCTATGCGGTGGCCGACGCGCTGATGATCGTCCCCTCCGACGGCCTCTCCCCCGGCGACGCCGTCCGCTACATCAGGGTCTGACCACCCATCGGATCAACTTAGTCCCGGTAGAGTTCCCCGCCCGGCGTGGTCCCCCGGTTCAGCCAGGCGTAGACCCCACCGATGAGCAGGCCGCCGCCGATCGCGTTGCCGACCAGCGCCAGCCCCCAGTTCGTCAGCACATTGGACCAGGTCAGCGAGTCAAGCACCCCGGCGCCGGCGGCGAAGCCGTCACCCAGGCCGAAGAAGGCGAGGGTGAACAGGGAGAAGTTGGCGATGAGGTGCTCCAGGCCCAGCACCACGAAGACCGCGATGACCATGTGGGTGAACAGGAACTTGCCGGCGTAGTCCTTGATCAGCAGCCCGCCGACGATGGCGATGTTCACCACGAAGTTCGCCACGACGGCCTCGAGGAAGATGCCGGAGGGATCCTTGGTGAGCTTGCCGTCGGCCAGGCTCGCGATCAGGTGGTCCGCCCCGAGGCCGCCGAGCTTCGCGGACTGACCGAGAACGACGGCGACAGCGACCGCGCCGATGAGGTTGAAGACCGTCGTGACGATGACCATCCAGGCTGCGCGCCCCCAGCTGAGGTGGCCGCGGGCGGCACCGAAGGCGGCGAACATCATCGTGCCGGTGGCGAGTTCCGCGCCGAGCTGGAGGATCATCGCCAGGCCGATGAAGAACAACAGGCCGAAGACCACAGGACCCAGTCCCGGGGCCAGGTGTTCGACTGCGTTACCGCACACGGCGGCAAAGGCGGTGCCGAGGGTCAGGTAGGCCCCGGCGAGGACGGCGCGTACGGCGTAGCGGGCGTGGTCGTCGTCAAACAGTCCGGCCTTCTTGCGCACCGCGGCGTCCGCGGCCGTGTTGAAGGCGCCGGTGAAAGTGGCGGTACGGGGTGCTGCTTCAGTCGCTGTGTCGTGAGTCACGTCGGGTCAGGCTACCCCGGGACACCGGTGGCGGCGAAGAGACTTTCGCCGTAGCCGAACGGTGCACCTACACCGGAAATACCGTCTGAACTGGACTGACGGGAGCCCGTCGGACGACACCGCCGAACGCACGTCCGGCGAAAACTGTCACCTCCCCCAGATCCGGTCACCAACCACCGTGCGGTAGAGGATCCCCAGGACCGCGACGACGAGTGCACCGACAAATACGGGTTCAAGCAGGTAGTGCCAGGACTCCCCGCCGGTGGTCACCAGCATCGGCATCGTCGCCGCGGGCGGATGAAGAATCCGCAGGCCGGTCATCAACATCGCCGCGGCACCGGTAGCCAGTGCCAGTGACCACCACTCCGACGGCAGGAAGGAAAACAGGACCACGGCGACCGTCGTCGACAGGAGGTAGCCACCGACGATGTTCAGCGGTTGCGACAGCGGCGCCGCCGGCAGGATGAACAGCAGGACGCAGGTGGCCCCGAGGCTCGCCATGAAGAACGGGTGTCCGGACAGTTCACTGAGTCCGCTGAGCAGTGCCACCGCCACGACGACGGCGACGGTGGACAGGACGAGTCCACCCAGCGGCATGCGCGGCTGCGCCGGAGTGAACAGTCTGTGCAGTGCGTTCACGCGCGCGCAGCCTCGTCAAGGGCACCGATCAGCATCGAACGTGGACGCGTGTCCAGCCTCACCAGCGCTACGTCCAGGTCGACCTTCGGCGCAGTCAACGGCAGCGAGACGAGGTCGCCGGACTCGGCGCCGGAGGACGGGACCACCGCCACCCAGTTCCCCGTCGCCGCCAAGGCACGCAGCGAGCCGACGGAGGTGGTCTCCACGGCGGGGGTCACAGATGCTCCGACATCCTCCATGGCACGGTCGAAGCCTTCCCGGGCCAGCATGTTTCGCCCCAGCAGTGCGACGGGCAGGTGTTCGAGGTCCGCTCCGGTGACGTGGCCGTCGAAGCGGTCCATCGTCGCACGTCGTCCGACGACGCTGAAGTGCACGGAGCCCAGCGCGGTGAGACGGACGGCGCCCTGCTGTCCGACGCGGGTGTGCCCGCGGGCGGCTCCAGGATGGATGACCCCGGCGTCGAGTTCGTGGTTGAGCACCCGGGAGACGATATCTTCGCTGGTGAGGTCGGCGACAAGGTCGACACGGACCGACGGGTTGGCGTCGACGAGCCGGCCGAGGAGTTCCGCGGCGCGATCAGCGGCCGACGGGATAGCCCCGAAGCGGACGGTGACATCGAGGTGACCGCGCCGGTAGGCGAGGTCCTGGGTCAGCGAGCGTTGGTCGGCGTTGATGCGCCGGGCGTAGTCGAGGACCAGCCGCCCCTCCCCGGTCAACCCACGGTAGGTCGACTTCCCCCGGTTGACCAGAGGGAAACCTACCTCGGCCTCGAGCTTGCGGATGGCCTCGGACAGAGTCGACGTGGACACGTAGCAGGATTCTGCAGCGCGACCGAAGTGTTCTTCCCGGGCGAGGGCCTCGAAGTAGGCGAGTTGGGACAGCAGCATGGCTGTGACCCTACCTGACCGGGAGTGTCCGGTCACACCGTCCGTAAACTCATAAAGTGTCCGGTCGCACCGGACGGAAGGTACCTACAGCGGATACACGGTCACGACGGCACCCCGGTCGAGGTCCTCACCCGCCGGGATGCGGGCCAGACAGTCCGCCTCCGCCGACTGCGCCAGCAGGTGCGATCCGGTTCCGCCGACGGGAGTGACGGTGACAACGGCTCCGTGGGCACCGTCGTCAACCCCGACCTCCGTCCTCGCCCGCAGGAAGCAGTCGCGGCCGGCCAGGCCCTGCACCGGCGCGGTGAGTCGTCCGGTGACCGTCGCGTCCACCTCCCCGAGGACCGGAGCGGCGAAGAGCCGGAAGCTCACCGCCGTGGACACGGGATTCCCCGGCAGGCACACCACGGGCACACCGTGGAAGCGGGCCAACCCCTGCGGCCCGCCGGGTTGCTGGGCGACGTGGCCGAACCAGCCTGTCTCCACACCGGCACCGCTCTGCAGCACCTGGCGCACCACCTCGAAGCGTCCGTGGCTGATCCCACCGCTGGTCACCACCGCGTCCGGACGTGCCCGATCGACCGCGTCGGCCAGCGAGGCACGGAAGGCGTCCGGGTTGTCACTGGTGCGTACCGTTCCGGCGACGGTGATGCCGTGGGCGGTGCACAGCGCCTCCAGCATCGGCCCGTTGGCGTCACGGATGGATGCTGCACCGGGGATGTCTCCGGCGCTGCCGATCTCGTCGCCGCCGGTGCACACCACGATGCGTGCACGACGCCGCACCGGAAGTCCGGTGATGCCCTGGGCCGCGGCGACGCCGACGGTGCGCGGGTTCACGCGGTGCCCGGCAGGCAGCAGGACGGCCCCCGCGCGGATATCTGAGCCGCGGGTGCGCACGAACTGCCCCGCCGGTGCGGCGGGGACGGTGACGGTGGCCGGTTCACTGTTGCCGCTGTTGAGGAACTCCGACGGCTCACATGTCTCGACCGGCACGACCGCGGCGGTGTTGGCAGGCAGGCGCGCGCCGGTCATCACCGGAATGACCCGGTCGTCCACCCCGGCCGCGGGCCCTGCCAGACCGGCGAGGATCTCACGGGGGTCGGCCCCGGCAGGGATCGTCGGGCCGACAGGGAAGGTGCCGCCGGCCAAGTGCGCGTCACCGAGCGCATAGCCGTCCATCTGGGAGTTGTCGAAGCGCGGAGAGTCCTCGACGGCCGTGACGTCCTGCACCAGGCGGCGTCCCACAGCGTCGGCGGGCGTGGCGTGCTCGACCGGCAGCTCCCCGAGCAGCGCGCGGACAGCGGCAAGATGGTCTTCAGGTGTACACGCCACGGTGGGCTCCCTTCCTCTGCTTCCTCTGTTTCCTCAGTTACCTCTGCATCCGGCGCACCACGGCGATCCCTCCGACGACGAACACGTAGATGCCGATGAGCATGATGCATGCACCGAGAGCACGGTCCATGTCATTGGCGCTGAGACCGAGTTCGACGAGCAACGGGATGGTGCGGGTCTCCCCGGCGACGTTACCGGCGAACGTGAGCGTCGCCCCGTACTCCGACAGTGCCCGGGCGAAACTTAACACGGTTCCGGCGGCGATGCCGGGCCAGGCGACGGGGACGAGTACGCGACGGACCGTCTGCCAACGGGACGCGCCGTCCAACGCGGCAGCCTCGGACAGTGCCACCGGGATACCGCGCAGCGCGGTGACGGTGGTGGACACGAAGAACGGCAGCGAGACGAACACCTGCACCACGATCACAGCAAGGGAGGTGTAGGCGACGTGGACGCCGACATTCTCGAGCCAACTGCCGAGCAGGCCGCGGCGTCCCCAAAAGAACACCAGGGCCAGGCCCGAGACCACCGGGGAGAGCACCAGCGGCGCGTAGACGATCAGCTGGACGGCTTCTCCCCTGCCGGGGTGCCGGCGCATCAGTTCCACCAGCCACATCGACAACGGTAGGCCGAGGACGATGCACAGGACGGTGGCAGCCACCGCGGTGCTCAGTGACAGCGTCAGCGACTGCACGGCCGCCGGCTCGGTGACCAGTTCCACCGCCCGGTCCCAGGGGATGTTCAGCAGCAGGGCGAGAAGTGGTCCGACCAGCAGAAGAACCGCGGCCAGCGCGATGCACGCGACGGCCGCGGGGACAGCGGTGACGGGTTTACGCTGCACCGAAGCCGTAGGACTCCAGGATGCCGCGGGCGCGGTCGGACGTCAGCCACTGGAGGAAGGCAGCGGCGGCGTCATTGTCCTCACCCGCGGTGGTCAGGGCTGCGGGGTACTTGTTGGGTTCGACAGCGTCGAGGTCGAAGACCTCGACCTCACCGTCGGTGGAATTCTCCTGCAGTGCCTTCGCGTCCGTGGAATAGATGAATCCGACGTCCGCCTCACCGGTGGCCAGTTTCGTGGAGACGTCGGAGACATTCGCCTCCTCGGAGACTGTCGACGGGCCGAGGCCGTGGCCGCCGTCCTCACGCTCGTCAAGATAGTCGTTGGCGAGGGTGCCGCAGGGCACACCGTCGGCGCAGACGGCGAGACGGAAGTCGGCGGTGGTGGACAGGTCGTCGACGGAATCAAAGCCCGCCGGGTTGCCCGGCGCGGTCGCCAGCACCAGACGGTTGGTGGCGATGGCCTCCGGTTCAGCACCGTCGAACTCGGGCAGGTCGAGGGCGGCGTCCATGTTCTCCTCATCGGCGCTGATGAACACATCGGCGTCCGCACCCTGCTCGATCTGCTGGACCAGCTTGGAGGAACCGGCGAAGTTGAACTCCAGCTCCGCGCCGTCGTTGTCCTCGGCGAAGGCCTCTGCCAGCTCGTCCCCGGCGTTGTTCAGTGATGCCGCGGCGAAGACCTCGACCGTTCCGGTGCCGCCGGAGGCACCGTCGGTGGTGTCGGCGGATTCGTCGGACTCACCCGAGGTGGAACACGCGGAGGCGAACAGCAGGCCAGCGCCGGCGACGGCAGCGCTGAAGGCCCGGAGGACACCGAGGCGGCGGCGTCCGATGTGGGGACCGGTGGTGACGGACATGGTGATCAGCTCTCAGAAGGTACGCAGGCACATGACAGTTACGCTGGAATCGTACTACCCCACCCGGCGCCGCCGTCCCGGAACGAACCGCCGGGACAACCTGCTGTGCCGGACCGCCGTTCGGAGTTGCCGGACGCCACTGGTTCGCGGCGTCCCCCTGTGTCAGGGTAGACCGGTAGGCAACGACGTCAATCCACGGAGGTGAACCGGTGACCGCTTCGACTGTGCCGACTGTGCCCACCATGCTGCGTCTCACCGACCGGTGGGGACGCACCGCCGACGACCTGCGCATATCGCTGATCGACAAGTGCAACCTGCGCTGCACCTACTGCATGCCGGCCGAGGGCCTGCCGTGGTTGAAGAAAGACGAACTGCTCACCGCGGACGAGGCCGTCCGCCTCGCCGACATCGGTGTGCGCGTGCTCGGGGTGAAGGACATCCGCTTCACCGGCGGCGAACCGTTGGTACGGAAGGACCTGGCCGACATCATCCGCGGTGTACGCACGCTGCACCCGGAAGTGTCGATCTCGATCACGACGAACGGCATCGGCCTGGACAAGCGCATCGACGAGCTGGTGGAGGCCGGGCTGACGCGGGTGAACGTCTCCCTGGACACCGTCGACCGGGAGGCGTTCACCGCGCTGACGCGGCGCGACCGCCTCCCGCAGGTGATGGCGGGGCTGAAGGCGGCGAAGGACGCGGGTCTGGAGCCGGTGAAAGTCAATGCGGTGATGATGCGCGGGGTCAACGACCACGGTGCGGTCGATCTGGCGCAGTGGTGCCTGGACCACGGCTACCAGCTGCGTTTCATCGAACAGATGCCGTTGGACGCCGACCGGTCGTGGGCGCGGGAGAACCTGGTCTCCGGGGCGGAGATCCGGTCGGCACTGTCCGAGCGGTTCGTCCTGCGCGAGGACCCGGCACCGCGAGGTTCCGCCCCGGCACAGCTGTGGGAGGTCTGCGGGCGCGACGGCGCGAGGCTCGGCACGGTGGGAATCATCGCCTCGGTGACGGAATCATTCTGTGCGGCATGCTCACGCACGCGCATCACCGCGGACGGCAAGATTCGCAGCTGCCTGTTCTCGAACGAGGAGACCGACCTGATGGGCCTGCTGCGCGGGAATGCCTCTGACGAGGACGTGGCACTGGAGTGGTCTCGGGCGATGTGGGGCAAGCCCCGAGCCTACGGGTCGGACGAGATCACGTTGAATGACGAAGGATACGTCCAGCCGGAACGCACGATGAGCGCCATCGGCGGGTGATGGTGGGTGACGGCGGGTCCGGGTCCACGGGGTTGCGGCGCACCACCGACAGCACAACACTGGACTCCATGTCCTCCGAATCCATTCCCCCGCAACTGCGTGGCATCGTCAGCACCTACATCGACGCCACGACCACCGCAGCACCGACGACGCAGGACGCTGCCCTCCTCCTGGACGACGACGCACACCTGATCGCCGCGCACGTGAGCGGCGAATGGGACGACGAAGACCGGGAACACCGGATGAAAGCCCACCAGACCATCGTGACGATGCTGGACACCGCGTCAACTGAGGACCTTACGGCGGTCCGCAATGAACTGTCCGCGGCAGCTGAGCATCTGCTCGCACACCCGTCTTGACCAGCACAGAAAACGCCGTCCCACTCCGCTGGAGCAGCGGGGTGGGACGGCGTCAGTGTCGCCGAGAGGATCTCGGCGCAGCCGGAAGACTACTTCTCGGCGTTCTGGCCGGCCTTGAACGGGAAGCCCAGCTCGCGCAGCAGCGCGCGGCCTTCATCGTTGTTGGTCGCAGAGGTCACCACGGTGATGTTCATACCGCGGGGACGGTCGATGGAGTCGACGTCGATCTCGTAGAACATGGACTGCTCGTTGAGACCGAAGGTGTAGTTGCCGTTGCCATCGAACTGCTGGTCCGAGAGACCGCGGAAGTCGCGGATTCGGGGCAGGGCAACGGTCAGCAGGCGGTCGAGGAACTCCCACATGCGGTCGCCACGCAGGGTGACGCGGGCACCGATGGGCATGCCCTCACGCAGCTTGAAGTTCGAGATCGCCTTCTTGGCCTGGCGGATCTGCGGCTTCTGACCGGTGATCAGGGTGAGGTCCTTGATGGCACCGTTGATCAGCTTGGAGTCGCGGGCTGCCTCGCCGACACCCATGTTCACGACAACCTTGGTCACGCCGGGGATCTGCATGACGTTGTCGAACTGGAACTCGTTGTTCAGGGTCTCCCGGATCTCGCCGCGGTAGCGGGTCTTGAGGCGGGGGGTGTAGTTGTCGCTCATCAGATGTCCTTCCCGGTGCGGCGGGAGATGCGGATCTTCTTGCCGTCCTCATCGAAGCGGTAGCCGACGCGGGTGGGCTCGCCGTCAGCGTCGAGGACCATCACGTTGGACACGTGGATGGGGGCCTCCTGGGTGACGATGCCCTCAGACTCAGCGCCACGCTCGGGTGCGGAGTTGACGACGTGCTTCTTGATGCGGTTGACGCCCTCGACAAGAACCTTGTCGCGCTGCGGGTAGGCCTCAATGACCCGGCCCTTGGCGCCCTTGTCCGGGCCCGAGATGACCAGGACGGTATCGCCCTTACGGATCTTCATGGGTTACAGCACCTCCGGAGCGAGAGAAACGATGCGCATGAAGCGCTTGTCACGCAGCTCGCGGGCAACCGGCCCGAAGATACGGGTGCCGCGCGGGTCGTTGTTGTCGACGCCCTTGATCAGGACGGCTGCGTTCTCGTCGAACTTGATGTAGGAGCCGTCGGGACGACGGGTCTCCTTCTTGGTGCGCACGATGACGGCCTTGACGATGTCACCGGACTTGATGGCGCCACCGGGGGCTGCTTCCTTGACGGTGGCGACGACGACGTCGCCGATGCCGCCGGAGCGTCGGGTGGAGCCGCCGAGCACGCGGATGACCAGGATTTCCCGGGCTCCGGTGTTATCGGCGACCTTCAGACGCGATTCCTGCTGAATCACTTCTAGTCTCCTTGTAGACCTAGTAGTTCTGTGCGCGTGGGATTACCGACCCTCACGCGCGCGGTCCGTGCCTCTCCGTGGCCACCTCAGGATCGCTCGCACATGTACAGGACACGGCGGAGGAACCTGTGGACCACAGGCAACCGCTCAAGTATGCCATTGGCGAGGATATGGAACAAACCCGACTGCCGCACGCCATCAACGTCGGATCAGATCACTGGCTTCCCGGCCCGGTCTCCCCACACGACGTGTCACATCTAATTACGGGATGCCACCACCCCCGATCGGCGGTAGGTGTCTCATGTCACAGTAACGGCATGATTCTGACAATGTCACAATCACCTTGCGCTCGTCCCCGTACCTCGAAACGCATCGCCGGAGGGCTGCGCACAACGCGCATCACTACAAGTACCCTCCGGGGCATTTACCGCCCTAGCTGGAACGATGGGAAACAACACCATCAAGAGTGGCAATACTAACGGCCGTACACAACCCACCACACAGGTGACATCTATATGAACGAGTCATCTCCGCGGAATTGCAGAAGGCTACTCAGGTAAGGCTCTCACAAGTCTTCGTTTTAGGCACTGATGTATTCTCATCGGAATTACCCCACGACAGATCACGGCGACGCTGGTAACTTCTCACCCGAACGGCGGGACGTCCCGCCTCCGGCCGGAGAACTGCACCTCCGGACGGCCACACAAGTTCAGTGAGGATACACACATGACTTTCAAGAAGGGCCTGCTCGCCGCAGCCACCGCCACCACTGTCGCCATCGCTGGCACCGGCATCGCTTCCGCACAGGACGATACCCCGGAGACCCCGCCGACCGAGGAGACCTCCTCCTCCGCCGAGCTGCTCGGCAGCATCGAGGGCTCGACCGAGACCCTGACCATCTTCAATGACTTCGGCAAGGCTGTGGCCGGCTCGATCAGCATCCTTCCGAACATCAACGACGCCGTGAACGACTTCCAGGACATGGTGGACGACATCACCGGGAAGATCCCGAACTTCCCCTTCTGATGTGACGCATCATCAATGATGCTCGGCCCCTGAGGGACCACTCTAGAAACGGCTCCGACCACATGGTCGGGGCCGTTTCCCGTGTCCGCACACCCCCGTTCGTGGGACAGGATCTACATTGAACTCTGTTGGCGCACCGACGGACCACCGGCGCCTGGTTACCGCTCCCTGAATGCCCCAGCGCACACGCAGCGGCCTGTCAGAGCAGTTCCCAGTACCCCTCCCGGTACCGGGCCCGGGAGGCGCAATACCGCGCACGCTGCCAACCAACCAATACCCTCCCCCGTATTTACCGTCTGATCAGCAAGAACATATCGGTATCCGACTCACATCCGGCATGCTAAGTTCTGATTCGTACCCCTCACCAACGATCCTCAAGAGGAGCGAATCACCATGAAGGCCCGCAAGACTTTTCTGACCGCAGCAACCGCCGTCACCCTCGCCATCGCCGGAACCAGCGTCGCCTCCGCACAGGAGGAACTCCCTGACGACGCCAGCACCGGAAGCTCCGCCTCCAACGAAGACTCCGGCAGCGCCCCGACCGCAGGCTCCGCAGAACTCTCCGCAGAACGCGACGTCTTCGGATCCGTCACCGGCGCTGATGCCCTCGGTTCCTGGACCGGCGACCAGTTCGACTACGGCAAGGCCACCGAGGCCCTTGTCAGCCTCGCCGTCGGCGGCGCAGCCGTGGCGACCCTGGCCGGCGCCTACACGGCCGCCATCGACGCCTCCGACGCCTTCCAGGGTGTCCTGCAGGACAGCCGGAACTTCATCGAGGGTCAGCTCGGCTAGCCCAGCTGTCGCCCCCCTCAACACCCCGTCACGGCGACGGGGTGTTGTTCTGTCTACATCACCAATTTCTTGGGAAGTATCCACTGAGGATCGAAGGAGCACTTGCGAAGCCCCCCATAATGAGTGGTTTGTTTGCGACCATCCTCAGTCAGCCAGCGACATCGTTACCGCAGATGAACTACGTAATCGCGATGTTACTGGGCGGTACCGGCACACTTACCGTGAGAATGAGTCAGCACACTGTGTGGAGTTTTTCTCTCTGATACCAGATTATGGGTCAGGTAAACCCAGTTCTTCCGCGCCGACACTGTCGTGTCGGCGCTCCCTGACTCAAGAGGATTCATCACATGAAGCTCAAGAAGACCCTCCTGGCTGGCGCCACCGCCGCCACCGTCGCCTTCGCCGGTGTCGGCGTCGCCTCCGCACAGGAAGGATCCACCGACCTGCCGACCGGTTCGATCTCGCAGTCGTCAGAAGAAGGCTCCGCCACTGACGGCTCCGGCGAAGGCTCCTCCACCTCTGAGATCACCGGTTCGCTCAACGATCTCTTCGGCGACGAGGGCATCCTCGGTTCCTTCGCCCCCGGTGAGGGCGATGACTGGCTCGATGGCATCAAGGGCATTACCGCCGTCATCAGCCTGATTGTCGCTGCAGTCGGACTCGGCGGCCTGTTCAGCTAAGAAGTTCCCCGACCAGCGGTCGCACAGCCCCTGCTTTCATTGCGCGAGGCTCACCTACGATCTAAGGTGAACCTATCCTCGAGCGTGGAGGCAGGGGTTCTTCTGTGCCACCACGCTCTTTCCCACGAGCGAAAGGGGCCCGATGACGACGGGAACCACGGACGTCCCCGAACCACCGGGCTCGACGCGTCCCCACACCCCCGGCGTGTCGGCGACGACAAACCTACGTCGACGCCGGCTCCTCGGACTCCTCGGGCTTACCGTCCTCCTCGTCGTCGGTTTCGTGCTCAGTCTCGCCTACGGTTCCCGCATCATCCCGAACGATGTCCTCCTGGATGCACTGCGCCAGCTACCTTCCGCTCTACGTGCCGAGCGCATCGACAATCCCGATCTCCAGGTCATCACCGAACTCCGTTTCCCACGCACCCTCATCGGCATCGTGGTCGGAGCGGCACTCGGAGTCGCCGGGGCGCTGATCCAGGGGCACACCCGCAACCCACTGGCGGACCCTGGCATCCTCGGTATCTCGGCCGGAGCGTCACTGGCCGTGGTCAGTAGCTTCGCCCTCTTCAACGTCACCGGTACGGGTGCCACCGCCGCATGGGCTTTCGGTGGTGCCCTCGTCGCCACGTTCATCGTCTTCGGACTGGCTTCTGTCGGAGGCGGCAACGTCCACCCACTGACCCTGATCCTCGGCGGAGCCGCGATGAACGCCGTCCTCCAGGCGATCATCAGCGCCCTTGTCCTCACCGACGAGAACAACCTGGACCGGATGCGGTTCTGGACCGTCGGCTCCGTGGCGGGACGGGACATGAGTGTGTTCTGGGGAGTGCTCCCGGTCATCGTCATCGGGCTCCTCCTCGCCTTCGCCACCGGCCCCCAGCTCAACCTTCTGAACCTCGGTGACGACGTCGCCACCGCCCTGGGCGTCAACACCCGTGTCGCCCGGTTCATGGGCATGGTCGTCATCGCACTGCTGGCAGCATCCGCGACCGCCGCCGCGGGGCCCATCGCCTTCCTCGGGCTCGTCGTCCCCCACCTCGTCCGTTCGATCACCGGGCCGGATTACCGCTGGATCCTGCCGTACTCAGCGCTCGGTGGAGCGACCCTCCTGATCTACGCTGATGTCCTCGGTCGCCTCGTGGCCCGCCCCGGTGAGCTTCAAGTCGGCATTGTCCTCGCGTTCGTCGGCGCACCACTCTTCATCTACATGCTCGTCCGCAGAAAGGTGGTGCAACTGTGACCCCCACCGGTACGACCACCGACACGGAGACTCCGCGGGAGCCCCGGCGCACCTGGGTCCACAATTCCCGGGTGCCAGGACGTCCCGCATTCCGGCTCGGCGCACTGTCCACGGTATGGCGTCCCCGCCACTTCTTCGTGACCGTCGTCCTGGCGATCACGGCGGTCATCCTGTTCCTGCTGTCCATCTGCCTCGGCGACTACCCGCTGACCCCGATCCGCGTCGCCGAGATCATCAGCGCCCGGCTCTTCGACTCCCTGCACCTGGCTGGACTCCGCGACCTCATCGTCGAACCGTCCCGCATCGAGGAACTCGTCGTCTTCGACTGGCGCATGCCCCGATCCGTGACCGGGATCGTCGTCGGCGCCGCCCTGGGCCTGTCCGGTGCGCTCACCCAGTCGGTCACCCGCAACGCCCTGGCCAGTCCCGACATTCTCGGCATCACCACCGGTGCCTCTGCGATGGCTGTGACCATCATCGTGCTCGGCGGCGGTGCCTCCGGCGGTCTCGTCGGCTGGCTCTCCGGCGTCGGCATCCCCGTCGCTGCCCTCGCCGGTGGACTGCTCACTGGACTGGCCATCTGGATCCTCGCCTACCGCCGTGGCATGGACCCCTTCCGCCTCGTGCTCTCCGGCATCATCATCTCCGCACTGCTGATGGCCTTCATCAACTTCCTGATGACCCGCGCGGACCTGCGCGACGCCACGACAGCGCAGTTGTGGCTTTCCGGGTCACTGAATGCCACAAACTGGACCCGGGCACTGCCGGTCATTCTCCTCGTCTTGATCGGGGCACCGATCTTCGCATGGATCTCCTTTCAACTGCTCGCTGGTGTGCTCGGCCCCGACGTGGCCCGGTCACTCGGCCAGAACGTCACCGGGGTGCAGGTCGCACTCCTCGTGTTCTCCGTCGCGCTGGCCGCCGTCGCCGTCTCCGCGGCCGGCCCCATCGGCTTCGTCGCGTTCGTTTCCCCGCAGATCGCCCAACGACTCTGCGGACGGTCGACACCGCCGCTGCTGGCATCCGCACTGTTCGGGTCCTGCCTACTGGTCCTCGCCGACATGGCGACCCAGTCACTCCTTCCCGTCGAACTCCCCGTGGGACTGCTGACGTCCGCAGTCGGCGGACTGTTCCTGATCTATCTGCTCGTCCAGAACAACCGGAGGGCCTCCACCGAATGAGCACCCAGACCCGTACCCAGACCAACACGATCACCGCCTCCGGCCTCACCGTCGGCTACGGCAAAGGTGCTCCGATCATCGATGACCTGTCGCTGAGCATCCCCGGAGGCAAGGTCACGACCATCATCGGCCCGAACGGCTGCGGAAAATCCACACTGCTCCGGTCGCTGGCCCGACTCCTCCCCTCCCGGGCAGGTGACGTCCACCTCGACTCCACCGACATCGGCGGTATGAAGCGAAAAGACCTCGCCAAGATCATCGGTGTGCTTCCGCAGTCACCGGTCGCCCCGCCCGGTCTCGTGGTCTCTGACCTGGTTTCGCGTGGCCGTCACCCTCACCAGAGCTGGATCAGGCAATGGTCGTCCACGGACGAAGAGGAGGTCATGGCAGCCCTCGAGATGACCTCGGTCGCCAACCTCGCCGACCGGCCGGTGGACTCGCTGTCCGGCGGCCAACGCCAGCGGGTGTGGATATCCATGGTCCTGGCACAGCACACCGAAGTCCTGTTCCTCGACGAGCCGACGACGTACCTCGATCTCTCCCACTCCATCGAGGTCCTCGATCTGGTCCGGGAGCTCAAAGGCCGTCTCGACCGTACCGTGGTCATGGTGCTGCACGACCTCAACCTGGCCGTACGCTACTCCGACCACCTGGTGGTCATGCGTGACGGTGCTATCGAGGCAGCGGGAAGCCCCGGCGAGATCATCACCTCCCGCCTGCTCAAGGACGTCTTCAACCTCGATGCCGTCGTCATTGACGACCCGGTCGTCGGCGGCCCGTTGATCGTGCCGTCAGCCCCGCCGGAGACCGGCGACCACCTCGGCGACCCCGCATCCTAAACAGCCACCATAGACAGGAGCACCACCATGGCCACCACGCCCGCCACCGCCGTCCGCGACACCGAACTCCGGGAGCACCCACGACGTGACCCGTCCGAGGGCACTGAACCCGCCGACGATTTCGGCGGACGACTCGTCCCGGTCACGGTGACCGCCAATGAGTTGATCGCGCCGAACCTCCGACGGCTCACACTGTCGTCCCCCGAATTCAGGGAGCTGGAGCTCACTGGGCCCGACGAGTTCTTTGGCCTGCTGATGCCACAGCAGGGTCACGACTTCGAGCCTTTCGACACCGCAGGACGGAATATCCGCGCTGCCGTCGCTGAGATCGATGAGGCTGTACGGCCGGGACTGCGCTGGTACACCGTGCGCCACCTGCGGCAGGATGAAGGAGAGATCGATGTCGACGTGGTGATGCACGACGACCACCCCGGCCCCGGTGCCAGCTGGGTCTCACAGGTCCGCCCCGGCGCCACCGCCGGAGTCTGGCTGTGCAACGCCATCTGGATCCGCCACGCCGAACGCCCCCTCTTCGTCGCCGACCCGTCAGCCGTCCCCGCTCTGCTGACCGTCCTCGAGTTCACCGACGACCATCACACCGATGATCTCTCCAGGTACCACGTCGTTGTCGTCGCCCACTCCCCCGACGACCTGGAAAGCGGGCTGGCGGAGGACTGGTCTGACCGGGTGGCATCCCTGCAGATCATCTACACCACACCCGGGATGGAATCCGAGGCCGTCGCCACTCATCTCCGCGAGGCGGCGGAAAACGGCCACCCGTCAGCCGCCGTGGAGTACGTGTGGGCCAGCGGTGAAGTCGGCATGACCAAGACCGTGCGCGGCATCGCCGTGGACGAGTGGAACGTCGACACCGCCTTCGTGGACTGGGTCGCCTACTGGATCGAAGGCCGGCCCCGGCCATAACCACCGGGGCGTAGCGTCACCACGCAGCGCCGACAATCTGCTCGATCTCGTCGAAAAGTCCACCACCCTCGGGGCCGTGCAACGCCAGCTGGGTGAACACGACGACGGCCTCATCGGTACGCGGGTTGACCCGTGCCCAGGTTCCGGCGGCACCGGCCCAGCCGTACGTCCCGTCGGGACGCACACTGCCGCCGTAGCCCCAGCCCTCCCCCTCGGCCAGGAAAAATCCCGACGCTTCCCGCTGCGCGGGCGACAGCTGATCGGTCATCATCGCCGTCACCAGTGACACCGGCAGAATCCTCGTACCGTCCACCGCACCGCCGCCGAGCAGGAGGCGGGTGAAGGTGATCCAGTCGCCCACGGGGCCGACGAGCGCACCTGCCGCATCGGGGAACGCCGGTGGTGCGGCGTAGACACCGTCCGGAGGGTCAACCAGGCTCAGGCCTTCTTCTCCGTCAGCGTAGCGGGCGGTGAACCGGTCGAGTCTCTGCCGGTCCACCCACCACGTGGTGTCACCGATGCCGAGCGGAGTAAACAGCCGGTCCTGCGTCAGCTGGTCGAGCGGCACCTCCGCCACGCGTTCGCACAGCAGTCCGAGCAGGGTACTGCCGGAGTTGTAGGTCCACCCGTGCCCGGGTTGATGGGCCAGGGGCAGCGTGGCCGCTGAAGCGAGGTAGTCCGCCCTGTTCACGGAGCGTCCGAGACTCTCCTCCTGCAGGATCCTGAACAGCCTCCGGCAGAACGGCGACCCGAAGTCCGGAGTGAACCCCAGGCCGCCGCGCAGGGTCAACAGGTCCTCGACCGTGGCCGCGCGGTCGCACGGCACGAGGTTGGCCGCATCGTCCAACGCGCCAGACGGGTCACGGAGGACGGAAGGCCGGTCGAGTTCGGGCAGCCACCGGGACAGGGGTGTGTCCAGGGCGATGCTGCCCTCGGCGATGAGTGTCAAGGCCACAGCGGCAGTCACGGGCTTACTCAGCGAGTCCCAGAAGAACAGGGAGTCGGGCATCATCGGTGCGCCCGACGCCAGGTCCTGCACCCCGACAGCGACGGTCTCTGTTCCCGGCATCATCCTGCCATGTCGGCCACCGTGGTGGTATGCGGCGACGGCACCAGGCAACCGGCCGTCGCGGACCCTGTCCCGCAGAAGTACCGCAACGGCGTCAAGAACAGTGGAGTCGGTCATCACCGAAGTGTGGCACGTCCGACCTTCTTATGCCACGGCCTCCACTCCAAGTTCCTCGAGTAGGCGCGACCGCAGGTCCCCGGGGTCCACCCCGTCCGTCGTGCACTGGAGGCTCAGCTGCCCCTCCTTCAGGACGATGACCCGGTCGGCGAGGGTGACTGCTTCATCGACGTCATGGGTAATCATCAGCACCGACGGACGGTGTCGGGCAACCAGGTCCCGCAGCAGCCCGTGCATCCGGATCTTTGTCAGGGCGTCCAGAGCACCGAAAGGCTCGTCAGCCAACAGCAGATCCGGTTCCCTGACCAGCGCTCGGGCCAGTGCCGCGCGCTGCTGTTCACCACCGGAGAGTTCGACCGGCCAGGCGCGTTCACGACCTGACAGCCCGACCTCGGCGAGTGCGTCGCCGACATGCCTCGTCGTCACGCTGCCCGACGGCAGGCCGAAAGCAACGTTCTGGGCGATGCGGAGCCACGGCACAAGCCGGGAATCCTGAAATACGACCGACACCCGCTCAGGCACCTCAATCACACCGTGGCCTGCGACGTCACTGTCCAGTCCAGCGAGTGCCCGTAACAGCGTCGATTTCCCGGATCCGCTGCGTCCCAGCAGTGCGACAAACTCACCGGCGCCGATGTCCAGGTCGATGCCCGCGAGGATGTCGGTGGCCCCGTCGAAGGAACGGTGGAGATTCCGCACACTGACTGTGCCTGTCCTCGAGTTTGTGCCCGAGTCTGCGTTCAGCTGATCGTGCGTCGCCATGACAAAGCCCTCCGTCCAACGGCCCGAAGTGCTGCGTCGGCAGCAACACCGAGCACTGCGTAGGTGACCAGGCCGACGACGATGATCTCCGTCTGCCCGTAGTTCGAAGCCAGGGTGATCATGTAGCCCAGCCCCGACGTCGTGTTCACCTGCTCGACGACGACCAGAGCCAGCAGACCGGCGGTGACTCCGTACCGCAGGCCCAGAATCACGCCGGGCATCGACCCGGGGAGGATCACCCGACGCAGGAACTCCACGCGACCGACCTCCAGAGTGCTGGCAAGTTCGACGAACCGCCGGTCGATCGACCGGAGGCCGTCGAAGGTGTTCATGTACACCGGGATCACCGTGGCCAGGGCAATGGTGGTGACCTTCATTTCTTCACCGATGCCGAACCACAGGATCAGCAGCGGCATCAGCGCCAGTGTCGGGATAGACCGTTTGACCTGCACCGGACCGTCAATCAGTGATTCTCCCCAGCGCGAGAGCCCCGCCACGGTGGCGAGGATGACACCGGCGACAATCCCCAGGATGATGCCGGCGCCCGCGCGAGTCAACGATGCCACGAGTGATTCCTGGAGTCGCCCGGACTCCACGAGCTCGGCGGCGGCCGCTGCAACCTGCCAGGGCGAAGCGAGGATGCGTGGGTCGATCAGACCTGTTGCCGACCCACCGGCCCATGCCAGAAGAAGAAACAGGACCCCGAGCCCCCGGCCGAGTTTCAGACGTCCGCCGGGGCCGTAGCTCCGACGCCGGGGCCGTACGTCCTCCTGCCCGCTCGCCGGCGATCCCGGGCGCGGGTCCGGTGACTGCCGCGACGGACCGGTCGTACCTACGGTGTGCTCCAGTGTGGTGGTCATGCCGCCAACTCCTCGGGTTCGAAACGTCGGTCGTAGAGGTCGTCGACCTCGATCTCCGGATGGTCCTGTTCCCGCGACAGCAGGTCTGCGGTCGCCTGGTGTTCAGAGATCAGCCCGTCCCAGTTCTCCGGAACCGTGAAATCTCCCTGCCGATCGACGACGTACCGGGCGTCCTCTTCCGAGAGTCCCTGATGATCGACGAGGTAGAGATCCGCATACTCCTCGCGGTGGTCATTGATCCACAGATTGAGCTTGTTCCAGACCTGCACGTACTGCTTGAGCGCTGCAGTCTTCTTCTCGTCCTGCAACGTGGTGGTCGGCACGTACAGGTGCCAGGGGTCGTCTGGCACACCGGGGGCGATGGTGCTCGCCCCGTCCTGGCCGTACTTCGCCAGATAGGACCGTGCCTGTTCGATACCGAGCGGGGCGACGTCCACCTCTCCCTTGGCAATGACGTTGACGAAGGTGTCGTCGGTGCTCTGCAGTTCCACAAGGTCGACGTCATCCTGGGACAACCCCGCTTCCTCGAGAACGCGCAGCACCAGCGCCCCCTGGGCCTGTCCCGGGCTATAGGCGATACGCTTGCCCTTCAGGTCGGCCAGCTCACGGACATCCGCACCCGGCGCGACGCCCAGTTCATAGGTCGGGTGCTCCAACGGATCGACGGTGCGGCGTGCCGAGACGATGCGCACCGGCTCATTGGTCCAGGTGGCAAACAACGGAGGAATGTCAGCGACGGCCCCGACGTCGAGGGCGTCGGCCCGGAACGCCTCCAACGTTTTCGGTCCACCGTCGATATTCGCCCATTCCGGGGTGAAGTCCAGGTCGTCGATCAGACCGGACGCTTCGAGAGCTACCTGGGTACGCGGGTCGCCGATGCGCAGCACGGTGTCCTTGTCCACGGCATCGGAGATCACGGCGGTCTCGTCGTAGTCGTCGCCTCCGTCGCCGGCACTCACGGCGTTGCATCCACTGACTGTCAGTGCGGTGAGTGAGGTCAGAGCGATGATCGTGACCGTCCTGGGGGATGCGCTGTTCCGGATGGTTCTCATGCGCTCTTCACCTCCTGCCTCTGCTGCTGCGGGGCCGGCGCGGAGGTCAACGGCCCGCCGTGGTGGGTGACGGGGTAGCCGCGGCGACGAAGGGCGGGGATGACTCCTTCCCCTACGTGGTAGGTCTCCTCCAGGTGCGGGTACCCGGACAGGACGAACTCGGTGATCCCCTCGTGCTGGTACTCAGCGATGAGGTCGGCGACCTCGTCGTAGGAACCCACCAGCGCGGTTCCGGCTCCGCCCCGGACGAGGCCGACACCGGTCCACAGACCCGGGTGGATCTGCAAGGCACGCACATCGTCTCCCTGACGGAACACCGATCCACGTCCGTGGAGTTCGGCGATGCGCCGTTGGCTCTCCGACTCTGAGGACGCGATCGCCTCCTGTGCGGCCCGGACGTCGGACTCGGAGACATGGGTCAGCAGCTGTGCTGCGGCATCCCACGCCTGGTCCGAGGTTTCGCGGGCGATGACATGTACCCGCAGCCCACCCCGGGCACCGGGCAGGTCGCGGAGTTTCTTCCCGACGTCGCGGGGTCGTTCACCCCAGGTGAGGTAGGTGTCGGCATGGTCTGCTGCGACGCGCACCGCCTCCGGGGAGGATCCGGAGAAATACACCGACGGCACGGTCTCAGGGCGGACCGGAAGTCTGGCACCACGGATGTCGACGTGCCGTCCGGCGTAGTCAACCGGCTCGGAACTCGTCCAGAGCTGCTTCCACACGTCGAGATACTCGGCAGTGCGCTCATAACGCTCTGCCTTGGGCACCCGGTCACCGGTGGCGCGTTGCTGGGCAGGTTCCCCGCCGGTGACGACGTTGATGATCAGCCGATTTCCGGACAGGCGCTGGAAGGTGGCGGCGGACTGCGCTTCTTTCAGTGCAGTGGCCAGGCCGGGACGGACTGCCACCAGGAACTTCAACCGTTCCGTGACACCGAGCAGACTGGTGGCTATCAACCAGGGGTCCTCGCACCACAGCCCGACCGGAATCAACACGCTGTCAAAACCGTTCTGCTCCGCGGCAAGGGCTAGCTGGGTGAGGTACCTGCCGTCCACGGCACGGTCGGGCAATCCGTCGCGGCCATGGGCTGCGACCCGTCCACCGGGGCCGCCGCCGACAACGTAGCGTGAGTCGACGAAGGGCGGTAGGTACCAGTGGAAGGTCAGTTCGGGATGGAAGGAGGTCTGTGGGGGTTCATCGTGTCGTGGCATGGCATGAGTGAACCACTCTGTCTACTTATGGCCCTACACTTCCGTTCCCGGTGAACGAAACAGGCAGCGACGTGGAGGCGGTCTCAGTGCCCTGCGTACTCGCGCCAGTGCGGCGTGAGCAGTTCATCGTCGATCAGGGTCTTCTTCCCGGCACGCACCCCGAGTACACCCATGATCACCGCGATGACCACCAGCGCCACGAGAATCCCGGACCAGTCGCCGGTGCTCCCGTGCACCAGGCCGATGATGAACGGACCGATACCGGCGATGAAGTATCCCATCGGCTGCACGAAACCGGACAGCCGCGCGGTCACCAGGGATGAGCGGCTCCGCGCGGTGATCAGGGCGATCGCCGTCGGGAAACAGAAACCACCGAGACCGAGCAGCGCGGCCCACAGCAGAGGCGCCGCTGTGGGGGCGAGCAGGACACCCAGATAACCTCCGGCGGTGAGCAGCGCGAACACCAGCGGGAACGGTGCGAGGCTCCGTGCCCGGTCAATGACAGTGGGCATGACGATGCCACCGAGGATGTTGAAGGCGCCGATCATCGCCAGAGCGATGCTTCCCACGTCACGGGAGACACCGGAGTCCACGTAGATCTGCGGCAGCCATCCCATCTGCAGGTAGGCGTTCATCGCCTGGACCCCGAAGAACAGGGTGAGGAACACCGCCGTCGGCGAGCGCCACAGCGAGGTCCGGGACAGTTTCTCGACCTCCTCCGGTGTCGGTTGCGGCAGAGCCGAGGGAATCGCGTCGCCACCGGACTTCTTCCCGTGGGCACCCGGAAAGTCCGATCCGGTGCGGAAAGCCACGACCACCCAGACCAGAACCTGGACCAGGCAGAGGAACGCCCACACGAACAGCGCCCACTTCCAGGAGTCGTCCCCGTCGAACCACAGGTCCGACAAAGGCCCCGCCGCACCCGACACCCCCAACAGGGCACTGTAAACCGTCATCAGTGCCACTGTCCGGCGTCCCCCGTAGTTCTTCGCCCACGCCGGAATCAGCACATTGCCCAGGGCAATGCCGGCGACCACCAGTCCGGTCAACACGATGAACACCGCCATGGTGCCGACCCACGGCCGCACTGCCAGGCCCGCCAGGGACACGACCATGCCGATGAGGATGGTGCGACTCAACCCCAGACGGCGGGCCAGAGGCACCGCACACAGCCCCATCACACCGAAGAGCACGCCCGGGAGAGCCGTGATCAGACCGGCGTAGGAGCTCGACGTACCGAAGGCCCCGAGGACGTCGGACAGCACCGGGCCGAGTGAGGCGATACCGGCGCGCAGGTTCACGGCGGCGACCGCCACCGCGATGAATGCGAGGACAACCGGGATCACCGGGCCACCCGGCAGTCCACGACGTGCATCCTTCTGCACCGTCTGCTGGCTGTCTGCCTGGCTACCCGCCTGGCTGCTGTCGGCCACCGTTACCGTCCTCCTGGATTATCTCGTCGTCAGAACCCCTGCAAACCTACTCCCCGGCAGTCAGGGCGGAAACTCCGGGCAGTGGCAGGAGCCCCTTCGCGCGCGTCGCGTATTACCCTCCGACAGCGAACATGGTCAAGGGTTCTCCACGGCGCGTGACGAACAGTGTCGCGCCGCAGCCGTGGTTCCTACGATCCCGGGGCATGACAGACACTCAACAATCCACGCCCTCCGTCCCCCCGTCCCCACGTCCATCCATCGCCGTCATCGGCGCCGGCCTCACCGGTGTCAACGCCGCACTGGCGTTCCAGAGCCAGGGCTGGCAGGTCGACCTGTACAGCAACCGTTCCCGTTCCGCGCTCCGTGACGATCTCCCCGCCACCGGTACCGCCATTCTCTTCGGCAACTCCCGGGTACCGGACCGCACGATCACCGACGACCACTACGCCGGGACCCCGACAGCCCAGTTCGCCGCGAGCTCAGTGGGCATCGCGGGGACTCCGCCGGAAGCGTCGTTCACTGCCCGGTTCACCTACGAGGCCCAGTCGGTCGACCCACGTCTCCGCGCCGATGACCGCCTCGGAGAATTCCTCGACAAGGCGGCCACCACCAGCCGGTTCATCGTCGACGAGGTCACACCCGAGACCCTGGACACCATCGCCGCCGACCACGACCTCACCTTCGTCGCCACCGGGAAAGCAGGCCTGGCCGACCTCTTCGAGACGGATCTCGAACGCACCCCCTATGACTCCGCACAGCGCTACCTGCTCACCGTGACCGCCCACGGGCTCCCCGTCGACCATGTCTTCCGGGGTCGCGGCAGTACGGTCCCCGGCGGGCTGTTGTCCCTGCACGAGGACGGTGAGATCTTCGTTGGACCCCACCTGCACAAGGACGGCGCCGACTCTAGCGACGACTCTGACGACGCCTGGGTGATCCTGGCGTGGGCCCGCCCAGGCACCGCCACCGAGGAGGCGTTCCGTTCCGCAACCGACGCCCGGGAGGCCCTCGACGTGCTGCAGTCCCTGCATCACCGCGAGTTCCCGGACGTCGCCGGAGACATCGACTGGTTGCACCCCATTGACACCGACCCCCATTCCTGGCTCAAGGGTGCGGTGACCCCCCGCGTCCACCGGCCCACCGCCCGTACGGCAGGTGGACATCTCATCGCGACACTGGGCGACACCTCCGTCGCCGTCGACCCTATCGCCGGGCAGGGCGCCCAGCTCGCGACCTACCAGGTGGCCGGGCTGCGCGACGGACTCCGTGCCGCCCTCGACGACGGGCGGGACTGGGACGAGGAACTGCTCACCGAGCTCTTCGACCACCACTGGCAGGAGCATGCCGAAGCAGGCGTCGAGGTGACGTCGCTCTTCCTCGGCGACCCGTTGTTCGCTGAGGTTGCACAGGAGTTCTTCGCCTCCGCCGCCGCCGATCCTGCGGCCGCCAGCGCCCTGTTCAGCCTGTTCTCCGATCCCTCACCTGCACTGGTCCTACGCACCGCCGCCGACGTGCGGAGCTTCGCGGCTTCATTCCGGGCGGCTGCGGCATGAGCAGCAGAGGCCTCCACGACGCAGACAGGTCGGCGGGCACACCGCAACGTCGCATCCGATTCAACGCCTTCGACATGAGCTGCGTGGTCCATCAGTCCCCCGGACTCTGGCGGCACCCGGACGACCAGTCACACCGTTACAACGACCTGGGGTACTGGACGTCGTTGGCCAGGACACTGGAAGACGGACTGTTCGACGGCATCTTCCTGGCCGACGTCCTCGGCGTGTACGACCTGTACGGTGCAGCGCCGGAGGCCGCCTTGCGCTCGGGCGTCCAGATCCCGGTCACCGACCCACTCCCTCTGGTCAGTGCCATGGCCGCGGTCACCGAGCACCTCGGGTTCGGGCTGACGACGGGTACCGCATTCGAGCACCCCTTCCCGTTCGCCCGTCGCATCACCACCCTCGACCATCTCACCGGCGGTCGACTGGGGTGGAATGTGGTGACCGGCTACCTCCCCTCCGCCGCGGAGAACACGCAGTCACGCGGACAGCTCGACACGTTCGACCACGACGCCCGCTATGACCATGCCGACGAGTACCTCGACGTCCTCTACAAGCTGTGGGAAGGATCCTGGGAACACGATGCAGTCCGCGCCGACCCCGTGAGCGGCGTCTACACCGAACCAGGAAAAGTCCACCCCATCAATCACCGTGGCGACCATTACACGGTGCCGGGAATCCACGTGTCCGCGCCGTCACCTCAGCGCACGCCGGTGATCTTCCAGGCCGGGGCGTCCGACCGCGGGAGTACATTCGCCGCCGCCCACGCCGAATCCGTGTTCGTCGCAGCGCCGACACCGCAGAAACTCACCGATGTCGTGGAGACGCTGACACAGAAGCTGCACGACGCCGGACGCGCCCGCGACGATGTGGTGATATACGCCCTGATCACGGTGATCACCGACAGCACCGATGCCAAGGCACTGGCCAAGGCCGAGGACTACCGCAGCTACGTTGACCTGGAAGGGTCATTGACGCTGATGTCCGGATGGATGGGGGTGGACTTCTCCGAGTTCGACCTGGATGACCCGGTCACCGGCATCAGGTCCAATGCAATCCAGTCCGCCGTTGCCGCGTTCCAGTCCGCCGCCGGCGAGGATCGGGCCGAATGGACAGTGCGCGAACTGGCGGAATTCGGTGGCATCGGCGGGCTGGGCCCGGTGGTCGTCGGCTCCGGCGAGAGTGTCGCCGATCAGCTGGAGCACTGGATCGACGTCACGGGAATCGACGGATTCAACCTCGCCTACGCCGTCACCCCCGGGACGTTCCGGGACGTCATCGACCATGTCGTCCCGGTCCTGCAGGCCCGTGGCGAGTACCCCACCGGTCACACTGCCGGCACTCTTCGCCACCGGTTGTTCAATCGCGGGGACCACGTCCCGGACAACCATCCGGCCCACGCCGCCAGAGCACGACTCAACGACATCGAAGGAGCACGGACATGACTGTCTCCCACACCACAACCGTCAGTGACGGACAGCTCACGGAAGTGTTCGGTCCGGTCTTCGCCCGCATCTCCGAGGACGCCGCCGACCGTGACAACCGTCGCGAGCTACCTACCGAAGCCATCGCGCTCCTGCGTAACGCCGGTTTCGGAACCGTGCGGGTTCCGGTCGACCGCGGCGGGTTCGGGGCTACACTGCGCCAGACATTCTCGCTGCTCATTGATTTGGCCGCAGCAGACCCGAATCTCACGCAGGCGCTGCGGGTCCACTTCTCCACCGTGGAGGGATTCCTCGCGGCGGTGGATTCCACCGACCCGTCCGCCGCTGACGCGGCGGAGGCTGGTCTCCATGCCGTCGTCAACGGAACACTCTTCGGAAATGCCATCTCCGAACGGGGAGTCGGAGCCGCTGAGCGCTATCAGACGACACTCACCCGGCGCGGCACCGATGGGGCCGACACCGACGGGTATGTCCTCAACGGGACGAAGTACTACAGCACGGGCAGTCTCTTCGCCGATGTCATCGTCGTCGCCGCCGATCTTGACGGTGAACGTGTCACCGTCACGGTGCCGGTCACCGCAGAGGGCGTCCACCAGATCGATGACTGGGACGGTTTCGGTCAACGGGTGACCGGGTCCGGCACGACGGTCTTCGACAATGTGACCGTGGGGAGTGACGTGGTCACCGCCGGTGGCTACGGTACCGGTGGCCGGACCCCGGAAACAGCGTTCCTGCAGTTGTTCCACCTGGCAGCCCTGTCGGGCATCGCCCGCCGAGCTGCTGATGACGCCAGGGACCACGTTGCCGGGCGTGAACGCACCTACTCCCACGCTCCCGCCGACCTTCCCCGTGAAGACCCGTTGGTTCAGGCAGTCCTGGGCCGGATCAACGCCGCGGCCTTCACCGCGCGGGCAACCACGCTGGCGGTCGCCGATCTCATCGGCCAGGCGGTCAACGGAACAGACGGACAGGTTGACGCCGCGGAGCTCGCGGCGGCCGAAGCCCAGGTCGCACTGATACCGCTGGTCCTCGACGCGGCCAATGAACTCTTCGAGACCGGAGGTGCATCCCTGGCGTCGGGCGCGCTGAATCTCGACCGGCACTGGCGCAACGCCCGGACCCTCGCACAGCACAACCCGGCCGTCTACAAGCAGCAGGCCATCGGAAAATACGCTCTCACCGGGGACAGTTCGGCGCTTCCTTTCGCCTGGAGTGCCGGAGTCCGCGGGGTACCGGAAGTTCCATTCACCCCTTAGAAGAATGGTGGCCCACCGGATAGACCGCATGGTCTACTCGGTGGTGCCGGTGATGCACTGCGCCGGCATCCCACACCCCACCCCGGCTCAACCACACAGGAGCACACCCCGATGACCTTGCCTACCCAGCCGACACAGCCGACCGCCGCAACCGGCCCGCTGACACCGACGTCCCTGCGCAGCGCATGGGCGTCCATCCCTACCCCGATCACCACCGTCGCCGCTGTCATCGACGGCCATCCGGTCGGCCTGATCGTCGGATCCTATGTGGGGCTCTCCCTGGATCCCGCACTGGTCGCGGTCAGCGTCCAGAAGAGTTCGCGGACCTGGCCGCTGCTCCGCACGGCAGAGCACCTGGGGATCTCCGTGCTCACCCGTGCCCACCAGGGTCATGTCCGTCAGCTGGCCGGCCCGGTCGAGACCCGTTTCGACAGTGTCAGCTGGCAGACAGACCGTGGTGCCGTCCTGGTCGACGACGCCGCCGTGCACCTCACCGGTCACATCATCGACGACATTGACACAGGCGACCACATCACCGCCGTCCTGCAGATCGACCGGGTACACGAGGAGGCACCGTCGGAGACGCCGCTGGTCTTTCACGGGTCCCAGGTCACCGTCGTCGGAGAGCTCTGAGGAACGCCGTCCATGTCCACCGCAACCACACGCGCTCCCCAGGACCTCCAGTTCGCCTACTGGACGCCGAATGTCTCCGGCGGACTGGTCGTCTCCGAGGTCGAACAACGCACCGACTGGAGTATCGACTACAACCGCACCCTCGCACGCACCGCCGAACAGGTCGGATTCGACTACGCCCTGACCCAGGTCCGCTATCTCGGCTCCTACGGCGCAGAGTCCCAGCACGAGTCGGTGAGTTTCTCCCTGTCGCTGCTCGAAGCCACCGAACGTCTCAAGGTCATCGCCGCCGTCCACCCTGGTTTCTGGCAACCCGCGGTCCTGGCGAACCTGGCGACCACAGCCAGCGAGATACACGGCGGCCGTTTCGCCCTCAACGTCGTCTCCGGGTGGCTGAAGGACGAATTCCAGAAGTTCGGTGAGCCCTGGCTCGAGCATGACGAACGCTACCGTCGCTCGGCCGAGTTCCTGCAGGTCCTGCGTGCCGTATTCACCGAATCGCCGGCGAACTTCCAAGGTGACTTCTACCGGCTGCACGACTACACCATCAGCCCCCGTCCAACGGTGGTGCCCGAACTGTTCCAGGGAGGGAATTCCACTGCCGCGCAGGCCAACGGCGGCGCCTACGCCGACTGGTACTTCATCAACGGTGCCCCGGTCGACGAGCTCACGGTGCAGATCGACAAGGTCCGGCAACACGCCGAGTCCGCCGGGCGGGAGACCCGTATCGGGGTCAACGCCTTCGTCATCCTCGAAGACACCGAACAGCAGGCACACGACAAACTACGCCACATCGTGGACAACGCCGCCCACGCCGCCGTCGACGGATTCCGCGAGTCAGTGAAGCAGGCCGGACAGTCCACACCCGACGGGCAGGGAATGTGGGCCAACTCCACCGTCGAAGACCTCGTCCAGTACAACGATGGTTTCCGCACCGGGCTGATCGGAACAAGAGAACAGATCGAGGAACGCATCGACCAGCTACGACATATCGGCGTGGACCTCATTCTCACCGGTTACCTGCACTTCCAGGAGGAGGTCGAGCGCTTCGGACGGGAGATCATCCAGCCGTTACGCGCCGACACCGCGGCGCAGCCGATACTCGCCACTTCATGAGCGGCACCGGCAGAAACGAGGCCGATCGAGCGGGGGCCGTCCGCGATGCAGTGGAACGACTCAGACGTTCCGGTCTGCTCGCTGCCACCGTCCCCAGCCGGCTCGGTGGCCCAGAATTCCCTGCCTCGGTCATCGCCGAGGTGTTTCGCATCCTGGCGTCCGGGGACGGGTCTCTCGGCCAGATCGCCCAGAGCCACATGACCTTCAGCCGGTGGTTGTTCACCGGGAGCCATCCTCACGATGAAGAGCGGTGGGCTGACCTCCTTCTCGACGGTGTGCTCATCGCCAATGCCCAGGCCGAGAGTGCGCCGGTGATTCTGGAGAACAACCGGTTGAACGGCCGGAAGGTCTTCTGCACCGGCTCCGCCTACGCCGATGTCCTCGCCGTCACCGCCCGACGCCCCGGTGAGGACGACCAGAGCCTCGTCGTCTTCCTCCCCGTCGACACTCCCGGTGTGACCATCCTCGACGACTGGGCGGCTCTGGGCCAGGAGTTCACCACGTCCGGCACGGTGATTCTCCAGGACGTCGAGGTACATGCAGGCGACGTCCGGTCCATGTCCGTGTCGATGTCCTCACCCCTCACGCCTCCTGCGTACGGAGCTTTCGCCCAGCTGCTGCACACCGCCATTGACGTGGGTATCTCCGGCGCCGCTCTTGACGCTGCCCTGGAGATCGCACACTCCTCTGATCCGGATCTGCTCACCGCGTACGTGGCGGGGGACCTGGTCGCACAACAGTTTGCCGCCGAGGCCGTCCTCGAGAAAGCAGGACGCTCGGTCGATGCAGTCTGGTCAGGCGACGTACCGGGTACCGCCGCCTCCCTCGATGTTGCCGCGGCCAAGGCGACGACCAGCGCCCTGACCGTGGACCTGGCATCCCGGATCTTCGAGCTCACAGGGACCGCTGGAGCCACAGGTGCCCACGGACAGACGCTCGCCAGACACTGGCGTGACCTGCGCACCCACACTCTCCACGACCGACGCCGCGAGAAGCTCACGGTGATCGGACGAGCCGCACTGAGTGGCGACGATCCCGATCCCGGTCGGAGGCTGTGACCTCGGTGCCGTCGGGTTCCGGACAGCCGGTAACCTGCAAGGCATGACTTTCAGCGTTCCTCCGGTACCGTCGTCCGCCGTCTACTGGACAACGCTCGACACCACCGGCCCCGTCGAGGACGCCGACCTGAGGTTCCTCGTCGCGGGGCTGATGGACGCGCACGGCGCATTGCGCGCCGTGCTGACCGGAGACGGCTCCGATTGTGTGGTGACGGTCCCCGACGAGGTCCGGTTCTCCCCGACCGACATCATCGCGGCGGAAGGCACCGGCCCGGGCGATCTCGCCGCGTCCCTTGACCCGGCGAATGGACGGGTGTGGCGGCTCAGCCGGCTCTCTGACACCCGCGTACTGCTGTGTGTGCACCGCGGGATCATTGATGCGGAATCCTGGTCGACACTGGTCACTGATGCCCGGATGCTTCTGGAGGGGAAGGCCGTCGCTCCCGGTGGCGACTGGGGCCCGCAGGCGGAGATGGATCCGCCCGCCACCTTCGCCGGGGGTGGGCCGTCAACGTACAAGACGTTCGATGTCAGCGATGCCGATGCCCTGCTCGACATGCTGCCGTCGCAAACAGGTGCCAGCCATGACGAGATCCTCCTGACCGCTGTCCTGCTCGCGCGTGCCGCTGCCGGAATGCCCGCCGCACCGGTGGCACTACGGGCACGGGGACGGACCTCTCCGCTGAGCCCCGGTGTCGGTCGGACGCTGGGGCGCCTCGACCGTCAGTACTGCGTCTCTTCTCCCGCTACCCTGGATGCTCCCTGCGGTGATCTGTTGACCGGCGGGCCTGCCGTCCGACGCACCCTGGAGGCGGTCCGTAACGAGCTACGGAACGGAGGGTCCGCAGACCAGTCGCCCGAGGCGACAGTGGAGGTCAGTTCTGCAAAACTCTCCGTCTCCGGCCCTGTCCGTCCCGTCGACGGCATCCCTCACGTGATCCTGGGAACCCAACGGCTCGCACGGGTGACGGTGGTCGATGAACGCGGCGGTGCCGGCGGGGTGTTGTTGTGGCCGCACCTCGAGCAGTCGCTGATCAGCCTCTCGATCCTGGCACGGCTGATCGAAGCGGGACTACCGCAGGGGCCCGCGGAATCCCCGACAAGTACTCGGGAGACGACCGCGATCAACCTGTTCGGCCCTCGCGGCGTCGACGCCGACCGCACCGTGGACCTCACGCAGATTCCCGAGATCAACGGATTCCAGGTGGCCAAACGGCTGCAGCGCGAGCACCCCGGTGGCACGACCATGGTGCGCATGCCCGGCGTCACTGACCCGAAGAGCACCGGGGGCCGATCCGGTCGGGTGGGCAGCGGGGTCACCGGCAGATTCATCACCGGCTGAGACTCTCGGACGGGACGCTCAGACAGGGAGGGTCAGACCAGGTCGCCGTCCTCGGGGGAGCCGTTCAACCGTGACAGAGGATCGACGCCGACGCCCGGCCAGAAGAACAGCCGGACGCGTCGGTCGGCACGCTGCTGCCACTGGCCGGCGTCCACTCCCCCGCCGCGGCTCATCACCCGGTGGACCCGGTGGTTGCTCACGTCCGGTTCCGCCATGACCAGTCGGCATTCGGGGTCAGACTGCAGCAGTCGTGCCGCAAAATCGCCGACGAAAGGTCCGAAGATCCCCTTACCCGTCAACGTGGCCTCGCCGATGGCAACGTGGAAACCCAGGTCATGGGGCTCAGACCGGTACGCCTGGCCGATCTCATCGCGTCGCGGGCGGTAGATCTCCATGTAACCCACCTCGCCCCTTCCGTCCTCACCGTCGTAGGAGAGGATCAACGGCACGGCATAAGTGGTCGACAGTTTCGCCCTCCAGTCAGCGGCCCATGTCTCCGCACTCCATGCCTGGTCCCAGGTCTCCACCAGGTGCGGCCGATTCATCCACGTCGAGACGGTCTCCGCGTCCTTCTCCGGGTCTGCGACACGGAGAGTGATCCCGTCCACCCCCTGCAGGTACTCCTCAGGGATCCGGGGCGGGGCGTCGAGGAATTCACTGTCCGGAAGGTCGGTGCGCAGCCGGTGCAGGACGCTGAGATCCACTACCCCGGTCTGCGCCGCCTCTGTCGTCGTGATGTTGTTCTCGGTCACAGTTACTTCCCTCTCCTGCTGGTCATACAGCACATGCGATACTTAGGGATTCCTACCCTTTGATAAGGGCTGCCGTGACAGAGTACCCTGCCCGGTAAACAGTCTGACATCCGACCGTCACACAACCACAGGAGCACCCCTCACAGTGTCGAACCTGCCACGCCGTCGTCCCACTGAACAGCCCCCCGCCCCCTCACTGGTGATCCTCGGCGCCGGCCCCAAGGCCGTTGCCGTCCAGGCGAAGGCTCACGCTCTGCGCACACTGGGCCTTCCCGCACCGACGATCACCGTCGTCGACTACCAGGGAGTCGGCGGCAACTGGCGTTCCGGCGGCGGCTGGACCGACGGCCGCCACCAACTGGGCACGTCCCCCACCAAGGACATCGGCTTTCCGTACCGTACCCGCATTGCCGGAGACACCGACGGGACAAACCGGGCGGTAGACCAGACGCTGCTGGACATCGGATGGACGAGTTTCCTCGTCGACACCGACCGGTACGCCTGGTGGGTGGATCACGGTCACCCCAACCCGCGGCACTACCTGTGGGCGGACTACCTGCGCTGGGCCGCAGAGAAGTCCCGGATGACACTGGTCAACGGTCAGGTGACCCGCATCGGGCTCCGATCCGACTCATCCCGGCCCGACTCGTCCCGGGGCTGGTCCCTGTCCATCGACCGCATCGACGGGACATCATCACGCCTGGAAGCCGATGCCCTGATGCTCACCGGGCCAGGACGGTCCGACCGGCGTATCGCCCCGCTCCCGACGGTGTACTCGGTCGCGGGGTTCTGGCAGGCGGTGTCATCGGCGCAGCTTCCCCCGGCATCCCGGGTGGCGGTCATCGGCGGCGGCGAGACCGCCGCCAGCATCGTCGAGGAGCTCATCGGTCACGACGTCGTCGATATCGCGGTGGTGTCCCCCTCCCCCACGATCTTCACGCGTGCGGAAGGATCCTTCGAGAACGAGCTCTACACTGATCCGAGGCTCTGGACCGATCTGGACGATGCAAGCCGTCGTGACGTGATCAACCGATGCGACCGTGGTGTGTTCTCCGCCCAGGTCCAGGAGAAACTCATGGCCGAGGACAGGGTCAGTCACCTCCGCGGTCGGGTCTCCGCCGTCCACGACCGGGACGGAATGGCCGAACTACGTATCGGGGACCGCACGGAGCTCGTGGACCTCGTCGTCGACGCCCGTGGCAACTCTCCGCTCTGGTTCACCCGCATGATGAACGACCAGGTCGTCGCCCATCTCATCGAGGCCTGTGGTGGCGCGGTGACCCCGACCACCGTTGAGAACAGGATCGGCCCCGACCTGGCACTGACAGGCATGAACCCGACGCTGTTCCTGCCCACGCTCTCCGGCATGTCCCAAGGACCCGGCATGGCGAACCTCAGCTGCCTCGGCGAGCTCTCCGACCGCGTCCTCGCCGGTCTCGGGGCGGGCACTGCCCCGTCCCCGGAGTCCCTGCGTCGTTCCTCCTCCCGTCCTGAAAGGACCCTTCTGTGACCGCACCTGACACCGCCACCCGCTCCTACACCGGGCTGGAGGGGGACCTGCGCTTCGGCCCCGCCGCGCCGGTGGATCCGTCAACACTGGACGCCCTGCTGCACCGCGCGGTGACCGGTGGGGGCGAAGGTCCCGCTGTCGTGGGCGACGGTGGAACGCTCACCTATGCGGAGCTGGACCGGAGATCCTCCGCCGTCGCCCGCTACCTGCGCACCAACGGTATCGGGACCGGTGACCGGGTGGTCGTCGTGGCACACCGGTGCGGATGGTTGCCGGTCCTCGCAGTAGGCATCATCCGCGCTGGTGCCGTCTACGTCCCGGTGGACGCCTCGTACCCGGCTGAACGCGTCAGCTTCATCCTCGAGGACTGCGCCCCCGCCGCTGCCTTCGCGCTCGGCGGGGCCTCCCTGCCGGCAGAGGCGGACCTCGAAGGTACGACCGTGGGCGGCACCGTCACCGACGATTCAGCGCTGGGCCGGGCATTCCTGTCCGACCACGGACCTCGTTTCGAGTCTGCCGAGCAGTCCCGCCCCGTCCGTCCGTCCGACGACTGCTACCTGATCTACACCTCAGGCACGACCGGCACCCCCAAAGGGGCGTTGAACACCCATCTCGGCGTAGCCGCTCACTTCCTGTGGATGGGCCGCGTGCTCGGGAACGACGGAAGTATCCGGATGCTGCAGAAAGCCCCGGTCAGCTTCGACGTCGGCGTGGCCGAGTTGCTCGGCCCTCTGTCGACCGGCGGCACCGTTGTTATCCCCGGCCCGGAGTGGTGGCCCGGGGACGTCGACACCATGGTGTCCCTCATTTCAGAGCATGACGTGACGGTCCTGTCGATGGTGCCCTCCCTGATGCGCGTACTGCTCGATGTCCTCGACGATTTCGGTACGCCCCTGTCCTCCCTGGGGAATATCCGGCACCTGCTTCTCGGTGGTGAGGCTGTTCCGGCCGACGTCGTCCGGCGGGCACGGGCCGGCATCGGCTGCCGCGTCCACGGACTGTACGGCCCCACCGAGGCGGCGATGGACGTCACTTGGGTGGAATACACCGATGAACTCATCAGCGCCGGCGACTTCGACGACCGTGCCAGCCTGCTCGGTCTACCCGAAGACAACGTGGGCGTGTACGTCGTGGACGAGGACGGTGTCGAGGTCAACCCCTCCGCACAGAACTGGAACAGCCCCGGCGAACTGTGCATCTCAGGGCCCCAGGTGGGCAACGGCTACTTCGGTCGGGCGGGACTGACCAGGGAGGCCTTCGTGGAGTCTCTCCGTCCGGACGTCGACGGAGGACGCATGTACCGCACCGGGGACGTGGTCTCCTGGACGGAGGTGAACGGTACGCGGATGCTGCAGTTCCTGGGGCGGATCGGCGACCAGGTGAAGATCCGGGGCAACCGCGTCGAGCTCGGGGAGGTGGAGTCCCGGCTCCGCGAACTCGACGGAGTGCGCCAGGCGGCGGCCGTCGCCGTTGCCCATGGCGGTGCCGACACCCTGCTCGCTTTCATCGTCGCCGCCGAGCCGGATGCCGCCCCGGATGTCACGGAACTCAGCGCACGATTGGCCGAGAGCGTACCCGAGTACATGGTCCCGACCCGGATCACGGTGCTTGACGCACTGCCGGTCAGCCCCAACGGAAAACTCGACCGCACCGCGCTGAAGGCACGCCAGGGCGAGGTCGGTGCGGGCTAGGCCTGTTCGGTGAGCAGCTCACGCCAGGCGTCCACCGAGCTGTCCTCAGCGAGGTCGGCGAAGTCGGCGTCGAAACCTTCCTTCCGCAGGAAGGTCACGATCTCCACGAGGCGGACCGAATCGAGCCCCTGGTCCATGAGCTCTTCGCCGGTGTCGATCTGTGTCACCTCGATGTTCAGCAGTTCAGCCACCCTGGCGAGCAGCCGCCGCATCGTGGCGTCAACCCGGCTCTCAACCTGGTCGTCCGTCGTCGCATCCGTCGTCGAGTCAGTCATCTTCCACCTTCGTCTGTCGTGTTCTCTGAAGTCATCGCATCGGTGACGCGCAGACTGTACCACCACACCAACACATTAAGTAAGCCTCTCCAATCATCGACCACGAAAGGACCACCGGTGTCCCACCAGTCGTCCCCGTCCCTCCTCCCCCTGGCCGCGGCACAACGCGGAATCTGGAATGCGCAGAAGCTGGACCCGACGTCCCCCTACTATGTGGTCGGAGAAGTTCTCGAGCTTCGCAGCACCCCCGGGTCCGGTTCCGGAACTGACACCGGCCTGCTCGCCGACGCGATCCGGTTGACCGTCGACGAGGCGGAGACACTCCGACTGCGCTTCACCGAGACTGCCGACGGGCCCCGCCAGTACGTCGACCCGACCCCGGCGGAGCCACCCGAAATACGCGATCTCTCCAGTGCCCCGGACCCTCGTCTCACGGCCACGGCGGTCATCGACGCCGAAAAGGCCGCCTGCGGTGAACGGTGGCGCACCATGACCGAGGGGCCACTGTTCCGCTATCTGATCCTCAACCTCGGAGGAGAGCACAACGAGGTGTGGTGTGTACAGCTGTACCACCACATCATCGTCGACGGATACAGTGCCGCGCTACTGACCAGGCGTACTGCGGCCCACTACACTGCCCTCGCCGGCGGACGCCCTGCCCGGCAGAACCGCTTCGCTCCGCTCAGTGACATTGTCGACACCGACCTCGACTACCTCTCGGGGCCGGACCACGCCGCCGACCGGGACTACTGGCAGGACTGCATGTCCCCCGCCCCTGACACATCAGGACGCGAGGATCTGGTTCACGGCGCCGGGACGGCCAGCATCACCACCTCCCTACGGATCGGCGCCGCGGAGGTGGAGGATCTCAAGACCCGGGCAGAGACCCGGGGGTTGGTGTGGTCCGACCTGGTCATCGCGGCCTACGCCACCTGGTTACGCAAACTCGGCTTCGCCGGACGCACGGCCGACGGCCAGTGCGAGGCACTGATCGCAATGCCGATGATGGCCCGAACCTCCGGCCCGTTGCGCCGTACCCCGGCCATGCTGGTCAACATGCTTCCGCTGCGGTTTCCGGTGAATCCTGACGCCACCGTCACCGACCTGGCCGCGGTGGCCCGGGAGTCGCTCGACGCCGCCCGGATGCACCAGCGTTTCCCCGGCAGCGAGCTGGCCCGTGACCTGGGCACACCGGCCGCCCTGCACGGCATCGGAGTGAATCTCAAGACCTTCGACTTCACGCTCGACTTCCACGGGGTCCCGGGCGTGCTTCGCAATGTCGCCGGTGGCCCCCCGGAAGATCTCGTCCTGGTTGTGACCCCGGCCTCCGACGGAGGTGTCGACCTGGCCTTCGAGACCGATCCGCGCAGCGTGAGTGCTGCGACTGCCCGCCGTCGTCTCGAGGACATCCGGGCGCTGCTCACCGCCGACGGCACCCTGCGGAGCATCCGGCTGCGCACGCCGGAGACGGTCGACTCCGCGGCCCGGGAGCGCTCCGGGTCATCTCTGCCGGACCACCGCCCGAGTCTCGACGAGCTCATTGACGGGCTGGCCACAGGGACCGGAGGACTCGTCCACGACGGTACCGCGGCAGACCGTACCGAGTTCGACAGTCCGGCTCTGTCCGCCCGCATCGGCGAGCTGTCCGACGTGGTGACGGAATACACCCACCGGGACGAGGTCATCGCCCTGGACCTCCCCAAAGGGGTGGACCTCGCCGCAGCGCTCCTGGCGGCCTGGCGGGCCCACCGCGCCGTCGTCGTCCTTGACCGCGAGCACCCGCAGGCACGGCGCGACCAGATCCTCGCCGACTCCGGTGCTGTCGCCGTCCTCGATGAAACTGGGGTACACCCCACCGCCACGACAAACCCCGGTGACGCATCACCGACGGTCACCGGCCTGGCGTATCTGCTCTACACCTCGGGCACGACCGGCACACCGAAGGGGGTCCAGGTTCCCCGCAGCGCTGTCGAGGCGCTTTTCGCCGGACACCACTCCACGCTATATCCGGACGCCTGGTCCCGCGCACGCGGTGGCGCCAGCGGCGCCGACCTTCACGTCGCACACACCGCGTCCTTCTCCTTCGACGCCGCGATCGACCAACTCTCCTGGATATTCACCGGTGCAACCGTGCACCTTTACTCGACCGACACCGTCGGCGATCCTGCCTCGATGCGGACCGCACTCATCGCCGACACAATCGACGTCCTGGACGCCACCCCGTCCCTGGCCGGAGCACTGATAGACTCCGGCGCGCTGGATGATGCGGCCGTATCAACAGTCATCCTCGGCGGTGAAGCCGTCCCGCAGTCGCTGTGGAACCGACTCGCCGACCTGTCGACGGGATCGTCCTTTGCCGCCTGGAACGTCTACGGTCCCACCGAAACCACCGTCGACGCCCTTGCCACCCGCATCACCGACGGCCCGGTGACCATCGGCGTCCCCGTACCCGGCATGACCGCGGAGATCCTCGACACTGACGGCGAAGTCGTGCCCGACAACGAAGTCGGTGAACTCTACCTGTCCGGCCCCCAGGTTGCACTGGGCTACCACGGTCGCGCAGAGCAGACCGCCGCAGCCTTCGACTCCACGGATTCCCGTCGACGCTACCGCACCGGTGACCTGGTTACCTGGGTACCGGCGACCGACGGTTCACGACGCGGTGCCCACCACTTCCTCGGACGCGCCGACCAGCAACTGGAGATCCGGGGCCACCGGGTGGAACCCGCCGAGGTCGAGGCCGCGCTGCTGTCCCTCCCGCCGGTCACCGGCGCCGCCGTGGGGACTTTCGGCGATCCCGGCGCGCTGAAACTCATCGCCCATGTCACGACTGACGGCTCCGCAGCGACCGCGGTATCACTACGGGCCGACCTGGCTTCCGTCGTCCCCGGACACCTCGTCCCCACCCGACTACTGGTGCATGACCGCCTGCCGTTGACCGTCGGGGGAAAAGTAGACCGTACCGCCCTGGCGTCCCTGACGTTACCGATGTCCCCGACCTCCCCGGCGTCCCCGGCACACCGCGCCACTGCTGACCGTTGTTCGGATGCCGGGCACCCCACGCACCCCGCGCTGACCGCTGCCGAACAGGCGTTAGCGGACATCGTCACCGACCTTCTCGGCACGGGAGACATCGACCTGCACCACGACTTCATCTCCCTCGGCGGCGACAGTATCGGCGCCCTCACCGTCGCCGGACGGCTCCGGCGACGAGGATGGGCCATCCAGGCGAAAGACCTGCTCACCGGTGTCGACCTCTCCGATGTCGCCGCCGCGGCGACGAGAGTCACGGCCACCGGGGGTCACACCGCAGAAGGCAGCACCGGTGGAACCGATGGCCCCGTGGCCATCCAGGAACTGCGCTACGACACGGGTGCCATCGCCACCGGCACCGTGTCAGGCCCCCGCCCCAGCTATGTCGGGAGCATGTCCCTGCCCGGCTCTCCAACACCCGTCACCACCACCACTGCCGCCGCCGCTGCCGCGACCATGATGACCACTCACGCCGCACTACGGGCGGTCCTCGACGAGTCCGTCACCGACGCTCCGAGGTTCATCGTCCCCCGCGTCCCCCTCGTATCCGCGGAATCGGTCATCGCCCCGGCAACCGTCACGGACGACGAACTCGCCGACTCCCTCGACCCGGCGTCGGGTGCAGTGTGGCGGTTCGCCATCTCACCGGGCCCCGGTGGCGACCACACCGTCCGCGTCGCCGTCGACGCCGGTATATTCGACCCCTCGTCCTCCGCGCTCCTGCTCAACGACCTCACCGATGTGCTGCGGGGCCGATACCGTAGCCACCAGGACGGAAGCGGCCGCACTGACAGCACCCTCCGTTCCTGGCGCGCAGATGCGCCCGCACCCCGGGACGTCACCTCCGCCCCGGTGGTTAGCCGTAGATCGCCGCTGCCTGGTGCATCTGATCTCGTCAGCCGTCTGTCGGCGCTGTACTCGGTGACCGCAGATGATGTCGCGACCGCCGCCGCACTGCTGGCGACCGGAGGCCCCGTCGACCTTCTCACACGGACGCAGACAGAGCACCTGCCCGACGGCGGGAACGCCGTGCTCGGCGCACTGAGCACCATCCATCGCATCCCCGCCCTGCCGGATGCGGTATACGCGTCCCCACGCTCGGCACTTCTGCACGCCAAGGAGCACCGACGCCGCGTGGTCGCCCACACCGGAACACCGCACTCCCCTGCGCTGACCGTGTCATGCGGTGACACCCGGATCGTCCCGCACGGGTATACCGCCCACTCCCCTCTTCTCACCGTCGGCGACGACGATGCCGTTCTCGCCACCAACTCCGACAAGGCGGAGGATACGCTGGAGAAGATCACCGAGGCCTTCACCGCCCTCGCGGTGCTGTCTCTGACTACCGACGGGGGCGCCTCCCCGTCGGACCTGCACCTGGACGGTGTCAGTCAGGACACCATCGACGCCTGGGAGCAGCGCCACGGACCGCTGGCAGATGTCCTTCCGGTCTCCCCTCTGCAGGAAGCCCTGCTCTACCACTCCGTCAGCGGTGGCGACGGCTACGTCCTCGCAGCGGGTGTGGACCTGTGCGGCGCCGTCGACGAGAACCGCTTGCACCAGGCCTTCCATGATGTTCTCGCCCGACATGACCTGCTGCGTGCCCGTTTTGACACGACATCCGGTGATGACCCGGCACAGCTGATCCCCCGCGATGTCGTCCTTCCGTGGCGCACTGTTGACCTGCGACCGGTCCCCCGCCCGGCGGCTGTCAGGGCAGCCGACGATCTGCTGCGCGAGACAGCGTTGCGTCCCGTCGACCCCGAAGCCGGCCCACTCGTCACCGCCGCCCTCGTTCTCCTGCCCGACAGCGGAGAAGATGACGCCTCGGCGCGCTTGGTGCTGGGCAACCACCACCTGCTCACCGACGGCTGGTCCACCCCGGTAATGCTCCGCGACCTGCTGGCCTTCTACCACGGAGAGCCTCTGCCCCCGGCCGCACCGTACTCCGACTACCTGGACTGGCTGGCCCGGCAGGACCCACGCGACGCCGACGACGCCTGGCGTTCACGTCTCAGTGGGCTGGAACGCGGCACACTCGTCGGTTCTCTTGCCCCGGCACGCCACAGTGCCCCCGTCGGTGAGACGGTGCAGGAGATCTCCTCGGACGCCACCACATCCCTACTGCAACGTGCACGACAGGAGGGGGTCACCCCGAACACCGTGCTGCAGGCCGCCTGGACACTCACACTGGCCGCTGTGACCGGACGCGACGACGTGGTCTTCGGCACCACCGTGTCCGGCCGGCCCACCGAGGTGGATGGCATCGAGCACACCGTGGGATTGTTCATCAACACCCTGCCGTCCCGCGTGCCACTGGAACGCGGAGACTCCCTCACGAGCCTCATCACCGGAATCGGACGCGCTCAGGCGGACATGACCGTCCACGCCTCCACACCGCTGGTCCACATCGAACAGCTTTCCGGGCTGGGCACCCTCTTCGACACTCTGGTGGTCTACGACAACTTCCCCACCCTCGCCACCGACGATCCCGACACGTCCGACGACGGCGCGGGACGGATTGCGGTCAGCGAGGTCCATGCCGACGGGATGACGAACTTCCCGCTCTCCGTGGTCGTCCCTCCAGGGGACATTCCACGCATCGTCCTGGCACACCGCCCCGACCTGATCGACCCGGCGTTCGTCGAACGCACAGCACAGGTCCTGACCACGGTGCTCGAGACCCTCGCCGACACCACTGCACCGGGCGGACAGTCCGTCGGCGATGTGCTCAACACGATTTCCGCCACCACACCGCCCTGGACCCCGGACGGCGCGTCCGCCCCGGCCCTCTCCACACCCCCCGCATCACTGGCCGCACCCACGACCGCAGTCGGTACCACCGGCGCCGCCGACGTGATCGCCGGTGTCATGGCGGAACTCCTCGGTGTCGACCACGTACACACCGACGACAACTTCTTCGACATCGGCGGGCACTCCCTGCTCGCCATGCGTCTGCTCGGGAAACTCCGCCGTACCGGCACGTACGGGCTCGACGCAGTCACGATCCAGGACATCGTGGAGACCGGTTCACCGGGCGCCCTGGCAGCACGACTCGCCGCCGACAACGGGGGTACCACGCCCGACCGGAACATCCTTCCTCTGGCCAGTGGCAGCGGAGAACCCCTCTTCTGCATCCATCCCGCCGGAGGTCTCGCCCTCCCGTTCCACGGCCTGGCCACGCGACTCAAGCATCTCGACATCCCCGTGACCGGTCTCCAGCTTCCCGATCCCCGCCCGGACGGCGCAGATGTGGAAACCCTGGCCGCACGGTACGTCGATACGGTGCAGCAGATCCACCCGGTGGGGCCGTACCGTCTTCTGGGGTACTCCTTCGGTGGTGTCGTGGCGCAGGCCATGACGGCTGAACTGATCCGCAGAGGTGAGAATGTCAGTTACCTCGGCGTGCTGGACGCCTATCCCGCCGGCACAGCACCGTCGGATGCCATCAACGGGACCACCGACCTGCCCGCGGTACCCGATCTCAGCCTCGAACAACTCGAGGCGCTCACCGGGACAGATGGAGAAACCGGGGCGTCCAACTTCTCGACGCTCAGTGCGAATCTAGCGTTCTGCGACGCGTTACTGCGCTCGGCCACACCGGTGGATCTGTCCGGATTTGCTGGAACGGCCCAGATCGTCGTCGCCACCCGGGCGGATGACCGACTCACCGGCCTGTCCGGGAACACCGCTGCCGCGGGCCGTTGGGACCCGGTTTCCGCCTGGCGCGGTGTGCTCCCCCGCGACCCGGACACTCTGTCCCTGGACACAACCCACGCAGGACTGACCAGCGACAACGGGTGGGACTGCATCGCCCCCGCCATCGCGAAAGCCCTGACAACCGCAAAGGAATCACTGTCATGACCGACGTCCTCGCCAACGGATTCTCCCGTCAGAGCGCAGAGCACTACCGACAGCTCGGAGTATGGAACGGCGACACCCACTGGAAGCTCTTTCGACGGACGGTCACGGCCCGGCCCCACGCCCTTGCCGCCATCGACGGGATACGGTCACTGACATGGGCGGAACTCGACGCCGGTGTGGCCCGCGCGGCCACCATCCTGGCGCACAACGGGGTGCGTCGCGGGGTCAAGGTCATCGTGCAACTGCCGAACAGTGTGGCCTACCTCGAGACCATCTTCGCCCTGTGGCGTCTCGGTGCGGTACCGGTCTTCGCGTTGCCGGCCCATGGGGCATCGGATGTACGCCATTTCGCGATGCACGCCCCTGCCACCCACTACATCGGGACATCAAACCCGAACAGGCACCTGACACGGGTACAGGCGGACCTCGCCCGCCCGCTCCCGGACGGCAGAACGCCCACCTCCATCCTCGTGAATGAACGTGCCGACGACCCCTGGGCCCGTGGCACCCGACGGTCCCCGACGCGGGACTGCCTCCCCGCCACCCCCACGCCGGGAGCCGCGGACGACCTGGCGTTCCTGCAACTGTCCGGAGGCACCACCGGGGTCCCCAAGCAGATCCCCCGGACCCACGACGACTATCTGTACTCCGTCAGGGCCTCCATCGACGTCTGCGACCTCCGCGCGGACGACGTACTCCTGGTGGCCCTGCCCGCCTCACACAATTTCACGATGAGCTCACCAGGAATCCTTGGTGCGGTCCAGGTCGGTGCGACTATCGTCTTCGCTGACAGTCCGATGCCGACCGACGTGCTCCCCCTCATCGAACGGCACCGGGTCACACACCTCGCGCTCGTCCCGCCGGCCCTGATCAGCCTGCTCAACTATCCGGACAGAGCAGTACACGACCTGCACAGCGTGCGCACCGTCTGGGTCGGCGGCGCCAAGCTCTCCGAGACCGCGGCCCGTCGGGTCCGCCCGGAACTCGGGTGGAACCTCCAGCAGGTGTTCGGCATGGCTGAAGGGCTGGTCAACTACACGCCGTTGGAGGCCGGGATCGAGGAGATTGTGTCGACCCAGGGCCGTCCGATGAGCCCGTACGACGAAATCCTCGTCGTCGACGATGACGACAACGAGGTCCCTGCAGGAACGCCCGGGAATCTGCTCACGCGCGGCCCCTACACCATCCGCCAGTATCATCGTGCCCCGGAGGTCAACGCGCGCTCCTTCACCGGCGACGGGTTCTACCGCACCGGCGACATCGTGGTCTTCCGGGACGGGACACTCACCGTGGTCGGACGCGCGAAGGACCAGATCAACCGCGGCGGAGAAAAGATCGCACCCGAAGCCGTCGAGAATGTCCTGCTCACCCATCCGGCAGTGCACGATGTCTCTGTCGTCGGCGTCCCAGACGACATCCTCGGTGAAAAGACGCGTGCACTGGTCATCCCACGGGAAAATGCCACCAGCCCACTGAAACCGGCGGCCTTAAAGAAGTACGTGAGGGAACAGGGGCTTGCCAGCTTTGCTGTGCCCGACATCATCGACATCGTCGAGGAGTTCCCGTTTACCGGCGTGGGCAAGGTCAGCAAGAAGGATCAGGCGGTCTGAGGCCGCAACACAGCAACCCCGGAGGTCAGTCGCGCCAACCTACGGGGTTGCTACGTCACGGCGGGCAGTTGGGCTCGCTGTCTCCGGAGGCACAAAGCCCCCGCCACCCGGGAAGACCCGGGGTGGCGGGGGTGTCGCGTCGGAAGGCGAGGTGTCCCGGACGGGGACTACTTGGCCTTCTCGATGATCTCGACGAGCCGGAAGTGCTTGTCCTTGGACAGCGGCCGGGTCTCCTCGATACGGACGAGGTCGCCGATTCCGGCGGTCTCGTTCTCGTCATGCGCCTTGACCTTGGAGTTAGCACGCATGATCTTGCCGTAGAGGGCGTGCCTCTTACGGTCCTCGAGCTCGACCACGATGGTCTTGCTCATCTTGTCGGACACCACGTATCCGGAGCGGACCTTACGTGCGCCCTTGGTGTTCTCGTTGCTCACAGTAGCCTCGCTCATTATGCGTCGTCACCACCGGGGACGGTGGACAGTCCGAGCTCGCGCTCGCGCAGGACGGTGTAGATCCGGGCGATGTCGCGCTTCACGGTGCCCAGTCGACGGTTGTTGGACAGCTGACCGGTGGCGGACTGGAAGCGCAGGTTGAACAGCTCTTCCTTCGCCTCCGTGAGACGGGTGGTCAGTTCTTCGTTGTTGAGCTCGCGGAATTCGTGAGCCGGGGTTCCGGTAGCCATCAGAACTGATCCTCCTTCTTCACGATGCGCACCTTGCAGGGCAGCTTGTTGCCGGCACGACGGAGCGCCTCGAGAGCGATCTCCTCGTTCGGGTACGACATCTCGAAGAGAATGCGGCCGGGCTTGACGTTTGCCACCCACTTCTCCACGGGACCCTTACCGGAACCCATACGCACGCCGAGCGGCTTCTGGGTCAGGGGGCGGTCCGGGAAGATGTTGATCCACACCTTGCCACCACGCTTGACGTGGCGGTTGATGGCGATACGGGCGGACTCGATCTGACGGTTGGTGATGTAGGTCGGCTCCAGGGCCTGCAGGCCGTAGTCGCCGAACGTCACCCGGTTACCGCCCTTGGAGACACCGGAGCGGTGCGGGCGGTGCTGGCGACGGTACTTCGTGCGCTTGGGGATAAGCACGGGTTAACCCTCCTGCTTCTGCTCTGCGCGCTGGCGGCGTGCACCACCGCGGCGCGGACGCTCACGGTTGTTGCGGCGCGGACGCTCGTCGCGTGCGTTCTGCAGGGACTCACGGCGGCCACCGACGACGTCACCCTTGTAGATCCACACCTTGACGCCGATGCGTCCGAAGGTGGTGTGGGCCTCGTAGGTGCCGTAATCGATCTCGGCGCGCAGGGTGTGCAGCGGAACGCGACCCTCGTGGTAGCGCTCGGTGCGACCCATCTCGGCACCGCCGAGACGGCCGGAGCACACGACCTTGATTCCCTTGACCTCGGGCTGACGCATCGCGGACTGGATGGCCTTGCGCATCGCGCGACGGAACGCCACGCGGTTGCTCAGCTGCTCGGCGATGGACTGTGCCACCAGCTGAGCGTTCGCATCGATGTTCTTGACCTCGAGGATGTTCAGCTGCACCTGCTTGCCGGTCAGCTTCTCGAGCTGACCGCGGATGCGGTCGGCCTCGGAGCCACGACGACCGATGACGATGCCCGGACGGGCAGTGTGGATGTCCACGCGGACCCGGTCGCGGGTGCGCTCGATGACGACGTCGGCGATGCCGGCGCGGTCGAGGCCCTTCGACAGGAACTCGCGGATCTTGATGTCCTCGGCGAGGTAGTCAGCGTACTGCTTGTCGGCGTACCAGCGGGAGCGCCACTCGGAAGTGATACCCAGCCGGAGGCCGTGGGGTTGGATCTTCTGGCCCACTACTGAGCACTTCCCTTCTGGCTCTCGACAACCACGGTGATGTGGCTGGTGCGCTTGCGGATCTGGAAGGCCCGACCCTGGGCGCGCGGCTGGAACCGCTTGAGCGTCGGCCCCTCATCGGCGAAAGCCTCTGAGACGACGAGTGTGCGGGGGTCCAGGCCGAAGTTGTTCTCCGCGTTAGCTGCAGCAGAGGCGACAACCTTGGCGATCGGCTCGGAAGCCGACTGCGGCGCGAAGCGCAGCAGTGCCAGGGCGTCCTCCACGGACTTGCCGCGGATGGTGTCGATGACGCGGCGTGCCTTCATCGGGGTGACCCGGACGAACTTGGCGGTTGCGCGTGCGTTGTTGACAGCGGTGTCAGACATGTCTATCGCCGACCCTTCTTGTCATCCTTGATGTGACCCTTGAAGGTCTTGGTCGGGGCGAACTCGCCCAACTTGTGACCGACCATCGAGTCGTCGATGAACACCGGGACGTGCTTCCGACCGTCGTGGACGGCGAAAGTGTGACCGATGAAATCGGGAAGGATGGTTGACCGGCGGGACCAGGTCTTGATGACCTTCTTGCTGCCGGCGTCGTTCTGAACGTCCACCTTCGCGAGGAGGTGTTCGTCGACGAACGGGCCCTTCTTGAGGCTGCGTGGCATTCTCAACTACCTCCTTTAGCGCTTCTTGTTCTTGTTGTTGCGGCGACGGCGGACGATCAGCTTGTCGCTCGGACGGTTGGGCTTGCGGGTACGGCCCTCAGGCTGACCCCACGGGGAGACCGGGTGGCGACCACCGGAGGTCTTACCCTCACCACCACCGTGCGGGTGGTCGACCGGGTTCATGACAACACCACGGACGGTCGGGCGGACGCCCTTCCAGCGCAGACGGCCAGCCTTGCCCCAGCGGATGTTGATCTGGTCGACGTTGCCGACCTGACCGACGGTGGCGCGGCAGCGGATGTCGACGCGACGGATCTCGGTGGAGGGCATACGCAGGATGGCGTACTTGCCTTCCTTACCCAGCAGCTGGACCGAGGCACCGGCGGAACGGGCCATCTTGGCACCGCCGCCCGGCTTGAGCTCCACGGCGTGGATGGTCGTACCGGTCGGGATGTTGCGCAGCGGCAGGTTGTTGCCCGGCTTGATGTCGGCGCCCGAACCGGACTCGACGATCGTGCCCTGCGTCAGGCCGCGGGGAGCGATGATGTAACGCTTCTCGCCGTCGACGTAGTGCAGCAGCGCGATGTTCGCGGTGCGGTTGGGGTCGTACTCGATGTGCGCGACCTTGGCGGTGATGCCGTCTTTGTCATTGCGACGGAAGTCGATGACACGGTAGCGGCGCTTGTGACCGCCACCCTTGTGACGGGTGGTGATGTGGCCGTGGACGTTGCGGCCGCCGGTCTTCGACAGCGGGCGCAGCAGAGACTTCTCCGGCGTCGAGCGAGTGATCTCGTCGAATTCGGAAACGGAGCTCTGGCGGCGACCCGGCGTAGTCGGCTTGTACTTGCGAATAGCCATACTTCTGCTCTCTCTTTACCTGTCGGTGTCCGCGGCCGCTAGGCGGTCGCACCACCGAAGATGTCGATGGGATCGCTGCCGGCGACCAGGGTCACCATGGCGCGCTTGGTGGCCTTGCGCTGACCGTAACCGGTGCGGGAACGCTTGCGCTTGCCCACGCGGTTGAGGGTATTGACGCTGGCGACCTTCACACCGAAGATCTGCTCGACGGCAATCTTGATCTGGGTCTTGTTGGAGTCCGGGTTCACCAGGAACGTGTAGACGTTCTGCTCCATGAGTCCGTAGGACTTCTCGGAGACGACGGGTGCGACGATGATGTCCCGGGGGTCGGCGATGGTGCTCACTTTGCCTCCTCCTTGGCTGCGGCCTTGGCGGTGTCAGCCACGGCGATGAAGCCGTTGAGCGCCTCGACGGAGAACACGATGTCATCTGCGTTCAGAACGTCGTAGGTGTTGAGCTGATCGAAGGCCAGGGTGTGGACGTTCGGCAGGTTGTTGGCCGACTTCCACGCCGTGACGTCCTCGCGACCGAGGACGACCAGGACGGACTTCCGGTCGGTGAGACGCTCGATGAACGTCCGCGCGGCCTTGGTCGACGGAGTCTGGCCTGCGACGAGCTCCTCCACCAGGTGGATGCGCTCGTTGCGGACGCGGTCGGTGAGGGCACCGCGCAGGGCGGCTGCCTTCATCTTCTTGGGGGTCCGCTGGTCGTAGTCGCGCGGCTGCGGACCGTGGACCGTGCCACCACCGGTGTAGTGGGGGGCGCGGATCGAACCCTGGCGGGCGCGACCGGTTCCCTTCTGGCGGAACGGCTTGCGGCCACCACCACGGACGTCGCCGCGGGTCTTGGTGGCGTGGGTGCCCTGGCGCTTCGCGGCCAGCTGGGCCACGACGACCTGGTGCATCAGCGGAACGGACGGCTCCACGTCGAAGATGGACGCGGGCAGCTCGACCGAGCCGTTGGTGGCACCGTCAGCGGTCTGGACGTTGAGGGTCAGATTGCTCATGCGTGTGCACCGCCCTTCACTGCGGTCTTGACGGTGACGATACCGCCGTTAACTCCGGGGATGGCACCCTTGATGAGGAGCAGGTTGGACTCGAGGTCCAGCTTTGCGACCTTCAGGTTCTGCAGGGTGACGCGCTCGTTGCCCATACGGCCTGCCATCCGGGTGCCCTTGAAGACACGACCCGGGGTGGCGCAGGCGCCGATGCCACCGACGCGGCGGTGAGCAGCCTGGTTACCGTGGGAGGCGCCCTGGCCGGCGAAGCCGTGACGCTTCATGGCGCCGGCGTAGCCCTTACCCTTGGAGGTGCCGGTGACATCAACGAAGTTGACCTCACTGAACAGTTCTGCGGTGATGTCCTGGCCGACCTCGTAAGCGGAGGCGTCATCGACGCGGAGTTCCGTCACGTGGCGGCGCGGGGTCACACCGGCCTTCTTGAAATGACCTGCCTGCGGCTTGTTGACCTTGCGCGGGTCAATGTCGCCGTAGGCGATCTGGACGGCGTCGTAGCCGTCGATGTCCTTGGTGCGCACCTGGGTGACGACGCACGGCCCAGCCTCGACGACGGTGACCGGAACGACCCGGTTGTCCTCGTCGAAGATCTGGGTCATGCCGAGCTTCTTGCCCAGGATGCCCTTGATCTCGTTTTCACTCATAATTCAGTCTCCGCTGCCTCAGTTCAGACTCAAGTCCACAATCTCTGACGAGATCACTGGATGTTGACGTCGACGCTTGCCGGCAGATCGATGCGCATCAGGGCGTCAACGGTCTTCGGCGTCGGGTCGAGAATGTCGATCAGGCGCTTGTGGGTGCGCATCTCGAAGTGCTCGCGCGAGTCCTTGTACTTGTGCGGCGAGCGGATGACGCAGTACACGTTCTTCTCAGTGGGCAGAGGCACAGGGCCGACCACACGAGCACCGGTACGGGTGACCGTTTCGACGATCTTCTTCGCAGAAGCGTCGATTGCCTCGTGATCGTAGGCCTTGAGCCTGATGCGGATCTTCTGTCCCGCCACGCTAGTCCTCTTCCTCGTGTCCCCCTCGCCCGGTGACCCGGGTCCGAGGGAACTTCTTTTCAATGTCAACGCTGTCCGGCCGGAGGCCTGGCACAGTCGCCAGTTATGACTTCGATTGGTCTCACGGTCTCCCGGGGCACCGTCGCGAAAGCGATGGCAAACACGGGATCCGTCCGACCGGCACTGGAGTACTCCCCGGCGACCGTCGAATCATAGTGAGGAAGAGCCCCTCCAACGTGATGGTCGGGATCTTCACTTACTGCCGCTGTTTATTTGCCATGCCCCACTCCGGTCCCCGCGGTCGGGCGTGTCCGCCGTCTCCGCGTGGGTTACCGCACGACAGTTCCACCCCGGATGGAAATATTTCCGATCCGAGGCACCCTGCCGATGATGGTTCATGCTCACTTCACCATCTGCGCCGTCTCACACCACCACTCTCCCCACCATCGGTTCCGATACGGCCTGATGACGAGGCATAAAGCAATGGCGCTCAGACGCAATGTCAAAGCAACGTCCGCTATTTAACCACGAAGGTCCTGTTCCTTCAAATCCGTCTTCCCTCCCCTGAACTGGTGGAGCCCCGCGCCGTCACCAGCACACCCGTGAAAAGTGAGTACGCTGGCGCTCACACCTTCATTCAGCACCATCGAGAACAGTGAGGCCCCCTATGAGTGACAACGACTCCAGCAACAACTCCGGCAAGGCGAACACCCCCGCTGTCCAGGACGACAACTCCGTCGACTCTGAACTGTTCACCGACCACGGACGGACGTCTGTCGCCGACGTCGTCGTGTCGAAGATCGCCGGCATGGCAGCTCGCGAGGTGTCCGGCGTACACGGTCTGGGCGGCGGCGCGTCCCGCACCATCGGAGCTCTCCGCGAGCGTATCCCCGGCGGTCGGGTCAACGTCCAGCAGGGAATCTCGGTGGAGGTCGGCGACCGTCAGGCCGCCGTCGACATCTCCATCGTGGCGGAGTACGGCGTCGCCATCCACGAACTTGCCGAGGCGATCCGTCGCAACATCATTCTCTCCGTCGAAGAGATGACCGGCCTTCAGGTGACCGAAGTCAACGTGATCGTCCACGATGTCCACCTCCCCGAGGACCACGACGACGAGGACGATGAGCCGGAGCAGTCCCCCCGCGTCCAGTAGTCACCACCGACCGTCCGTCCGCAGTCCCCGTCACCACGTCATCTTGGAGCCGTCATGAGTAGCCCCGGAGCACAGGGCCCACCTCCGGACTTCCGCAAGGATCCGGAGTACGTCCGTCAGCGCCGTCAGGTCATCCGCGACAACCACCCCGACACCGGTGGCTCGGATGCCCGGCTCATCGCGGCGCTGGGCGAGCTCGACTCCCGCTGGCAACGCCAGACGTCGATTCGCCGTGGCATGGAGAGTGTCCGCCTTCCTGGCTTCATCCCCGACGATGTTGCCCGCCAGGCCACCGAGTTCGCCGGCCGGACGTCTGATGAAGTGCTCCGGCGCACGGAAGACCTTCGGGCAAAGGGGGCGGTCATCGCGCACTCCCCGAAGACCCGTCGGGTGATGCGGGCAGCAGGTAAGTTCGTCCGGGACGCCGACCGCACAGTCCGGTCGCGACTCCCCACCAGTTTCCCCGGTGCCCGACGGTTCTCGGACACCGGTACCGACGAGAAATCCAACTGATAGTGAGGTCATGATGAAGTACGCGACAATCATTGGCGTGCTGCTGGGATTCCTCCTGGCAGTCGGTGCCCTCTGGGACGGCGTGGTCGGTTTCCTCGTTGTGCTGGTTCTCTGCGGAGTCGGCGGCGCCGTCGGCGCCCATGTGGAGGGTGTCATCGACCTTCGGCGTGCCTTCAACAGCAGCGGTCGGGGACGGGGCTGATTCCCCGTGTCCTCTCCCAACATCGACGCGCCTGCTGAAGATACCGCGGTCCTCGCCGGCAGCGGTGCTGCTGAAGAACTACCCCGCAGCGAGGCCTACCGGCAACAGCGTGCACACACCTCCATCGACATGAAGGTACTGGAGAAGATCGCCACCCGGGCAGCCCTCTCCGTTCCTGGTGTTGTCCGGCATTCGTCGGGCATCGGCCAGTTCACGGGCCGTCGGTTGCCCCGGGTGAGCGTGCAGATGGATCCCGGCGGTAGTGCCGCCGTCGCTGACATCCAGATCGCCACCTCCTGGCCAGCCCCCACCGTCGCGGTTGCGCAGGTCACGAGAGAAGCCGTCGGTGAATGGATCGAGCACTCGACCGGTGTGCCGGTACTGGCGGTCAACGTGGATGTCGCAGCCGTCGTTCCCGGAACCGACGAGACAGTCACCGTCGCCGGCCTGGCGGCAACACCCCGGACCCCGGAGTACACCCGTGTCTCCGCCACACCTCTGCGGGCGTGCTCCCCGACCGTTACCCGGCAGATCACCGAGGTCGCCGTGCCCGCGACGCCCCAGCCTCGTCAGCCGGTCCACCCCCCGGCGGTGACGTCGCGACAGCTCATGCCGGTGACCGCAGGTCGGCCGGAGCCCGCAAGGCACGTCTCTGCCCCGACGCCTCGAGCGGCACAGCAGCCGTCACTGCCGGCTCCGGTCCGTGTCACGTCGGTTCAGCCCCCCGCGCCGCCCGAGGTGAGGCACCCGGTGACTCCACCAGCGACACCCGTCATGCGCCCGCGGTCACCACACAGTGCAGCTCAACCACGCCTCCTGGAACCGATCATCATCGATCACGTGACGGTCACAGCTCCGCCACCATCACGGGGGCTCCGTATCCTCTACGATGTGTCGACCCCCACCGGACCGCTGCTACGCGATGTTCCGACGCCGCGCGGCCTCCCGACCCGCACGGTGCCCACCCCCCAGGGGCTCGAGGTGACCATTTTCCCGGCCGTCCGAAGGCACCGCCGCATTCCGGTGACTGTCGACACCTCCCGTCGCTGGCGATCCGCCGACTCCGGTGAGGACGGGAAGCCCAGCGGCGACCACGACAGGAGTCCGCGATGACAACAACACAGCATCCGGAGCGTTACCGACCCGAACCGTCAGGCAGGTTCGCCGCCGACCTGAGCCTGTCCGATGACACGACGACCGCGGGGTCCGGGGGGTCCGGGGGGTCCGGGGAGTCTCCACAGCCGGTTCCCCACGCCCCTCAGCCGACAGCCTCTCCGCTGGCACGCGGGTGGACGATTGTCCTGGGCATCGTGCTGCTCGGCCTCACGGCAGTCATCGTCCGTGACGTACTCGTCCTCAACGGCTCCGTCTCGGGGAGCCAGCTGCTCCCACCTGTTTTCGACTGGTTCGCCACCGTCCAGAGTGAATCGTGGATGCTGTGGGCCGGCATCGGGTGTGCCCTTGTCGCCGTCTTCTTTCTCCTCGTGACCGTGCGGCCTCGTCGACGTACCCACATGGCCTTCGGCGACGGATCGGAACTCTACGCACGCCCCGTCGATGTCGCTCGACTCTCCACTGCGACAGCCCGGCGCGTTCCAGGTGTACTCTCAGCCCACACAGTGACGACACGGAAGAAGATCTCGGTCAAGGTCGTCACGGCGGTCACGCCGGAGTCCGCCGAGACGATCCGAGCACGGGTTTCCACGCACGTTTCCGAACTCTCTGCACTCCTGGTTCCTGCCCCGAGTGTCCAGGTGACGGTCACCTCGGGAGGTGAAGGACGATGAACCGGGGAAAGGCCTCGTTCGACCGCATCGTGACACTTCTGCTCGCCCTTGTCTTCGGAGGTCTCGCCTTCTGGATGATCGGGCTCCGTCTCGACCTCGCACCCGCACAGCGGATCGGTGACTACGTCAACAAGGACTTCTGGGCTGAGCTGAGCACACGCGACAATTACGACACCATTCTCGTCATCGCCGCCGTGGTGACCGGTCTCCTCGGTCTCCTGCTCGTCGGAATCAACATCGAGCGCAAACGCCTCGGGCGTAGCGCGTCCCCGACGTCCGCACCGACCGGCACGATCCGTACATCGCCCGCCGATGTCGCGTCCGCGGTTGCCCAGACCTTCGAGAAACGTGACGACGTCCGCTCTGCCAGTTACCGGGCAAGCGAGGACAGGGGGACCGAGATCATCGAGATCCGGTTGCGAATCCCCGCCGAGACCGATGTCGCCGAACTCAATGAGAGCTGCCGCCGCGCCGCCGCGGACATCACCGCCGCCCTGCCCGGCCAGGAGGTTCTCCCGCGATTCCTCCTCCAGGTAGAGCAACCGGCACGTCCCCAGTAACCCGACCACGGCCTCCTCCGCACGGCACAGAGCTGCGACGGGGAACCTTGACGGTGAGGCTAGCCTACTGATATTCTCCCTCAGGTAAGCGAACCCTCACATGGGTCCGTTCCGCGTCGACCATCAGAAGGAAGAACGTGGTCTCCGGCTGGGTTCGGGACCTGTACGTGCCCATGACACACACCCTGAACACACGGCAGGATGCCGCCGCCGAAATACAGGACTCGGAGGACGGCGCTGTTAGTCTCGCCGGAACGTCCGGGTTGTACACCAAACGTGCCGTCGGCCTTGCGGCTCTGCTCGCTGTCCTCCTCGGCGCATTCATCGCCAGTCTCGCTCACGGGGCCAACCCGATCCCCTACGCGGATGTCTGGGACGCCATCTGGCACCGCGGGGAAAACGAAGCATCCTACATCGTCTGGGACCAGCGGTTTCCCCGGACGGTGATCGCCATCGTCACGGGTGCTGCCTTCGCGCTCTCCGGGGCACTGATCCAGGCGCTCACCCGTAATCCGCTGGCCGACTCCGGCATCCTGGGTGTCAATGCCGGCGCAGGACTTGCCGTAACGGTCGGGGTCGGGGTATTCGGCATCGCAGGAATCACACAGTACATCTGGTTCGCTTTCATTGGCGCCGCCGCAACAACAATCCTGGTGTACATCATCGGTCTCGCCGGCGGCGCACGCGGCGCCAACCCGGCCACCCTGGTCCTGGCAGGTGTGGCACTGGCCGCGGTGTTCGGGGGAGTCACCAGCTTCCTCCAGCTCATCGATCCCGACACTTTCGAGGCCATCCGCAACTGGAACCTGGGTTCCGTAGCCAGGACGTCCCTCAATGATGCTCAGTCGGTCCTGCCGTTCCTCCTTCTCGGCGTCATCCTGGCGATCCTTGTCTCCACCGACCTGAACTCCATCGCCCTGGGTGACGACCTAGCTGCATCGCTCGGGACCAAGGTGGTCCGGGCCCGGATCCTCACCATCCTCGCCGTCACCGTACTCGCCGGTGGCGCCACAGCGCTCACCGGCGGTATCGGGTTCGTGGGCCTGATGGTGCCCCACGTCGTGAGGTGGATCGTGGGACCGGACCAACGCTGGATGTTCTTCTACTGCCTGATCGGCGGCCCCGTCATGGTGCTTCTGGCTGACACCCTCGGTCGTATCATCGCCCGCCCGGGTGAGATCGAAGTCGGCATCCTGACCGCAGTCATCGGTGCGCCGGTTCTTATCGCGCTGGTCAGGCGGAAGAATGCGAGCGGCCTGTGAAAACCCCCGTGCACAATACGACGACGGACACGTCAATCGATTTCGGATACCTGAGTAGGACCGTCCGCACCCCCTTCACCGACCACCGGCTGCATATCCGGTCCGGTGTCGTCGCCTGCCTCTTCATCGGCTCGGCCGCACTCCTGGCACTGGTTGCCATCGGGATCGGCCAGTACCCTCTCTCCCCGCTCGAGGTCTTCAACGCCATCATCGGCAACGGCGAACGCTTCCACCGCATCGTGGTCGTGGAATGGCGTATGCCCGTCGCCATCTCCGCGGTCTTCTTCGGCGCACTCCTGGGCATCGGCGGGGCGGTCTTCCAGTCGATGACCCGGAACCCACTGGGATCCCCGGACATCATCGGGTTCGACGCGGGTTCATTCACTGCTGTCACACTGACCATGCTGGTCATCGGTTCAACGGCCTACTGGAACATCGCCTTCGCCGCCATCATCGGAGGCGTACTGACCGCGTTCCTGGTGTTCCTGCTCGCACGGAAGAACAAGTCGGTGCAGAGCTTCCGCCTGATCATCGTCGGAATCGGCGTGTCCGCCACACTCGGTTCCCTCAACGCCTACCTGATCACCCGAGCGGATGTCGAGGACGCGATGATGGTCGGGTTCTGGTCGGCCGGATCAATCAACCGTGTCACCTGGCAGTCCCTACTCCCAGTACTGGCCATCGGCATTCTGGTGATCGTGCTGATTGCACTGCTCGCGCCCGCGCTGAAACAGATGGAACTCGGCGACGATGCAGCCACCACGCAGGGCATCAATGTGGAGCGTACCCGCCTGGCACTGATGATCACCGGTGTCGCGACGACTGCCTTGGTCACCGCCGCAGCCGGGCCCATCGGCTTCATCGCTCTGGTGGCCCCGCAGCTTGCCCGACGCATCGCGGGCACCCCCGGAGTCACCGTTCTCGGCGCTGCAGCCGTCGGTGCTGCGCTCCTGACATTCGCCCACTTCCTCTCCCTGGTCATCGCCCAGTTCTACCGGTCGATCCCGGTCGGGCTCCTGACCGTCAGCGTGGGCGGCATCTACATGATCTGGCTGCTCGTGCGTGAGGCACGCAAACAGTACGGACCACCGAAACAGACGAATTGACGGGATCACCGCATGACTGACACGACACACTCCGCGGCGAGCCGGCTCCGGGCTCTCGACGCCACCATCGGTTACGACCAGCGGATCATCTCCACCGGCCTGTCCGTGGAGATCCCGCACGAGTCCTTCACCGCCATCATCGGGCCGAACGGCTGTGGCAAATCGACGCTCCTCCGGGCTTTAGCCCGGGTCCTGTCACCAACAGACGGGTCGGTGCTGTTGGACGGTAAGGAAATCTCCTCCTACGGCGCCAAGGACGTCGCCCGTCAACTCGGGCTTCTCCCCCAGACGTCACTGGCCCCGGACGGAATCCGTGTCGCAGATCTTGTCGCCCGCGGCAGAGCCCCGTACCAGTCACTGTTCCACCAGTGGTCCCGCGAGGACGAACAGGCGGTCAAGGACGCCCTCGTCGCGACCCACACCGACGGGTTGTCCGGCCGGCTTGTGTCAGAGCTCTCGGGCGGCCAACGGCAGCGCGTATGGGTTGCCATGCTGCTCGCCCAGCAGACCCCGATTATGCTGCTGGATGAACCGACCACGTTCCTCGACATCGCCCACCAGTACGAGTTGCTCGAACTGTTGCGCACGTTCCACGATCACAAGAAGACTGTGGTCGCCGTCCTCCACGACCTCAACCAGGCGTGCAGGTACGCCGGACACCTCATTGTGATGCGCGACGGCGACGTCGTCACCACCGGTGCTCCTTCCGAGGTCATGACGCCGGACCTCGTCGAGGACGTCTTCGGGTTACGGGCGCTCGTCGTGCCGGACGCGGTGACCGGCACACCGACTATCGTCCCGCTGGATCCTCGCCGGGCCGACGGGGACGGCGTTGTCATTGACCCGGTGGGCAGTCGTCCCGCTGCTACGAGTCGCTGACGACCTCCCACGACTCCACCGGTCCCGCTTCCGCGGCGAACAACGGGTGCGACGGTACCACTCCGTCTGTCGGCAGGTGCGGTAGCCATTCTTCGGCACGCGCGGCGACTTTGCGCTGCAGGTGCCCGAGTTCGTAGGTGAGCTGGCCGTCGGTGACCGGGATGGACACCGTCTCCTGCGGGATAGCGGGGACGTGGATCCGGGAACCGTCGAACGAGTAGCCACGGGCTGTCGCCTCGGCGCGGAGGCCGGTCAGGAATGCGCCGACCGCCAGTGTCGGTTCCGGATGTGCCCGGAAGCGGATGAGTTGGGGATGAGCCTTGTACCCGCGGGTCCCGCCCTCAAGCACTTTCTGGGCAAGAAGCGCCTCGCGCCAGCAGGCGACAAGGGCGGCGCGGTCAAGAATCGAGGGGTGCAGGCTCCACAGTCGCATACCTGGTAATCGTACGCGGCGTCCCCCACTCTCGACTGAGGCGTGCTGCTACACGGTGACGGGGTGACGTTGCTGGTTCTGCAGCACGCGGGCGAAGGTCGCGAATTTCGTCGCTGTCTCACGGTGCTCGTCCTCCGGAACCGACTCCGCGACGATGCCGGCTCCCGCGAACAGTTGCGCGCGACTACCGGACACCACGCCTCCACGCAGCGACAGGGCCCATTCGGCATTTCCTTCCGCGTCAACCCAGCCGACCAGACCCGAGTACATTCCCCGGTCGAAATCCTCGAGTTCTGCGATGACCTCCCGAGCCGTCGCCGTCGGCCAGCCGCAGACAGCAGGGGTCGGGTGCAGGTCGTAGAGCATCTTCATGAAGGCGCCCGGCGAGCCTGCGTGAGGAAGCCTCCCGGTGATCCGGCTCCCCAGGTGAAGGATAACCGGGGTCGACACCACACTGGGCACGTCCGGGACAACGACATTCTCGGCGTAGCGGTGGAAGACCTCACCCACTTGTCGGACAACGTGCGCGTGCTCTGCCCGGTCTTTCGGGGAGTTCAACAGTCCCTGGGTGAGTTCGCGGTCTCTGGCAGGGTTCTCCCTGTCCCTGGGAACCGATCCTGCCAGAGGGAAGCTGGTCACCGCACCACGACGGCTACGCAGAACGAGTTCCGGGCTGGCGCCGACCAATGTTTCTTCACCGCAGCCACTGTCACCAGTAGTGCCGAGGTCCGTGCGGTACACGTAGGCGTGAGGGTTTGCCGCGCCGAGATCAGCGACCAGCCGGTCGATGTCGAAATCCTCGTCAGCTTCAAGTACGGCGGTGCGGGCCAGGACGACCTTCTCCAGGTCGCCTGTGTCGATTCGTTCGACTGCCCGGGCCACCGCCTCCCGGTACCCAGGCGAGTCCGGGAGTTCCAGCGATGTCGACGGTCCCGTCCCCTGCGCGGCAGTCGGCGCCACCCCTTCCCCAGCGTGGCCGGCCCCTGCCGCCTGACGCCATGTGACTTCCTCCGGGATGTACAACACGGCAGGACGCCCGGTGTCGAACGGAATGCACCCGACCACGGGCCCGTCATGGCCGGTGTGTGTCAGGAGGGATTCAACGGCGCTGGCGACACTGGAGCCGTCCCATGCTTCCGGTGCGACGACATGCGCAACACCTCGCGCAGTCAGTCGGTACTCCGGTGTCGAGAACTCGAACGTCGCGTGCGGACCACGCGGGTCAACGCTGGCTGGCACCACCATCGACGACCACCTCCTGGAGAGTCATGTGACGGGCGCCGTCACCGGACAGAAATACAACGACTGACGCAATGTCTTCAGGGGACGCAATGCGCCCCAGCGGGATCCCTGACTTGTACAGTTCCGGCTGTCCAGCCACCAGGGTTGCCTCTGATCCGAGCCCCTCGATCATCGATGTACGTGTTGTCCCCGGACAGACAACGTTGCACCGTACATGCTGACGGCCCAGTTCGAGCCCGAAAGACCTCGTCACACTGCTGGCCGCCGCCTTAGACGCGGCATAGGCTGTCATGGACGACCGTGGCACCGTCCCCGCATTCGATCCCACGGTGACAATCGAGCCGCCGCCGTTGGCCGCCATCCGGGGGCCGAGGGCACGGCACATCGCGAAGACACCGAATGCGTTCACGGAAAACTGCCGCTCCCAGTCCTCGTCCGTGGCGTCTTCGCCGGGACCGGCGGCGATGACACCGGCGCCGTTGACAAGAGAGTCCACTGCACCGACGGTGTTCCAGACGTCACGGACCACCGAATCAACCTGGTGGGAGTCCCCCACGTCAAGGCCGACGTGGTGGAGCACACCGGGGCCGGAACGTTCTACGCGGCTGATTCCGCGCGGATAGGAAATATCGGCGGCGGTCACCGTGTGCCCCGCAGAAAGGAGTTCCGTGACAACGGCGCTCCCGATTCCGCCTGCAGCGCCAGTCACCACATGATGACGCACAGAGCCGTGCAAATCTGCAGCCATGTTACGCGTCCGACCCCACAGCCTCTGCGAGTCGGGCCGAGGACACCAGACGACCGACCACCTCGTCCGTGTCGACGACCTGACCACAACGGGCCGCAGCAAACGTCAGCGCACCACGGTGGTCGCTGGACGTGAAGTCAGCCATGGCATCAGCGACCAGGAAAGGCTTGATGTCGCGCATGAACGCCGATGTCGCTGTAGCGAGACAGCCGATATGGGCGTACACACCGGCGATGATGAGCTGGTTCCGGCCGCCCTCGACGAGGATCTCCTCGAGGTCCGAGCGAGAGAACGCATCGTAGCGCCATTTGGTCAGTACGGTGTCCGTGGCGCCGGGTGACAGGGCGTCGACGATGCCTGCCTCCGACTCCTTCTGCAGTCCGGGCCCCCAGAAATCCCAGAGCAAACCACGGTCGGCCGGATCCTGGTTCGGCGGCTGGGCCGTATAGAACACGGGGATTCCCGCATCTTCTGCGGCGCCGCGCAGTGAGCGGATATTGTCGATGACCGTCGCGATCATCGGTGATTCCGCACCGAACGCGTCGATAAAGTAGTTCTGCATATCGTGGATGAGCAGAGCGGCGTGAGGGGCGTCCACCTGCCAATCTGCCCGACCGCTCGGCAGGTCAGCCGCCACTGGCAGCTGGTATGACTGGATAGAGGGAAGCACTGCGTCCTCCTTGGGGAGAGAGGTGTGAGGGACTGTTGCCGTATCTATTGACGGCACGCAGCGTACCCTACCCTGTATTCGGGTATGCCAGACCTACTTATGGCATTTCTCACAACCCGACGGCGGACGACCATGGCTTTCGTTCCCGCGGGGCTTCAGACACAAATCCGCCCCCACCCGGCGAACGGGTAGGGGCGGGATGTCGATCACCGTCTCCTCAACGGGACGATGACGAAGCGTCTCAGATCAGACTACTTGTTGATCTTGGTGACACGACCGGCGCCGACGGTGCGGCCACCCTCACGGATGGCGAACCGCAGGCCCTCGTCCATGGCGACCGGCTGGATCAGGGTGACGCTCATGTCGACGTTGTCGCCGGGCATGACCATCTCCGTGCCCTCCGGCAGCTTCACGACACCGGTAACGTCGGTGGTGCGGAAGTAGAACTGCGGACGGTAGTTGTCGAAGAACGGGGTGTGGCGGCCGCCCTCGTCCTTGGACAGGATGTAGACGGAGCCCTCGAACTCGGTGTGCGGGGTGTATGCGCCCGGCTTGGCGATAACCTGGCCGCGCTCGACGTCCTCGCGCTTCAGGCCACGGAGCAGCAGTGCGGCATTGTCGCCGGCCTCTGCGGAATCCAGCAGCTTGTTGAACATCTCGATGGAGGTCACCGTGGTCTTGGTGGACTTCTCGCGGATGCCGATGATCTCGATCTCGTCGTTCAGGTTCAGCTGACCGCGCTCGACACGGCCGGTGACGACGGTGCCGCGACCGGTGATCGTGAAGATGTCCTCGACGGGCATGAGGAACGGCTTGTCGGTCTCGCGCTCCGGATCCGGGATGGAATCGTCGCAGGCCTGCATGAGGTCGACGATCGCCTGGGTCCACTTCGGGTCACCCTCGAGTGCCTTCAGAGCGGAGATCTGGACGATCGGAGCCTCTTCGTCGTAGTCCTGCTCGCCCAGGAGCTCGCGGACCTCCATCTCGACGAGCTCGATGAGGTCCTCATCGTCAACCATGTCGCACTTGTTCAGGGCAACGAGGATGTAGGGAACGCCGACCTGGCGGGCCAGGAGGACGTGCTCACGGGTCTGCGGCATCGGGCCGTCAGTGGCGGCGACAACGAGGATCGCGCCGTCCATCTGAGCAGCACCGGTGATCATGTTCTTGATGTAGTCGGCGTGACCCGGGGCGTCCACGTGTGCGTAGTGGCGCTTCTCGGTCTGGTACTCGACGTGGGAGATGTTGATCGTGATGCCACGCTCGCGCTCCTCCGGCGCCTTGTCGATTGCGTCGAACGCGAAGGCGTGGTTGAGCTCCGGGTAGGTGTCAGCCAGAACCTTCGTGATAGCGGCAGTCGTCGTGGTCTTGCCGTGGTCGACGTGACCGATGGTGCCGATGTTAACGTGCGGCTTAGTACGCTCGAACTTAGCCTTCGCCACTGTGATGTCCTCCTGGACTCTTCGGTGACTACGACTCTCGCAGCCACGTGGGGTTGTATTTTTCCGGTACCGGGTCCACCGCTGATCGCAGCGGCCGGAACACCGGAATCTTTCATTGTGCCGATTACAGCATCGTACAGCGCGTTGGCGGCCGTGACATCCCCGCACCGGAAACGGCGGGACTGAAAGGGCTTCCTGCCTTCACGCAGGTGCTGGGTAACGGCCAGCACTCTGCATCCTACTGCAACCAGCGCCGCAGGGAAAACTGCATGGTGACGCATGGTTGTGAGGATGCCGGGTGCTGGCCCCTACCCTCCCGTAAGCAGTCGTTCACGTCTCGGGGAGTGATCCGGGGACGACTGCACAAAAACGGGGAGGCGAGGAGCTGACCGTCGAATACTTCTCGACGGCGACCGGAACCTAGGCGTTGCCGGTGCGCTCAGCGATGATCTCGGTTGCGACAGAGGAGGGAACCTCGCCGTAGGAGTCGAAGATCATCGTGTAGTTCGCACGGCCCTGGGTCTTGGAACGCAGGTCACCAACGTAACCGAACATCTCGGAGAGCGGGACCTTACCCTTGACGACCTTCGCGCCGGACCGGTCCTCCATGGCGGAAACCTGACCACGACGGGAATTGATGTCACCAATGACCTCACCCATGAACTCCTCGGGGGTGGTGACCTCGACTGCCATCAGCGGCTCGAGCAGGACCGGCTTCGCCTTCGCGACACCCTCCTTCAGAGCCTGGGAACCAGCGATCTTGAACGCCATCTCAGAGGAGTCGACGTCGTGGTACTGACCGTCGATGAGCGTAGCCTTGATATCGACCAGCGGGAAGCCGGCCAAGAAACCGTACTGCATCGCGTCCTGGACACCTGCATCGACGGAGGGGATGTACTCCTTCGGGATGCGGCCACCGGTGACGGCGTTGACGAACTTGTAGCTCGCGTCTTCGCCCTCCTCCAGCTCCTCGGGCTCCGGGTTGTACGGCTCGAAGGCCATGATCACCTTAGCGAACTGACCGGAACCACCGGTCTGCTTCTTGTGGGTGAACTCGACCTTCTCGACGGCCTTACGGATCGTCTCACGGTACGCGACCTGCGGGGCACCGACATTCGCCTCGACCTTGAACTCACGCTTCATGCGGTCGACGAAGACGTCGAGGTGCAGCTCGCCCATGCCACCGATGATGGTCTGGCCGGTCTCGTCGTCGAGGTTGACGGTGAAGGTCGGGTCCTCTTCCGTCAGGCGCTGGATGGCGACACCCAGCTTCTCCTGGTCGGACTTGGTCTTCGGCTCGATAGAGACCTTGATGACGGGCTCCGGGAAGTCCATGGACTCCAGCAGGATCGGGTCATTGATGTCACACAGGGTGTCACCGGTGGTGGTCTCCTTGAGACCGATCATCGCGTAGATGTTACCGGCGTGGGCCTTGTCGACCGGGTTCTCCTTGTTGGCGTGCATCTGGAAGAGCTTGCCGACGCGCTCCTTCTTACCGGTCACGGCATTCAGGACCTGCTGACCGGGCTCGACATTTCCGGAGTAGACGCGCACGAAGGTGAGCTTGCCGAAGAACGGGTGTGCAGCGATCTTGAAGGCCAGCGCGGAGAAGGGCTCGTCGTCGCTGGGCTTGCGGGACATCTCGACGTCCTCGTGGCCCGGCTTGTGGCCCTGAATGTTCTCGACGTCCAGCGGGGACGGCAGGAAGTCGATGACAGCATCGAGAACCGGCTGGATGCCCTTGTTGTGGTAGGCGGTACCACAGAACACCGGGTAGATCTCGGAGTTGATCGTCATCTTGCGGATCGCAGCCTTGATCTCCTCGAGGGAGAGTTCCTCGCCGGCGAAGTACTTCTCCATCAGGGCCTCATCGGACTCCGCGACGGACTCGAGCAGCTTCTCGCGGTACTCGGCAGCCTTGTCAGCCAGGTCAGCCGGGATCTCCTCGTAGGTCGGCTCAGCGCCGACCTCGACGCGACCACGCCACGTGATGGCCTGCATCGTAAGCAGGTCAACGACGCCGTCGAAGTCATCCTCGGCACCGATCGGCAGCTGCATGACCAACGGCTTGGCGCCGAGACGGTCGATGATGGTCTGCACGGTGAAGTAGAAGTCAGCGCCCAGCTTGTCCATCTTGTTGACGAAGCAGATGCGCGGAACGTCGTACTTGTCGGCCTGGCGCCAAACCTGCTCGGACTGGGGCTCGACGCCCTCCTTGCCGTCGAAGACGGCGACAGCGCCGTCCAGGACGCGCAGGGAACGCTCGACCTCGACGGTGAAGTCGACGTGACCAGGCGTGTCAATGATGTTGACCTGGTTATCGTCCCAGAAACACGTGACGGCGGCGGAGGTGATCGTGATGCCACGCTCCTTCTCCTGCTCCATCCAGTCCGTGGTGGAGGCACCGTCGTGCGTCTCGCCAACCTTGCGGTTGATGCCGGTGTAGTAGAGGATGCGCTCGGTGGTCGTGGTCTTACCGGCATCGATGTGCGCCATGATGCCGATATTGCGGACCTTCCTCAGGTCCTTCTGCACTTCTTGTGCCACAGTCTATTCCCTCAATGTAGTCGGAATGTCGTAGATGATTGTGCCATCGACCGGGCGACCACGCAGGTTCTACACCGGCCGGGGAGGGCCCTGCCGACGGCAGGACCCTCTCAGGTCACCAGCGGTAGTGGGCGAAGGCGCGGTTGGCCTCGGCCATCTTGTGAGTGTCCTCACGACGCTTGACGGAGGCACCGAGACCGTTGGAGGCGTCAAGGATCTCGTTGGCGAGACGCTCGGTCATGGTGTTCTCACGACGCTGACGGGTGAAGGTGACCAGCCAGCGCAATGCCAGAGTGGTGGAACGGCCGGGACGGACCTCGACCGGCACCTGGTAGGTGGCGCCACCGACACGACGGGAGCGGACCTCGAGGGCCGGCTTCACGTTGTCGAGTGCCTTCTTCAGGGTGAGAACCGGGTCGGTACCGGTCTTCTCGCGGCAGACCTCGAGCGCGCCGTAGACGATGCGCTCGGCGGTCGACTTCTTGCCGTCCAGCAGAACCTTGTTCACGAGCTGGGAGACGATGACGTCGTCGTAGACCGGATCCTTGACGAGGGGGCGTGCGGGTGCGGGACCTTTACGAGGCATGTGCTACTTCTCCTTCTTCGCGCCGTAGCGGGAACGGGCCTGCTTGCGGTCCTTGACACCCTGGGTGTCGAGGGAGCCGCGGACGATCTTGTAACGGACACCCGGAAGGTCCTTCACACGACCGCCGCGAACGAGCACCATGGAGTGCTCCTGGAGGTTGTGACCCTCGCCCGGGATGTAGGCGGAAACCTCGATGCCGGAGGTCAGTCGCACGCGGGCGACCTTACGGAGAGCCGAGTTCGGCTTCTTGGGGGTGGTGGTGTACACACGGGTGCACACGCCACGACGCTGCGGCGAGCCCTTCAGGGCAGCCGTGGCAACCTTGCCAGACTTGTCGTGGCGGCCCTTACGGACCAGCTGCTGGATAGTAGGCATAACCGACTTTCTACTTGTTCGTGTCCTGCCGTGACCCCGGGCTCTTCCGGTACTCTGCCGGCGTGCCCTCGTGGTCGGACGAGACCTTCTTCGAGATCATTTCCCTGCTGTTCACGAGCGTCTTTGTTTTGAACGTGCCGAAACCCCTCAGCCGCTCTCGCTGGCCTACGGGGTAGAAGTTCATATCGACCGGCAAGACCGGCAGACGCGTCCTGATAAGTGGGACTGTGGTCTGACACTACCCGACACGCCGAGTACCACCAAATTTCCGCTGCCGCGCGGGACCCAGGTGTCGTCACCGCGCTGTGCGGTTCCTGGTATACGACCGTATCATCGCTTCCACCGCCCGACGTGCGACTGACCATCGGGGCCTCTCCGGGCGCGTCCCTGCCTTCTCCATCATGGTTCGTCCGTACCATACGGGTATCTGGACGGCTCCCCCGCTCTCATGCTCCCCCTCCCCCACCCCCACCCCGAGACGTCCGGAAAAAGGCCAAGGCCCGGCCCCTGCCGAAAGCAGGAGCCGGGCCATCTGACCAGCCGAACTGGACGTATCAGTTCAGGTCGATGTCGTCGAGCGGAACGGCGGCACCGGTGAACTCTCCGTAGGAGTCGTCTCCGTAGAAACCGTCACCGAACGTCGACGGCAGCTGGTATGCAGCTGCGCGAGCTTCCTCCGTCGGCTCCACGGCGATGTTGCGGTACTTCGCAATGCCCGTACCGGCCGGGATGAGCTTACCGATGATGACGTTCTCCTTGAGCCCGATGAGCTTGTCGGAGCGCTTGTTGATTGCCGCATCGGTGAGAACACGGGTCGTCTCCTGGAAGGACGCGGCCGACAACCACGAATCGGTAGCCAGCGACGCCTTGGTGATACCCATGATCTCGGCACGGACCTCCACCGGGCGGCCACCGGTCTGGACAGCAGCCTTGGAAGCCGAGACTGCGTCAGCGTGATCCACCAGCGAACCCGGCAGGTACTCTGTCGAGCCCGAGTCGATGACGGTCACGCGGCGCAGCATCTGGCGCACGATGATCTCGATGTGCTTGTCGTGAATGGCCACACCCTGATCACGGTAGACCTTCTGGACCTCGTTGATCAGGTGCTGCTGGACGCCGCGACGCCCCATCACGCGAAGTACCTCGTGCGGATCGGCCGAGCCCTTCAGGAGCTGCTGGCCGCGAACGACGCTGTCGCCGTCCTTGATCTGCCGCTCGAAGTCGCCGACCTTGATGACAGCCAGGCCCTGGCGCTTCGACAGCTTCTCGTACACGACCTCGTCCGAACCATCCGCGGGGATGATCGTCAGCGTGTAGAAGTTGTCGTCGTCCTCGATGCGGACCTTACCGTCGACCGAGGCGATCGGGGCCTTGGCCTTCGGAACACGTGCCTCGAACAGCTCCTGGACACGGGGCAGACCGCCGGTGATGTCTCCACCGACACCACCCTGGTGGAAGGTACGCATGGTCAGCTGTGTTCCGGGCTCACCGATGGACTGCGCGGCGACAATGCCGACGGCCTCACCGATGTCGACCTTCTTACCGGTCGCCATGGAACGGCCGTAACAGGTAGCGCACACGCCGGTCGCGGTATCGCAGGTCATCACCGAGCGGACCTTGAGAGTCGCAACACCGGCATCGACCAGCCGCTGGATCTCCGGGTCTCCAAGATCCTGACCGGCAGGGATAACGACGTTACCTGCGGCGTCCACTGCATCGGCAGCGAGGAAGCGGCCGGTGGCAGCGGTCTCGACGAACTCCGCCCGACGGAACTTGCCGGTCTCGTTGCCTTCGGCATCCAGGACGGCCTCGGCGAGCGGGATGGTGACACCCTTGCTCGTGGCACAGTCGTCCTCGCGGACGATGACGTCCTGCGCGACATCGACCAGACGACGGGTCAGGTAACCCGAGTCGGCGGTACGCAGCGCGGTGTCGGCGAGGCCCTTACGGGAACCGTGGGAGTTGTTGAAGTACTCCAGCACGGACAGGCCCTCACGGAAGGAGGTCTTGATCGGGCGGGTGATGTAGTCACCACGCGAGTTCGTGACCATGCCCTTCATACCGGCCAGCGTCCAGATCTGACGCATGTTGCCGGCCGCGCCGGACTTCACGATCATCGGGATCGGGTTGTCGTCCGGGTACAGCTGCTCGACAGACTCACCGACGAAGTCGGTGGCTTCCTTCCACAGGTCGACCAGGGAGTTGTACCGCTCCGTCGCGTTGATCTTGCCGCGGGCCATCTTCTTCTCGATGACACGGGCACGCTCCTCGTAACGGTCGAGGATCTCCTTCTTGTTCGGCAGGACCAGCACGTCATGCATGGTGATGGTCACGCCGGAACGGGTAGCCCAGTAGAAGCCGGCGTCCTTGAGCTTGTCCACGGTCTGCGCGACGGTGATCATCGGGTACTTCGCGGCCAAGTCGTTGATGACCGCGGCCTGCGGCTTCTTGGCCATGACGTCGTCCACGAACGGGTAGTTCCACGGCAGCAGCTCGTTGAAGAGCACGCGACCCAGCGTGGTGTGCGCCAGCCAGACCTGCCCCTTCTGCCAGCCGTCGGGGAACTGCTCGGCCTCCACGTCCTCCGGAGGACGCAGGTGGTCGATGCGGACCTTGATCGGGGCCTGCAGGCCCAGCACGCCGCGGTCGCGGGCCATGATGGCCTCGGACAGCGTCGAGTAGACACCGCGCTCCGGACCGTTCTCGTCGGCCGGGGTGTAGGCACCCTCTCCACCGAGCTCGTCGGTGGTCTTCTGCAGGGTCAGGAAGTAGAGCCCGGTCACCATGTCCAGACGGGGCATGGCCAGCGGCTTACCCGACGCCGGAGAGAGGATGTTGTTCGAGGCGAGCATGAGGATGCGAGCCTCGGCCTGTGCCTCGTCGGACAGCGGCAGGTGGACCGCCATCTGGTCACCGTCGAAGTCAGCGTTGAAGGCCTCACACGCCAGCGGGTGCAGCTGAATCGCCTTACCCTCGACCAGGACCGGCTCGAACGCCTGGATGCCCAGACGGTGCAGGGTGGGGGCACGGTTCAGCATCACCGGGTGCTCGGCGATGGCGTCCTCGAGCACGTCCCACACCTCGGGACGCTGGCGCTCCACCATCCGCTTGGCGGACTTGATGTTCTGTGCGTAGGACTTCTCGACGAGCCGCTTCATCACGAACGGCTTGAAGAGCTCCAGGGCCATCTGCTTCGGCAGACCACACTGGTGCAGCTTCAGCTGCGGGCCGACGATGATCACCGAACGACCGGAGTAGTCGACACGCTTACCCAGAAGGTTCTGACGGAAGCGCCCCTGCTTGCCCTTGAGCAGGTCAGACAGCGACTTCAGCGGACGGTTGCCGGGGCCCGTGACCGGGCGACCGCGACGACCGTTGTCGAAGAGCGCGTCGACCGACTCCTGCAGCATGCGCTTCTCGTTGTTCACGATGATCTCGGGGGCACCGAGGTCCAGCATGCGCTTGAGACGGTTGTTGCGGTTGATCACACGACGGTAGAGGTCGTTGAGGTCGGAGGTCGCGAAACGGCCACCGTCGAGCTGCACCATCGGGCGCAACTCCGGCGGGATCACCGGGACTGCGTCGAGAACCATGCCCGCGGGGTCGTTTCCGGAACGCAGGAATGCGGCGACGACCTTGAGGCGCTTGAGAGCGCGCAGCTTCTTCTGCCCCTTGCCATCGCGAATGATCTCGCGCAGCTTCTCGGCCTCTGCCTCGAGGTCGAAGGAGCGGATGAGGGTCTGGATGGACTCTGCGCCCATTCCACCGGTGAAGTAGTCCTCGTAGCGGTCGACGAGTTCGGTGTAGATGCCCTCGTCGACGATCATCTGCTTCGGGGCGAGCTTGACGAAGGTGTTCCAGATCTCGTCGAGACGCTCGACCTCACGCTCGGCGCGCTCACGGATGTGGCGCATCTCGCGCTCGGCGGCGGTCTGGATCTTGCGCTTCGCGTCCGCCTTGGCACCGGCGGCCTCGAGCTCAGCCAGATCAGCCTCGAGCTTCTCGGACCGGTCGGCGAGGTCTGCGTCGCGCTCGTTCTCGACTTCCTTCTTCTCGACCAGCATCTCTGCTTCGAGGGTGGTCTGGTCGTTGTGACGACCTTCCTCGTCGACGGAGGTGATGATGTTCGCCGCGAAGTAGATGATCTTCTCGAGATCCTTCGGGGCAAGGTCGAGCAGGTATCCGAGGCGCGACGGGACACCCTTGAAATACCAGATGTGGGTGACCGGGGCGGCCAGCTCAACATGGCCCATGCGCTCACGCCGGACCTTGGACTTGGTCACCTCGACGCCGCAGCGCTCGCAGATGATGCCCTTGTAACGGACACGCTTGTACTTACCGCAGGCACACTCCCAGTCACGGGTCGGCCCGAAGATCCGCTCACAGAACAGACCGTCCTTCTCGGGCTTCAGGGTGCGGTAGTTGATAGTCTCCGGCTTCTTGACCTCGCCATGTGACCAACGACGGATGTCATCGGCGGTCGCGAGACCAATACGCAGTTCGTCAAAGAAGTTGACGTCCAGCACGTGGACTCCCTTTCCCCTCCGTCTTCATACGGAGGGCGGTAGTGCGGGTGGTGCAGTGAAAAAAGGTCGTTGTCTGGTGGTGGGTTAACCCACGTCGCTGTCAGCGTCCGGACGCTCGTCCCGGGACAGGTTGATGCCCAGGGCGGCGTTGGCGTGGTCCAGCTCGTCGTCATCGGTGGAACTCAACTCCATCGGAGAACCGTCGGCCGCCAGCACCTCGACGTTGAGGCACAGGGACTGCAGCTCCTTGAGGAGAACCTTGAAGGACTCCGGGATGCCAGGATCCGGGATGTTCTCACCCTTGACGATGGCTTCGTACACCTTGACACGTCCCACGACGTCGTCGGACTTGATGGTCAGCAGCTCCTGCAGAGTGTAGGCCGCGCCGTACGCCTGCATGGCCCACACCTCCATCTCACCGAAGCGCTGGCCACCGAACTGCGCCTTACCACCGAGCGGCTGCTGGGTGATCATCGAGTAGGGGCCGGTGGAACGGGCGTGGATCTTCTCGTCGACGAGGTGGTGCAACTTGAGCATGTACATGTAGCCCACGGAGACCGGGTACGGGAAGGGCTCACCGGAACGGCCGTCGATGAGCTCGGCCTTGCCGTCACCGTCCGTCAGGCGGATACCGTCGCGGTTCGGGCGGACCGACTTCATCAGGCCCGACAGTTCCTCGTTGGAGGCACCGTCGAACACCGGGGTTGCGGTGAGCGAGTCGGCGGGCACGTCGTAGAGGTCCTCGGGAAGGGTCTCCAGCATGGCCTTGACCGTCGGGTCATCGGAGTCCGCGTCGACTGTCCAACCGTTCTTCGCCAGCCAACCCAGGTGGGTCTCGAGGACCTGGCCGATGTTCATACGACGCGGCACGCCGTGCGTGTTCAGCAGGATGTCGACCGGGGTACCGTCGGGCAGGAACGGCATGTCCTCGGCGGGCAGGATCTTGCCGACGACACCCTTGTTACCGTGGCGTCCGGCGAGCTTGTCGCCGTCCTGGATCTTGCGCTTCTGCGCCACGTAGACGCGGACCATCTCGTTGACGCCCGGCGACAGGTCGTCGTCGTCCTCGCGGGAGAACACGCGGACACCGATGACCTTGCCGGTCTCGCCGTGCGGCACCTTCATGGAGGTGTCGCGGACCTCGCGGGCCTTCTCACCGAAGATCGCACGCAGGAGACGCTCCTCCGGGGTCAGCTCCGTCTCGCCCTTCGGGGTGACCTTGCCGACCAGAATATCGCCGTCGCGGACGTCGGCACCGATGCGCACGATGCCGCGCTCGTCGAGGTCCGCCAGGACGTCCTCGCCCACGTTCGGGATATCGCGGGTGATCTCCTCGGGGCCCAGCTTGGTGTCCCGTGCGTCAATCTCGTGCTCCTCGATGTGGATCGAGGTCAGGATGTCCTGCTCAACCATGCGCTGGTTGAGGATGATGGCGTCCTCGTAGTTGTGGCCCTCCCACGGCATGATGGCGACCAGCAGGTTGCGGCCAAGTGCCATCTCACCGTTGTCGGTGCCGGGACCGTCCGCGATAGCCTGACCGGCTTCCACGCGGTCACCCTGGCTGACCAGGGGCTTCTGGTTGTAGCAGGTGCCCTGGTTGGTGCGCTCGAACTTACGCAGCATGTAGGTGTCGCGCACGCCGTCATCATCCATGATGGTGATGTAGTCGGCGGAGACGAACTCCACTGCACCCGCCTTCGGGGACACGATCACGTCGCCGGCGTCATAGGCGGCCCGCTGCTCCATGCCGGTACCCACGAACGGTGCTTCCGCGCGCAGGAGCGGCACAGCCTGACGCTGCATGTTCGCACCCATCAGCGCACGGTTGGCGTCATCGTGTTCGAGGAACGGAATCATCGCGGTCGCGACGGAGACCATCTGACGCGGTGAGACGTCCATGTAGTCGACCTTGTCCACCGGGACGACCTCGACATCGCCGCCGCGCAGGCGGACCTCGATCTGCTCCTCGGTGAATTGCTTGTCCGCGTTGTACGGGGTGTTCGCCTGAGCGATGATGTGGCGGTCTTCCTCGTCTGCGGTGAGGTAGTCGACCGTGTCGGTGATCTGACCGTTCTCTACCCGACGGTACGGCGTCTCGATGAAGCCGAACGGGTTCACCCTGGCGTAGGACGCGAGAGAACCGATCAGACCGATGTTGGGGCCCTCCGGGGTCTCGATCGGGCACATACGTCCGTAGTGGGACGGGTGGACGTCACGGACCTCAAGGCCGGCGCGCTCACGGGACAGACCACCGGGGCCGAGAGCAGACAGACGACGCTTGTTGGTCAGACCCGACAGCGAGTTGTTCTGGTCCATGAACTGCGACATCTGCGAGGTACCGAAGAACTCGCGGATGGCGGCGGAGACCGGACGGACGTTGATCAGCGAGGTCGGAGTGATGGACTCCGCGTCCTGCGTGGTCATACGCTCGCGCACGACGCGCTCCATACGGGACAGACCAACACGGATCTGGTTCTGGATCAGCTCACCGACGGTACGGACGCGGCGGTTGCCGAAGTGATCGATGTCGTCGGTACCGAGCGGGATCTCCACGGAATCCGGGGAGGTCATGTCCTTCTCACCAGCATGCAGACGCACCAGGTACTCGATGGTGGTCAGGATGTCCTGCTCCGTGAGGGTCATGGGACCCTCTCCACCGGTGCCCAGACCCAGCTTGCGGTTGACCTTGTAGCGGCCGACCTTCGCAAGGTCGTAGCGGCGAGAGTTGAAGAAGCTGTTCTCCAGCAGAGCCTGTGCGGAATCACGCGTCGGAGATTCACCCGGGCGCTGCTTACGGTAGATCTCCAGCAGTGCCTCGTCAGTGTTGGCGACGCCGTCCTTCTCGAGCGTCGACATCATGATCTCCGAGAAACCGAAACGCTCGGTGATCTCCTCGGCGCTGAGCCCCAGGGCCTTCAGCAGGACGGTGACCGGCTGACGACGCTTGCGGTCGATACGCACACCGATGGTGTCGCGCTTGTCGACGTCGAACTCGAGCCACGCACCACGTGACGGGATGACCTTGACCGAGTGCAGCGGGCGCTCGGTGCCCGGGTCAATGGACTCGTCGAAGTACACGCCCGGGGAGCGGACCAGCTGTGACACGACGACACGCTCGGTGCCGTTGATGATGAAGGTGCCCTTGTCGGTCATCATCGGGAAATCACCGATGAAGACGGTCTGGCTCTTGATCTCGCCGGACGTGGCGTTGGTGAACTCCGCGGTGACGTACAGCGGAGCCGAGTAGTTGATGTCCTTGTCCTTGCACTCGTCGACGGTGTTCTTCACATCGTCGAAGCGTGGCTCGGACAGGACCAGGGACATGTTCTCCGAGTAGTCCTCAACGGGGGACAGCTCTTCGAGGATGTCCTCGAGACCGGAGGTGATGCGAACGCCCTCCCCGGCCTCGGCCTGCTTGCGGGCACGCCACTGCGGCGTGCCGACGAGCCAGGCGAAAGAGTCCCTCTGAATGTCGAGAAGACCGGGAACCTCGATCGGGGCATCGATCTTCGCGAACGAGTGACGTTGCGAAGCTCCGGGAATTCCCGGGGTGGAACTGGTCAGGCGGGAGACTGCCAAGATGGGGTCCTTCCAGCACCTCACGTGCCTGCCGGAGCCCGGAACCGAATGAATTGGTCCGGGCGGTGGCTGACACGGTTGCTATGAGCGTACGGTCTGCGGTGGTCTGTGGAAATCTGTGGGGTTCTGTGGGGGTTGACGTGGGCCGGGTCAGTTGCGAACCAGTGTGCAGAAACAGTTGATAGACCTTGTCAAGTCACCGGCCCGAGCCGAATCGGCGTGGTCGGGCACTCTGGCGTTCCGCCGTGCCGTGACCATGTCGATCCCCTCCGTACCATCGCTCATCAAGGTCGTGTCCTGCTGTTATCGCAACCTCGCCGGACGTCAATCCAGCGCAACGATCGATCGTATATCACCCGCGTGCGGATGTCCACCCCTACGACACACCGGGTTCACCCTCCCGTGACCCGGCGCACGTCGCGCAGTCTACATCTCCGGCGACTGCGGTGATCCAGACCGCTGGACCCGCTGTGGCCGTAAGGCCACGACCGCCGAACCGAGTGCCACGATAGCACCCGTGACAGTCAGCACAATACCCCATCCGCGTGTCGGTCGGTCGTGCCCGAGTTCCGCGGCCTGAACCAGCAGGTCGTCACGTTCACCATCGGGAGTCGCGCCGTGGAAGGAACTGAGAAGTTCCGGCGACTCGGCCCCTGCGCCGTCACCGTCAGGCACGTAGACATCCTGGATGTCCTCGCTGACGGACACGATCATCCCACTCTCCGGCTCAACACGGAACTCCTTGAACCCGTTACGGTACAACGAGGACGGGTCCCCCTCCCCTGTCGTCGACGTCGAACGGTAGTACCCCGGGTTCGCCTGCCGTACCGGCTCGGCGTCGAAGTCCTGCCGGAAGACGTAGACTTCAGTGCCGTTGACATCCTCAGTCTGCACGAACTGCGCAGGGACCTCACGGCGGAGCAGGTTGTCGAAGACCGGGTACTCCTCTTGCGCGGTGTCCCGGGGGAACGCCAGCCACTGACCCGCAACATCGGTCGGTGCAGCAGGGGTCGCCGGCGTGTCTGCCACCTTGGCATCCCCCAGGGACTGTCCTGTCTTCCGGTCGATCCGGTAACTCCAGACTTCGGCGTCGAGGAGTCCGTCATCGCCCTCGATGTCGTTCCTCAGAGACGTGACCCCGACAGTCGCCGCCGCCGACTCGTCGTCCGCCGGCTCACCGAGTGACACGGCATAGGTCTTCGTCACCGGGGCAGTGACCGGCTGAGGTGATTCCTCGCCGTCCTGTCCTCCCCCCGTCAGGTAGGACGGCCCGATCCGGGCCTCGTCATCCTGCAGCGTCAACTGCGATTCGCTGAGTTCCAGTGGTACGGGGCGTTCCGGAGGCACCAGGAGCGGCAGAGCGATCCCGACGGCGAGCAGGATGCACCCCAGCCCGAGTGTGAGGACGGCGGCAACGCGGGATCTCGGAAGCATGCGGACCATCGTAATGCCCCCACCGGACAGACGGGAACAGACGACACCACCCCCGTCATCGACGTCGTGAAAACGTCTCTGACGGGGGTGGTGAAGAATGCGGCGTAAGCCGGAGCCCTCTTACTTGAGGGAAACCTTGGCGCCGGCCTCTTCGAGCTTGGTCTTGGCAGCCTCGGCGTCGTCCTTGGAAGCGCCCTCGATCAGAGCCTTCGGCGCGCCCTCGACGAGCTCCTTGGCCTCCTTCAGGCCCAGGCCGGAGACGAGCTCGCGGACAACCTTGATCACGCCGATCTTCTTGGCGCCGGCGTCCTCGAGAACGACGTCGAACTCGTCCTTCTCTTCCTCGGCGGGAGCAGCAGCAGCGCCGGGAGCGGCAGCAGCAGCGACCGGGGCAGCAGCGGTGACGTCGAAGGTGTCCTCGAAGAGCTTGACGAACTCAGAGAGCTCGATCAGGGTCATCTCCTTGAAGGCCTCGAGCAGTTCGTCGTTGGTGAACTTAGCCATGTCGGCTTCCTTTCTTTGTCCCACTCAGGACTGAGCGGGAAACGGGGTGTAGAGCGTATGGGGGTTAAGCGGCCTGACGGGTCAGGCGGCTTCCTTCTTCTCCTGGAGCGCGGCAGAGAGCCGTGCAACCTGGGATGCCGGAGCGTTGAACAGACCAGCAGCCTTGCTGAGGGAGCCCTGCAGGGCGCCGGCCAGCTTGGCCAGGGTGGTCTCACGGTTGTCCAGCTCGGCGATCGCCTCAACCTGGGCCGCGGACAGCGGGTTGCCGTCCATGTTGCCGCCCTTGATCACGAGCGCCTTGTGATCTGCGCCGAACTTCTTGAACGCCTTGGCAGCGTCGACTGCCTCACCCTGAATGAAGGCGACGGCGGTCGGTCCGGTGAGCAGTTCATCAGCGATCTCGACGCCGGCCTGCTTCGCAGCCAGCTTGATCATGGTGTTCTTGGCGACGGAGTAGGTGACCTCGGAACCCAGGGCCTTGCGCAGCTCAGTCGTCTGAGCGACGGTCAGACCACGGTACTCGGTGAGCACCGTGGCGCTGGCGTTCTCGAAACGTGCGGTGAGCTCCGCGACCGATGCGGTGTTCTTTGCGTTTGCCATACTCTCGCCTCCTTCCTGATGTCTGTCGGTGGTGCGACCAGACGGTATCTGAACGGCCATCCTGCACACACAGTGACGCCCCGTGCACAGGGCACGGGGCGCGGAGGGCGACTGTCGCGGTCCACTGGGGCCCGGCGTCGCTCGGCGTGTTCCGTGTTTCCCTGCGTAGGTCGCCATCACCGTGTCATGGTGATGATCCTTCGTCCGCCTTCCCCGGTGCTGCCCGGTGAAGACGTCAACCGACGGTCTCCGGTGAAACTTGAACGTTCGCGGGTCACCCCGCGATCAAACTTCTCGCATCACTATAGACGTCGTCGCCGCCGGGCCCAAATCAGCGGGTGGTCCCCGCGAACAAACCCGGTCGACGGCCATCCCGGAAGAACAGCATCAGGAGCGCTCTCACGGACGAACCTCACCCCCGCACCGGCTCCGGCTAGTAGGTTCGGAGGAATGAGTTCACCGTCAAATACTTATGCCGCCTCCGGCACGCCCGAACACCGGTTCTTCCTGACCGCGTTCCTGAAATCGTGGGGACACTCCGACCCGATGCCAGCGGGTGTCAACGACTGGGACGCTCCGCTGTCTGAGGAGCACCCGGTCCCCGTTGTCCTCCTTCACGGCACGTGGATGAATGCCTACGGAACGTGGTCGATGATCGCCCCGAAACTCGTGGCCCGGGGATTCCGGGTCTTTGCACTCAACTACGGTTCGACGGACGAGAGCTTCCTCGGTCGCCGCACATGCTGTTTCGCGAACGGCGGGCTACTCGACTCTGCTGCGGAGGTCGACCAGTTCATCGACACCGTGCTGGAACGTACCGGCGCGTCGCAGGTTGATGTGATCGGACACTCGCAAGGGGGCGCACAGGCGCGGATGCTCGTCAGCAAGAACGAAGGTGCGTCCACCGACGGGACGTCCAGGATCAGAAATGTCATCGAGCTCGCAGGATCCGGTCACGGCACCACTCTGATGGGCCTCGGAACACTCGCCGCATGGCTCCGTGACAGGCTCCGTGGAAAGCTCGACGTGTCCGCGATTCTGCGGGCGGTGCTCGGGCAGTGCGCTGAAGACCAGATCGTCGGCTCGGATGTCGTCACACACATCAACCGTGACGGTGACACGGTGCCCGGCGTCCACTACACCATGATCAGCACGCGTTACGACGAAGTGGTCACTCCGTGGCGGACTCAGTTCCTCACCCCCGGCGACGGAGCCACGGTCCATAATTTCTGTGTACAGTCCGACGGCAATGCGCGTGACTGGAGTGACCATCTGTCCCTGTGCTATTCCCCGAGGACCTTCGACCTGATCCTCGAGCGACTGTCGGACAGCGACAATGGGAGCGCAGGCGCCTACCGGAAGTCGCACCCCCACGTCATTGCCAGGGTTCTCCCCGTCCTGGGACAACTCCGGCAACGCGGATACTGAGCACGACGGAAAACGCCCCCGCCCACCCCGTCAGTTCGGGGTGGGCGGGGGCGTTACGTGCCGGAGGAGACTAGTCCTCGTCGCCGGTGAAGTTCTTCATCACGGACGGGTCAACCTGGATGCCCGGGCTGTTCGTCGTCGCGACGGTGATCTTCTTGATGTAGCGGCCCTTGGCTGCGGACGGCTTCACGCGGAGCAGTTCCTCCACCAGGGCGCCGTAGTTCTCGGCGAGAGCCTTCTCGTCGAAGGACGCCTTACCGATCATGGCGTGAAGGTTGGCGGCCTTGTCGACGCGGAAGGAGATCTTTCCGCCCTTGATCTCAGCGACGGCCTTGGCGACGTCGGTCGTGACGGTGCCGGTCTTCGGGTTCGGCATGAGACCACGCGGGCCCAGGACGCGGGCGACACGACCGACCTTCGCCATCTGGTCAGGGGTGGCGATCGCAGCGTCGAAGTCGGTCCAACCACCCTGGATACGCTCAATGAGCTCGGCGGTGCCCACGGCCTCGGCACCGGCCTCTTCGGCAGCGGTGGCGTTCGGGCCCTCAGCGAACACGATGACACGAACGTTCTTACCCGTACCATTCGGCAGGGAGACGGTGCCGCGGACCAGCTGGTCAGCCTTCCGGGGGTCGACACCCAGACGGATCGCGACGTCTACGGTGGCGTCATGGGTCTTGGAGGAGGTCTCCTTGGCCAACTTGACGGCCTCGATCGGAGTGTAGAGACGATCGGCGTCGATCTTCTCTGCAGCGGCGCGGTACGCCTTGGAGTTCTTGCTCATGGTACTGGTCCAATCAGTAGTTGTTGGAGTGTGGTTGACGGGCCGCAAGTGGCCCTGCCACGGGTGATTCCTGGCTTAACTCGTCAGGCAGGCTGGTCGACGACGTCGATGCCCATGGAGCGTGCGGTACCGGCGATGATGCGGGCACCATTCTCCAGGTCGTTGGCGTTGATGTCCTCGAACTTGGTCTGAGCGATCTCGCGGCACTGTGCCCAGCTGACCTGCCCGACCTTCTCAGCGTGGGGGACGCCGGAACCCTTCTGGATGCCTGCAGCCTTCAGCAGCAGCTTGGCCGCCGGCGGAGTCTTCAGCTTGAAGTCGAAGGAACGGTCTTCGTAGACCGTGATCTCGACCGGGATGACGTTCCCGCGCTGGGACTCGGTAGCCGCGTTGTAGGCCTTGCAGAACTCCATGATGTTGACGCCGTGCGCACCGAGCGCCGGGCCGACCGGCGGTGCCGGGTTAGCAGCGCCCGCCTGGATCTGCAGCTTGATCAGGCCGGAGACCTTTTTCTTCTTCTTCGCCATGGTTCACCTCTTCACGTGGTACCAGATGTGTCGCCTACACAGACGACCTCGCCCGTCCTATGGCGGGGACAGGACACACCTGTCCGGATGCCGGTCTGGTTACCGGCCACCGGGTGGAATGTTCATGTGCTCGTGATGAGCAACGGTCAAACTCTAGTTGAGCTTCTCTACCTGGTCAAATGCCAGGTCGACAGGGGTCTCGCGACCGAAGATCGACACCAGTGCCTTCAGCTTGCTGTTCGCGGCATCAATCTCCGAGATCGTGGCGGACACCGACGCGAACGGGCCGGACAGCACCGTCACGGACTCGCCGACCTCGAAGTCCACCTCGACCTGGTCACCGAGCGGCGTCGGTGCCATGGCGACACCGGTGTCGCTGACATCGACAGGCGCACCGGCCTCAGCATCGTCCTGCGACGCTGGCGCGGTAGCCGTTTCCGGCGGGAGCAGGAACTTCGCGACCTCACGGATTTTCACCGGGGTCGGCTTCCCTTCGTTACCCACGAAAGAAGTCACGCCCGGGGTGTCGCGAATAACCGACCACGACGCGTCATCCAGCTCGATGCGAACAAGCACGTACCCCGGCAGGAGCTTCCGCTTGACCCGCTTACGCTTGCCGTCCTTGAGCTCGGTGATCTCCTCAATCGGGACGACGACCTCATGGATCTGCTCATCCACGCCCAGGGTCTGGGCGCGCATCTCGAGGTTCGTCTTCACCTTGTTCTCGTAACCCGAGTAGCACTGGATGATGTACCAGTCACCGTCGAGCTTCTTCAGCGCACGCATGAATTCGCGCAGTCGCGTGCGGTACGCGGCCATGGCCGCGTCCTCGGGGCTCTGCTCAGCTACAGGGGCGTCGACGGCAGCTTCTGCCCCGTCGACGCTGTCCTGTGCCGCAGCATCTGTCTCGCCGAGTTCACTGACGGCCTGCTGCACGTCATCATGCGCTGCTGCAGCGAGGCCTTCCGCCGTGCTGCTGTCGTGGATGTTCTCGTCACTCATGGGTTGATCATCTCCCTGATGGTACTGACGCTGTATGTGGGGTCGTTCGTTGTCCTGCTTTTCCACGTGCGGGTGGACGGACCGTGCCCCGCATGAAAAATCCGCCTCGCCGTGAGGCGGAGGCGGTGGATACTGACGTCGATCATAGCACGGTCAGAGACCGAACATGAACTCCAGACCTTCGCCGGCGAGCAGGTCGACCACCGTGCACATCGCGGTGATGGCGATGAGGAACACCAGCGTGACGATGGAGTAGGTGACCATCTCGCGGCCGGTAGGCCAGATAACCTTCTTCACTTCCGATCCCACGGAACGTGGGAACGCCAGGATCCGATTGCCGTCGGACTTGGCTCCGTCGACATCCGCAACCTTCGCGGACATACGGTTGTCCTGGTCGGCGGCGCTTCCCTCCCCGCTGACCTGACGCTTACCGGACGGACGCAACGGACCGCCGGTAGACCCGACTTCGTTGTTCTTGTCGTCGCTCACGTGATCTACAGCTCCTCGGAATATGGAAAACCCCGGTAATGTCGGGCCGATGATCACCGGCCCGGCATCCCGGGGCATGTGCAGGGGCGACAGGACTTGAACCTGCAACCTGCGGTTTTGGAGACCGCTGCTCTGCCAATTGAGCCACGCCCCTTCGCGATGGATCTCAGCCTACCACGACGGGCAGACCTCGAGGTCTCACGGACGGCACCGCGTTAACGGCACCGCAGCAGTCTATCAGCCGCCCGTCCCGCGTAACAACTGAGCCGCAATTCCCTCGGCGTAGCCGGAAGATACCGGGGCCCGGCGTCCACGACACTCGTCACCTTCACGCCCATCCTTCTACCGCACCCCCACGCAGCAGAACACCCCGCGTCCTGACATGCAGGTTGCGGGGTGTTCCTTGTCTTACTCTGGTAGCGATGCCGGGGATCGAACCCGGGACCTCACGATTATGAGTCGTGCGCTCTAACCATCTGAGCTACACCGCCAGGGCCATTCAACCGGCTGTGACCGGCATGCCGGATATCGCCTCAAAATGACTTGAGCCCCCTGACAGAATCGAACTGTCGACCTTTTCCTTACCATGGAAACGCTCTGCCGACTGAGCTAAGGGGGCGAAACCTCACACAGCAGGACCGGAAGACAACCCTGGTCGTCCCCGCTCCAGCTCCTGAAGCCTGAAGTAGAATAACCAGAGGAGGCTCGCTTGCACAAATCTACAGGTCACTGCCCGTAAATCGCCGCCGTCAATGTGCAGATTACGCCGTCCCCCACCCGACCGTCGACGTCTGACGCCCCTTCCCGAACCCCAGCACCGTCAATGCTCGACGGGAGCTGCGGCGCATTGACGGCTTTGCGCTTGGCACGGCACGGCTTCTTCGCCGAGGTCTGGGCGATCGCCGTCCGGAGATGTCGGCTCCGCCACAACGCACCCCGAGACACAAGAAAACCGCCCGAGGAGTTTGTCCACTCCTCGGGCGGTTCAGGCTGTGCCAGGTAAAGGATTCGAACCTTTGAAGGCAATGCCGGCGGATTTACAGTCCGCTCCCTTTGGCCGCTCGGGCAACCTGGCGTGCACCTCACGGTGCGATGGATACCCTACTACGAGGCAACACCTTAACTGCAAACCGGCTGGTCAGAACCACAGTCAGCCCAGCCGCTCCAATGAATACTCCATGAGGTTACGAAGCGCCCCCGTCGCGGGAATCGCCGGAAGTAGAGCCAGCTCCGACTCTCCGAGACCCCGGTAACGCGCGATGTCGGCCAATGCACGCTCCCGGCCGTCCGAGGCACGGATGAGCGTCAGCGCCTCGTCCACGAGCGCATCGTCTGTCACCGGGCCGGTGAGCAACTCCCGGAGGCGGGCTCCACCTACGGTCTCCTCGCGCATGGCGTAGAGCACGGGGAGGGTGAAAACACCTTCGCGCAGGTCGGTGCCAGGGGTCTTGCCGGACGTCTCCGGATCGGACCAGATGTCGATGATGTCGTCGACGATCTGGAAGACCTGTCCCAGGTGACGACCGAACCGGAACAACGCGGCACGGTGCTCCTCGGGCGCCCCGGCGTGGAGAGCCCCCAGGTAGCCCGCGGAGGCGATGAGCACACCGGTCTTCTCCTGAATCACCTGCATGTAGTGCTCGATGTCATCGTCTCCGTCAGGCGGGCCGATGGTCTCACGCATCTGCCCTGTGACCAGCTCACCGAAGGTGTCGGCGAAATGACGGACCGTCTCGGTCCCGAGATCTGCCATCAGGCCGGAGGCAACGGCGAAGATGTAGTCACCGGCCAGGATGGCCACGGAGTTGGACCACCGGGCGTTTGCACTGGGGGCGCCCCGGCGACGCTCCGCCTCATCCATCACATCATCGTGGTACAGCGTGGCCAGATGAGTGAGCTCGACGACGACGGCCGCGTCAGTAACCTCGGCGCGACCACTCCCCTGCTCATCTTGCCCATACTGCGCCGCCAACAGGGCGAACATCGGACGGAAGCGTTTTCCCCCGGAAACCGCGAGATGACTGATCTTGTCGGTGAGAAAGGTCTCCCCGGACGACAGGACCTCGCGGAGCCTGGCCTCCACACGTGCCAGGCCGTCCGGGACGGCGGTGTTCAGGTACTCGTCACCGAGATCGAGCCCCACCCGCACATCCGAGTTAGTGCTTGCCATGAATTACGTAGCCTCTGTCCGTCAAACGTCTTCTCTGGATAATCTTGCTCCCCGCTACTGTAGACCAGCACCTCGGCACGGACCCAGACGAGCAGTAACAAAGATCGACGGAGACGGTGTACCGTCGCGCTGATCCCCCTCCCGGTACGATGCCGTGCCACAATAGGCGCGATGAATGACACAGAGTGCGAAGTTCTCGTCGTCGGCGCCGGACCGGCCGGCTCGGCTGCGGCACATCGGGCCGCCGGCGCAGGCCGCGATGTTCTCCTCGTCGATATGCAGGACTTCCCCCGGGACAAGACCTGCGGCGACGGCCTGACTCCGCGCGCCGTCCACGCACTGGAACGCCTCGGTGCATCGGACCTCATCTCCGCCTCTGCCGGGCGTCCGGAGATCCACGGACTGAAGCTGCACGGTTTCGGTGGTTCAGTCACCGCCCCGTGGCCCGAGCACCCCGAGTTCCCGTCCCGGGGCACAGCCGTCGCCCGGACCGACATCGACAACGCACTTGTGAATATGGCCGTCGCCTCCGGTGCACGACGTCGCACAGGGGCGAAAGCCGTCGACGTCGACACCGACCTCGTCAACGGGGCGCGACGAGTGCGGGCCGTGCACTTCGCCGACGGCTCCACAGTGCACTGCCGCTACCTGGTCCTTGCCGAAGGAGTGCGCAGTGGGGTCGCCCGGGCCCTGGGGACCCGATGGTTGCGCGGCCTCGTCCATGGCGTGGCTGCCCGCTCCTACTGCCCCACTCCGTTCGGTGACGAACCGTGGATCCACTCACACCTGGAACTCCGGGACGCCGCGGGCACCGCCCAGCCCGGCTACGGCTGGATTTTCCCGCTCGGTACCGGCGGCGAGCACGGTTCCGCAGTCAACCTGGGCTGTGGTGCCTTGTCCACGTCGCGTCGGCCAGCAAAGGTCAACGTCCGCAGATTGCTGGCGACCTACGCCGAGCAATGTCGTGACGAGTGGAGACTCGGTGAGCCGGACTACGTCGCCAGCGCCCTCCTCCCGATGGGCGGGGCCGTCACCCGAGTCGCTGGAGTGAACTGGGCCGCGGTCGGGGATACGGCCGCACTGGTCAACCCGTTGAACGGAGAAGGTATCGACTACGCGCTCGAGTCCGCCTCTGATGTGATCGACCTTCTGCCCGACGCGGACCGTTCTCCCGACGGCCTGCGCTATATGTGGCCTGCTCACCTGAGTGAACGTTACGGAGACGCTTTCTCCCTGGCACGGCGCGCTGCCACGCTTCTGACGATGCCGGGGCTGCTGGCTGCCCTCGGGCCATTGGGAATGCGAGGGCCCCTCGCAGACCACCTGATGGGTTCCGCCGCACGGTTAATGGGAAACCTGGTGACCCCGGAGGACAGGGACCTCACCGCCCGGGCGTGGTTGACCGCGGGACGCCTCAGTAGCGCCCACGACCGGTTCTGGCACGCGGAGTCGCGCCCCCTGTTCGGACGCTGACTGGGCTTGCCGTTGTGCGCTGTTACTCCGTCGTGGCCGGTTTCGTGGCCGGTTTCGTGGCCGGTTTCGTGGCCGGTTTCGTGGCCGGTTTCGTGGCACTGTGCAGCGCGGTGATTCCGAAGGTGAGGTTCTGCCACCCGCAGCCCTCCCACCCGGAGCGGTTGATCAGCGACGCCAGGGCTTCCTGATCCGGCCATTCCCGGATCGATTCGGCCAAGTACACGTAGGCCTCGGCGTTCGAGGAGACCGCTTTCGCGACGGCCGGCAGCGCACGCATGAGGTACTCCATGTAGACCGTGCGGAACACCGGAACGACGGGGGTGGAGAATTCGCATACCGTGAGCCGTCCCCCCGGTTTGGTGACACGCGCCATCTCGCGCAGCCCGACCGCAGGATCAACGATGTTCCGCAGCCCGAAGCTGATGGTGACCGCATCAAAGGTGTCGTCCGGGAACGGAAGGTTCATCCCGTCCCCGCAGACCTTCGGCACATCCCTGTCCTTCCCCGCGGCGAGCATTCCCGGGGAGAAGTCACAGGCCACACACCATGCACCCGACTCGGAGAGTTCCACGGTAGACACCGCGGTCCCTGCGGCCAGGTCAAGGACCTTGTCACCTGGGGCGAGGTCAAGGCGTCGCCGGGTACGTTTACGCCACATACGGTCCTGTCCGAAGGAAAGCACCGTATTGGTCAGATCGTAGTTCTTTCCGACGGCGTCGAACATGCGGGCAACGTCGTTCGGGTTCTTCTCCAGGCTGGCTCGTGACACGGTGACCAAGCCTAGTCGATCGCCGGGTCCGCCCCTGCTTTCCCCCGACGCCACCAGAGCCGCACCGCACCGAACAACAGCCCCGTCACCACCACCGAGACCAACCACACCGACAGGGCCGGAATCACCGACAACGTCCACCCGCGTCCCTGTACCTTCACGTTCTCTGTATCGGAACGCTGGTAATCGACGTAGACCCGGTCCCCCTGGGACAGTCCCGTCGGGTACTTCAGCCCCCGGTCAGGCTGGTGGTAGACCCCGGCGTCATCGCGGAAGCGCACTAGTGTGGTGGAGCCGTCACTGAGCACGTCGGCCACGGCGACGCCCCGGTCCCCGGAAATCTTGGCGTCATTGACGGCTGCATTGACAACGATCATCCCGCACACGGCGGTGACCAGAAGAAACAACGCGATCACCGCCTGGACCAGACGGCGGTGCACCAGTGCCCGCGTCGGACGGAAAGAGCCGAGGAACGATGGAACGGTCAGCACGGCCTACCCCTTCCCTGTCGGGGACACCGTCGTCTTCGCTGTGAGGGCCCGGTGCATACGCTCTCGCGGGCTCCGGGACACAGCTGCCTCAACCACGAGGAGTCCACCAGGGCCCTCGGCATGGTTCTCGAGCGCCAGACTCAACTCCTGGATTGTCTCCACATTCTGGTGAGCGACCCCGTAGCCGTCGCACAGTGCCCCCAGGTCCACTCCCGTCGGTGTGCCGACGACGCGGTCGAACGCGGACACTCCGTCATCGAATGTCCTCAGCCCTGGCGCACCAACCTCAAGTGTCTCGAAGATCGCGCCGCCGTCGTCATTGGAGACCACGATCACCAGGTTCTCCGGACGCGGCTCGCCGGGGCCCATCGACAATCCGTTGATGTCATGGAGGAACGTCAGGTCGCCCATCAACGCGACAGTCCGCGGTGCCCGCATCAAGTCCGGCTCGGCGGACGCGTGCGCCAGGGCCACGCCCACCGCCGTGGAGACCGTCCCATCGATACCAGCGGCGCCACGGCTGGCGATCACGTGCACGCCGGGGAATGGCAATCCGGTCAAGGACGCGTCACGCACCGCCGAGGATGCGCCGAGCACCACAGCGTCCCCGTCGGAGAGACTGTCGGTCACGGCGGCAGCGACATGCAGGCCGGTGAACTCCTCACCGGCGATCTCCTCCCTGACGGCATCCGCCGCGACCTCACCGGCCGCAGCACAGGTGCGCAACCATCCCCGTGGATGCTCACCAGTCACGGTGACACCGTGCAACGGTGCCACTGTCTCCAGATCCGTGCGGCCCACCGCGGGAGCCGTCGGGCGGTCAGACACCGGGAAGACCCGGATCGCCGGATCCGCAAGCAACCGCGCGATACCACGGTGCAGTGTCGGACGTCCGATAAGCACGATCTGCTCCGGGCGCATCTGGGCCCGGTACTCACCGTCACCGACACCTGCACCGATCTCGGCCGCGAACAGGCCGGCGGCGGCAGGATGCACCGGCAGATCAGGAGCGGGACACCCCGGCTCCGCAATCGTCGGTACTCCGGCGAGTTCGTCGAGGATGTGTTGTGCCCACACCCGGTCACGGACATCGCCGGCCACGACCAACGTGCGTCGTGAGAGATTCACCACGGCTGAGGGCAGCATCGGCGTCCGGAGCACCTCGGGCGTCACGGAGTATTCCGCGGCACCCCCGTCGACCTCTCTCGCAGCCAGGCTCACCTCCGTCGTCGAGGAGGGGACCAACGGCTCCGCGAAAGGAATGTCGATCTGGACACCACCGGCGTCAAGCGGAGAGGTGGCCCGCACCACGGCATGCGCCACCTGCCCACGTACGTCCTGCTCGGTGGCCGGGCGTCCGCTCGCCACCGCCGCATCAATACCGATGGCCTCCACCGCGTGTGTGCCGAAAATCCCGAACTGGTCGATCGTCTGATTCGCACCGGAGCCCAGCAGTTCCCATGGCCGATTCGCCGACACCACGATCAACGGCACTCCGGCAGCCGTGGCCTCGACCATGGCCGGCAGGCAGTTCGCCACCGCCGTCCCCGAGGTCATTACCACCGGGACAGCGCGCCCCGACCGCTTGGCCAGCCCCAACGCCAGGAAGGAACCTGAACGTTCATCAGTACGTACGTGCAGCCGCAATCGGTGCAGACGGTCCGCCTCAGCGAACGCCAGGGCCAAAGGTGCCGACCGCGACCCCGGGCAGACGACCGCCTCCCGTACCCCGTTGGCGATGAAAGCGTCCACGACGATCGCCGCCACCTGCGTGGCGGGCGAGAGGTGCGACAGTGTGGGACACAGGTCAGCGTGTGTGGAGTCAGGGGTGTCGATCGGGTCAATCACACTCCCTGACGCTACCCGGCTGTCACGGAGCGGCTGAAAACGGCTCCGGAAATATCCAGGACGAGGAAGGGTACTCATCCAACGGCACGCCCCAGATGCTCCCCCGTCAACGTCCCGGATGACACAAGTGACGTCGGTGTTCCCGAGAACACTACGCGGCCGCCCTCGTGCCCCGCCCCCGGCCCAACGTCGATGATGTGGTCGGCTGCCGCCATGACCGCCATATTGTGTTCGATGACCACGAGACTGTACCCGTCGTCCACCAGGGACTGCATCATGGTCAGCAGTGTGCCGGTGTCCGCCAGATGCAGTCCCGACGTCGGCTCATCAAGCACGATCACGGAAGCCCCGTCCGAGGCTTCCAGACCGTCGCCGATCTTTGCCGCAAGCTTCAGTCGTTGACGTTCCCCGCCGGACAGGGTGTTCAATGGCTGTCCCAGCCGCAGGTAGTCGAGACCGACCTGCATAAGCCGGTCCAGGATCCCGGAAACCGTCCGCGACGCTGCACTGGACGGGACATCGTCGGTGAAGAAGTCCCGGGCCTGCCTCACCGTCATATCCAGGACATCACTGATGGTGCGTTCTGCCAGGGTGAACTCCAGGACCTCCGGCCGGAAGCGGCGCCCGCCACACTCCTCACAGGGCGTCGATACGCCTGCCATGATCGCCAAGTCGGTGTACACGACGCCGAGTCCGTTGCATACCGGACACGCGCCTTCGGAGTTCGGGCTGAAGTGCGCCGGTGTAGCCCCGGCCGCCTTGTTCGTCCGGGCGAAAAGTTTGCGGACGTCGTCCAGGACTCCGGTGTAGGTCGCCGGAGTGGAACGCCTGGATCCGCGGATGCCGGACTGGTCGACCACCGTGACCCCGTCGCGCCCGGTCAGTCCACCGTGGATCAGAGACGACTTTCCTGACCCCGCGACCCCGGTGACCACGGTGAGCACCCCGAGAGGGACCTCCACCGATACATCCTGCAGGTTGTTCACGCTGACGTGGTCCAGCGACATCACCCCGGCAGGGGTCCGCACCGTGTCCCGGAGCGCCACACCGCGGTCGAGTGAGCGGGCGGTGACTGTGTCCGCACCCCGCAGTCCCTCGTAGGTTCCGGAGAAGACGACCTCACCACCGGCTTCACCGGATCCCGGTCCGATGTCGACGACATAGTCCGCGGCCTCGATGACCTCAGGCTTGTGCTCGACGACGAGGACGGTGTTGCCCTTGTCACGGATCCGCTGCAGCAGGTCGATCATCCGGTCGATGTCATGCGGGTGCAGACCGATCGTCGGCTCGTCGAAAACGTAGGTCACGTCCGACAGCGGGGAGCCGAGATGCCGGATCATCTTCACCCGTTGCGCTTCTCCTCCGGACAACGTGCCGGCCGGACGGTCGAGACTGAGGTAGCCCAGACCCACGTCAACGAGGTTGTCGAGCATACCGAGCAGGTTGGACCTCACAGGCGCCACGGACGGCTCTGCCTCGAGCCCCTGGACAAGTCCACGCAATTCGGTGATCTGTGTCGAGTTCCACTCACCGATGGTGCGTCCGGCGACGGTGGCCATCCGCGAGGCTTCCTTCAAACGGGTGCCGTGGCAGTCCGGGCATGGACCGGTCGTGCTGATCCGCTCCACGAAGTTCACGATCTGCTTCTGCTTCGGCGGAGTATCGCGGTCAATCCAGAGTCGGCGGATCCGGGTGACCAGGCCGTCGTAGCTGAGGTTCGAGAAGCCGCTGTTGTCCTCCTTGGCGACCTTGATCTTCTGTGACGGCGCATAGAGGAAGAACTCCCTCTGTTCGGGCGTGTAGTCGCGGACCGGGACATCCGGGTCGAGTCGTCCACAGTTGGCGTAGGACGACCAGTACCAGTCCCCCACACCGAACCCCGGCGCGTCGATCGCGCCCTCGTTCAGCGACTTCGATTCGTCAAGGAACACCGAGAGGTCAATGGTGGCGCCGACGCCGGTGCCTTCACAGGTGGGGCACCACCCCTCGGGGAGGTTGAAGGAGAAATGACCGGACGCTCCCACGTAGGGCTCAGACAGCCTGCTGAACAGAATGCGCACCAGGGAGGAGGCGTCGGTCGCGGTACCGACCGTGGAGCGCGAGTTCGCTCCCATGCGCTCCTGGTCGATGATGATCGCCGGGGAGAGGTTCTCCAGCACATCGACATCCGGGCGCGGAAGACTGGGCATGAACCCCTGGATGAAGGCGCTGTAGGTCTCGTCGATCAGTCTGCGTGACTCCGCAGCGACCGTGCCGAAGACGAGGGAGGACTTCCCCGACCCGGAGACTCCGGTGACGACGGTGAGTTTCCTCTTCGGGATATCGACGTCGATGTTCTTCAGGTTGTTGGCCCGGGCTCCCCGGACGTGGATCGTGTCGTGGCTGTCGTGCCTGGTGTCATGGGAGTCGCTCATTGCATCTTTTATAGCCGAAGAGCAGGGTCTACCGGCAGCGTCGCACGCCCCGCGGCCAGCAGCTCGACGATCTCACTGTGCCGACGCGCACCCGTCCCCGCTACAGGTACGCGTATGCCGCGGCGAGCCGTCCGAACCACCAGTCCCGGCGCGCCGCCGGAGCCTGCAGGCCGTCCAACCGGTCCGCGTCAGGGCTGAGCTGCTCCACCGCGAGGCGCCCGTCGACGATCTCACGGGGTGTGCAGACGTCCTCGGCATACAGTGACCCTGTGGCGAGGCCCGCCGCCTGCGGTGCCACAACCATGTCTTCGTCGTCGGTGTAGCCCGGCAGCGTCGCTGCTGCGAGAATCCCGGCGTACATGCCCACGGCGGACTCCAGGGCAGACGACACTGTCACCGCCACTCCGAACCGCCCGACCTCCTCGGCGATCGCGCGGACCCGGGACACACCGCCCAACGGCGCAGCCTTGAGCACCGCCACGTCGCAGGCACCAGCCTGGACGACGGTCAAGGGGTCGGTGGATTTACGGATCAGCTCGTCCGCGGCGACACGGACCATCATTCCGCGCGAGCCAAGTCGCCGCCGTAGTTCGGCGAGCTCGGCGACCGTGGCACACGGCTGCTCCATGTAGTCCAGGGGCCCACCACCCCGGGACGGGTCGGTGAGAGCCTGGGCGGCAGCGAAGGCGTCATCGACGCTCCAACCGGCATTCGCGTCCACGCGGACGGCGATCCCCGGTCGGGCGTCCCGTACCGCCCGGACGCGCGCGAGGTCATCCTGGAGCGTCTGTCCTTTCTCCGCAACCTTGACCTTCACCGTGGTGCAACCCGGGTACCGGTCCAGCAGGCGGGGTACGGCCTCCGGGTCAGCAACCACGTCCACCGCCGGAATGGTCGCGTTCACCTCAACCGACGACAGTGACGGCTCCGGGAGGCGCCCCCAGCCCAGTTCCACTGCGTTGCGGAGCCACCGCGATGCCTCTTCTGCGTCGTACTCCAGGAACGGCGACCACTCCACCCAGCCGGACGGCGCCTCGATGAGCATCAGCTCCCGTTCCGTGACCCCCCTGAACGGCACTCGCAGGGGGCAGCTGACAACCCGGGCGCGGTCAGTGAGTTCCGACAAGGCCGGTGGGCCGTATTCGGCAGGACGGTCAGAAGACTGCATACCAACACCCTACGATGGTGACATGACAGACAACCCCTTTGACCCTTCTCAGTGGCGCGAGGTCCCCGGCTTCAGCTTCGACGACATCACCTACCACCGTCATGCGGGGGGCGGGCGCGAGAACGGCATCGTCCGCATCGCGTTCGACCGGCCCGAGGTGCGTAACGCCTTCCGCCCCCACACCGTCGACGAGCTGTACCGTGCCCTCGACCACGCCCGACGCTCCCCGGACGTCGGGACCATCCTGCTGACCGGTAACGGCCCCAGCCCGAAGGACGGCGGCTGGGCGTTCTGCTCGGGCGGCGACCAGCGCATCCGTGGCAGGTCCGGATACCAGTACGCCACTGAGCACGACAATGACGTCACCGCTGCGACCGCCGACAAAGTCGATGACGCGCGAGTCAAGGCTGAGGGCGGCCGACTGCACATTCTCGAAGTGCAGCGGTTGATCCGGACGATGCCGAAGGTCGTCATCGCGGTGGTCAACGGATGGGCGGCCGGTGGCGGCCACAGTCTGCACGTCGTCTGCGACCTGACAATCGCCTCCCGCGAGCACGGCATGTTCAAGCAGACGGATGCCGACGTCGGATCTTTCGATGCCGGTTACGGCTCGGCATACCTGGCCAAGCAGGTGGGCCAGAAGTATGCCCGGGAGATCTTCTTCCTGGGCCGATCCTACTCCGCCGAACGCATGATGCAGATGGGTGCGGTCAACGAGGTTGCCGACCACGCTGAGCTCGAGGAGACCGCAGTCGAATGGGCACGGGCGATCAACGGCAAGTCCCCCACTGCCCAGCGGATGTTGAAGTTCGCCTTCAATCTCTCGGATGACGGGCTGATGGGGCAGCAGGTATTCGCCGGGGAGGCGACCCGCCTGGCCTACATGACCGATGAGGCGGTGGAAGGGCGTGATTCCTTCCTGGAGAAGCGCGCTCCCCGCTGGGATGAGTTCCCCTACTATTACTGAGTTAATCCTGAGAATTCAGGGAATCCGCGATGATTTTTCGGCACGCCCATCACTGACCATGGGTTCCGTCAATGATCAGTCCGCCCCCGGACATGCCGCGCAGGTCATTCCTGTAGCACAACTGCGGAATTTCCCTTGAATTCACCCACTGTTTACCCTCTCCGTTGTCGGCGGTAACAACACCAGTGCCAGTGACCTGCAGATTCGCAGAAAAGTCGACCACTTAAGTGAACACTATATACCCCCGTTTTTCACCCCCATATTTTTCTGGGGAGTAGACGTTTCCGCCGATAGGCGGGATATTTCTAGGTGTGACTGAGCTTCTCATCCTTCTGCTCGTGATCGGGACCGCCCTGGCTTTCGACTTCACCAACGGCTTCCACGACACTGCCAACGCGATGGCCACCTCCATCGCCACCAAAGCCCTGAAGCCAAAGACAGCGGTCGCCCTGGCCGGCCTGCTGAACCTCGTCGGAGCGTTCCTCTCCGTAGAGGTTGCCAAGACGGTGGCCAACGGGATCGTGAACCTCGAGGACTTCGACCTCAGTGTCGTCGCTGAGGCCGACAAACTCCTCCTTGTCGTCTTCGCCGGACTTATCGGCGGCATTCTGTGGAACCTCTTCACCTGGCTCTTCGGGCTGCCTTCCAGCTCCTCCCACGCCCTGTTCGGCGGACTGATCGGTGCAGCCATCGCCGCCCTCGGCGTATCCGGTGTCGTGTGGGACGGTGTCCTGCAGAAGATCATCGTCCCGGCGCTCGCCGCACCCGTGATTGCGGGCCTGGTCGCAGCCGTCGGCACCGCCGGGGTCTTCAAGCTCACCCGGCGGACCCGCGAGGGGGAGCGCGACAACCTGTTCCGTCTCGGACAGATCGGCTCAGCGTCCCTGGTCGCCCTCGCCCACGGCACCTCGGATGCACAGAAGACCATGGGCGTGATCTTCCTGGCCCTCGTCGCCAGCGGAAACCTCGACGCCGCCGCAGACATGCCCTTCTGGGTCACCGCGAGCTGTGCGATCGCCATCGCCGCCGGAACCTACGCCGGCGGCTGGCGTGTGATCCGGACCCTGGGCAAGGGCCTGGTGGAGATCACCTCTCCTCAGGGCATGGCTGCTGAGACGTCTTCCGCCGCCATCATCCTGACCTCTGCGCACATGGGCATGGCGCTGTCCACCACCCACGTCGCCACCGGGTCGATCCTCGGCTCCGGAGTCGGCAAGCCCGGCGCCAAGGTCCGGTGGGGGGTCGCCGGACGGATGGGCATCGCCTGGATCACCACACTGCCTCTGGCAGCGGCGGTTTCCTGGCTGGTGTGGACGCTCTCCAATCTCGTCGCAGAAGCCACGACAATGGCGGTAGGCTCCCTGTTCTCCTTCCTGATCCTGGCGACCGGCGTCGGCCTCATCGTGTACAAGGCGCGGAAGCAGCCGGTGCACGCCGACAACGTCAACGAGGACTGGGACGAGCACGGACTGGCCCCCGAAACCGGTGCCAGCGCCACAGTCGGCACCGTGAGCGGAGCCGACACGGATTCCGACGAGACCCCCGCAAAGCAGGACTCCGACACCTTCGTCCACGCGCTCGCCGGTGCCGGAGTCGGGACGACCCCGGACGGCGGCACCTTCGACGACCCGGTCATCGGGCGTGGTGACCCCGCCTCCGTCCTCGACACCTCCGCCGGGTACCCGACCAGCACCTCCAAGGAGAGCTGACCATGACCATCCTCGAATCACTGCTCCAGGTCACCATCGCAGGTCTCGTACTGGGCGCCGGTCTTCCGATCCTGTTCGGCGTGGGTATCCGCCTGTGGGTACCGAGCTCGGACGGCGCCACCGGCGGTCCCGGGCAGCCGGCGAACGTCGCTCCGTGGCGCCGGACCGCTGCCGTGGTCATCTTCGGGATCATCGCCCTGTCGATCCTCGTCGGACTGCTGTGGATCACCCAGGGACGGATCTACTCCGCGTTCGGTTGGGATGTCTTCGGCACCGCCGGGCAGGCCGGCGGGCACTGACCGAACCCGGACAGACACGCCGAAACTGGCCTTCACGCAGGGGGAACATAAACAATACTTGACGACTCCCATTGTTTGTATCTACCATCTCTGGGAGATCGTCAACGTAGTGTCCGTACCCCCGCCGTTCCCGGCGAGTACCTGCCTGAAGGAAGTGAAGTCCCATGCCGTACCCGACATCCATCACCCGGCCGCTGGTCCGTCTCTTCGACTGGTACCGCAGGCCCGGAGCCGGAGTCCGTACCACCACCGACTGCACTGTGCTCGGTGTCCTCCCCGGCTGCCGCCCGGACCGCGACAGGGCCGGTGCAACGCAGGCACGGGGCACCACGACCCTCCACCGAACCGTGCAACCTGAGCACACCGGGCCGAACACTCGGGTGTTCTCCCCCACCGCGCTCGGTGTCGGTACCGACACGACAGACGTGCTGGCACTCCTCATCGACGAAGGCCGCACTCCTGCCACACCTCGTGAGGTCCGCGCCGCGTTCCGAGCACTTCACGGCCACCGTCCGTCGACTGCAGAGGCCACCGCGGCCTGCACCTCCGTGGCATCTTTCGGACTCCTGGCCTGACGCATCTCCCCGCGCTCCCCTCCGCGGCGTAGCGTGGTCCGGGTGAAGCTTGAAGCACTTCCCCTCGACCTCACTCCCCGAAGCGTTGCCGACGCCCTCCCCGTGCTGGATGATCTGCTCGACGGTCACCGTGCCGTGATACCCACACCACCAGGGCAGTCGCACGAACTGATGTCCCAGATGGCGGTCACCGCTGATGAAGCCCCCGGCACCCTCATCGCCTGCACGTCAGGGTCCACCGGTCAGCCGAAGGGAGCCCGCCTGCGGACTCCGAATCTCACGGCCTCCGCCGAGGCGACGAAATCTTTCCTTGCCGAGCGTTTCGGGACTGGCACGGGCCCCTGGCTATTGGCATTACCACCACACCACATCGCCGGTTTGCAGGTCATCCTTCGTAGCCTTCACTCCGGATACTCCCCCACCGTCCTCCCCGGCGGCAGCTTCACCCCGGAGGGGTTCGTCCAGGCCACCTCGGACCTACGGGCCTCGCATCCGTCCCTGGATCTCCACACTTCGCTGGTCCCGACCCAGTTGCAGCGCCTGATCGAAGACGAACACGCGCGTTCTGCTCTACGTGAGTACGCAGCAATCCTGGTCGGCGGAGCGGCGACCAGTACTGGTCTCGCCGACACCGCACGCAGCCACGATATCCCGATCGTGCTGACCTACGGTTCCTCGGAAACCGCCGGCGGTATGGTCTACGACGGCCGAGCCCTCCCCGGAACTGAGGTGACGATCGACGATGAGTCCGGCCGGGTCCTCCTGTCCGGTCCGACCGTCGCCGACGGGTACTGCAATGTCTCCGGCCCGACAGAGGAGGATGCCTTCCCTACGCCCGGCACCTTCCGCACCAGCGATCTCGGGAGTCTCAGCGACGGTGTCCTCACCGTACGGGGCCGCGCAGACGGCGCGATCAACAGCGGCGGCATGAAAGTCCTCCCCGAGGATGTCGAATCTGCACTTGGCGCGCTCGGATACGCTGCCTGCGCCGTCGGGCTCCCCGATACTGACTGGGGCGAGATCGTCACCGCCCTGGTCGAGTTCCCCGATGACGCACCCGCTGAATGGACGGCCCAACTCCGTACCGTCATGAAGGACGCCGGGCTGCCTGCACACCTGATACCACGGCGCCTCCTCGGCACCCGTCGCCTTCCCACGACCGGGCCCGGCAAAATCGACCGTCGGGCGGTTAGCGACGAGCTCCGGACTAGGCTGGACCCCTGAGAAGCCCACGGCACCCCGTCAGGAGACCCCCTTGTCCGAAAACACCGCCACCGCCGGCGACTGGTTGACCGGCGCACGCCCGCACACCTGGGCAAACGCCGTCGCCCCGGTTCTCGCCGGCACGGCCGCCGCCGTCTACGACGGCCACGCCTCCTGGGCCAGGGCACTCCTTGCGGCCGTCGTCGCCATGGCCCTGATCATCGGCGTGAACTACGCCAACGACTACTCCGACGGAATCCGCGGGACCGATGACGACCGTTCCGGACCCCTGCGACTGACGGGCTCCGGGCTTGTCCCGCCGGAGCGGGTGAAGTACGCGGCGTTCCTGAGCTTCGCCGTTGCCGGAGTGGCAGGAATCGTCCTGTCACTGCTGTCCGCATGGTGGCTGATCCTCATCGGTGCACTGTGCATCCTGGGTGCGTGGTTCTACACCGGCGGGAGGAACCCCTACGGCTACCGGGGGCTGGGAGAGGTTGCCGTCTTCGTGTTCTTCGGACTCGTTGCCGTGCTCGGTACCGAGTTCACCCAGTCCGGCACGGTCAGCTGGGTCGGACTCCTGCTGGCGGTGGGAGTGGGTAGTTTGTCCGCCTCGGTGAATCTGGTCAACAACCTCCGCGACATCCCCACGGACAAAGAGGCGGGGAAGACGACCCTCGCGGTGATCCTCGGTGACCGTCTGACCCGCGTCCTGTATGTGGCGCTGGTGCTGGTGTCGGTCATTGTCACCGTGGCGGTATCTGCCGCCGGCATCGCCGCACTGATCTCCCTGGCTGCGGTACCCCTCCTCTTCGTTGCCGCGCTTCCGGTGGTGAGAGGGGCGACCGGCAAGGAGCTCATTCCCGTCCTCGGGTTGACCGGCCGCGGAATGCTGGTCTGGGCGCTGGCGATGTTTATCGCGATGCTGCTGGGGTGATCAGCCGACATCCGGCGGCATAACCCGCCCGGTACTGACGGAGCAACCCCGCAGGTCGCTCACACCAACCTGCGGGGTTGCTCACTGCGCGAGGTTTGTTGACCGGATTCATTCGAGGGAAGGCCCCAGCCGCCGATTCGGCAGTCAGTCCAGTCGCTCCTCGAGCTGCGCACGCATCTGCTCCTTGTGCGCCCGACGCCCGGCGTCCCTGACCGCGATCTGTTCATTGACGCGCAACCGCAACTTCTTGAACAGCAGCATCGACAGCGGCAGTGCCACGATCAACGCGAGAAGTGCGCTCATCAGCAGGGGGAAGGACTGCCCCATACCCATCAGGACGGCCACCGACTGAATGATGACAGTCAACACGACGAACACCAGCAGCCGCGCAAGACCGTAGAGGGCGATGTCACGCCACGCGCCCGCCGGAAGCCGTCCCGGCTTCAGGTCGGGGCTGCCTGCATTATCTGAGCTGGTGCTGTTCTCGTCCACGACGACCAGCTTACGACCCCTCGCGACACAGCCCCAAACCTCTCACGCCCGGTGTTCGCTCTCGGCGATGAACACTATTCACGCCCCGTGATCGACTCAACGCCGTGAGGTGGTTAGCATGGAAGGAGACACGTCGGTCCGACACCGACCACCCCTACGCCGACAGGAGGTCGACAACAATGGGACGTCTAGTGATCGTTGTGCTCGTGATCGTCACGGTCATCGTGCTGTGGAAGGCATTCGGGCCGAAGACGTGGAACAACACGTCACGTACGCCACAGAACAATCAGTTCCCCTCACTGGGTCGCCAGAAGAACCAGGTCGTCAAGAACAAGGGTCCGGACGATGACCCTGATTTCCTGTGGAACATCAAGAAGGAACGCTTCAAGGCCCAACGCGAAGCAGAACGGCGTGAGCAGGAGGCAGTGGAACGTGCCCGGCGCGGTGAGCACTGGAAGCCCGGTGAGAAAGATGCCGGAACCACCAGCGCCACAGGCGAAGCGAAGGAGAACGACACTCCTCCTGCATCACCCGAATCCACGGACCACAACCCCGGAAAGGGACAGTCCGACGGCACAGGTACCCGCGGCAGCCAGGGAGACTCAGGCCGCCAGGAGAAGAAGGACGGCGAAAACGGCGCCCAGGGATAGCGGGTCTCAGACCTCTTTGCCTCGCCGTAGCAACGTCCGGAGGTAAGCGGCGTACGCTGAGGATCCGTGAGCATCAGCTCGCTGAGCGAGCTCATCGTCCGTCAGGTACCCCATCCGCCAGGCGACTTCCTCAGGGCAGCCGATCTTGAGTCCCTGGCGTTCCTCGATAGTGCGTACGAAATCGCCTGCAGCCATGAGGTTGTCGACCGTCCCCGTGTCCAACCAGGCGGTCCCCCGTGGGAGGATGTCTACCTGAAGCTCTCCCCGATCGAGGTAGGCCCGGTTGACGTCGGTAATCTCCAGTTCTCCACGTGCGGACGGCTTGAGCCCTCTGGCGACATCAACCACATCCGGGGCATAGAAGTACAGACCGGGCACCGCGAAGTTGGACCGCGGGTCGTCCGGCTTCTCTTCCAGTGAGGTTGCCGTCCCCTGCTCGTCGAAATCGACCACACCGTACGCCGAGGGGTCAGCGACCCAGTACGCGAAAATCGCTCCGCCCTGGACGTCGTGGAAACGACGCAGCTGGGAGCCGAGCCCCGCACCGTAGAAGATGTTGTCGCCGAGCACCAGGGCGACCGGCTCGTCACCGATAAACTCGGCGCCGAGAACGAACGCTTCAGCGAGGCCGTTGGGTGCGTCCTGCACGGTGTAGACGATGCTGACGCCAAACTGCGAACCGTCGCCGAGCAGTCGCCGGAACTGGTCATTGTCCTCAGGTGTGGTGATGACGAGGATCTCGCGGATTCCAGCCAGCATCAAGGTACTCAGCGGGTAATAGATCATCGGCTTGTCATAGACAGGGACAAGCTGCTTGGACACCCCGAGAGTGATGGGTCGCAACCTGGATCCGGTACCACCGGCCAGGATGATGCCGCGCATCACTCACCTTCCCAGTTCTCGGCGTCGCTCTGCGCCTGTTCCCACGCCAGTCGCAACTCCTTTTCCCAGCCACGGCACTCATTCCACGACGGAAGAGCCAAGCCACCGCGCTCGATCTCTGTGACGGTGGGGGCTGCCCGGTCCTTGTCTGACAGCACGACGTCCCCGGCACTGTCAGCGACGCCGTGTGCGGCCCAGTCGATGTCAAGTGCAGGGGCAAGCGGGCTGACAGCGTGCTCAGCAGCAGGATCGTACCCTTCAGAGACCAGGTAGCTCACCGTCGCCTCCCCCACTCCGGCGGGCACGCCGAAAGCGTGGCCGACGCCGATCGGAATGTAGATGCCCCTGCGGTTTGCTGCGGAGAGTTCCACGGACACGTGCTTCATGAAGGTCGGTGAACCGCGCCGCAGATCCACGAGGACATCAACAACGCGTCCTGCCACACAGGTGACGTACTTCGCCTGGCCCGGGGGAACGTCTGCGAAGTGGACGCCACGGATTACGCCGTCCCGTGAGGTCGACAGGTTTGCCTGCGGAACATCGAGGGGATGCCCGAGCTTCTCAGCGACGATGTCCGCACGGAACCATTCATGGAAGGTGCCACGATCGTCGCCGAAGACGCGGGGTTCGGCGACCCAGGCGCCCGGAATCTCGAGGTCGGTGATGTCATGCATGCCCACTACCATAACGTCACAGCGTCGTGGAGGATACGGCAGAGCCCTCAGGCATGATGTCGACAGGACATTCCCAGCAACTTTATCTTGAAACATATATCTTTCTGTCTGTAATGTCGTTGGGATGAACAAAGTGCGACTCGGGAAGGTCGTGGCCCGTGCCACGAAACCACTCACGCCTGCCCTGAAGAAACTGACGACCCCCCTGACACCCACGGACTATGCCGGACTTTTCGATCCGCTCCGTGGCCGGGAGGTACGGGGCCGCATCATGGCCGTTTCCCGCGACGGCGGCTACACCACGCTCACCATCTCACCCGGACCAGGCATGGCGGGCGCCTTCCACGCCGGCCAGTTCATCGGTCTCGGCCTGGACATTGACGGCCGTTGGCGATGGCGCTGCTACTCCCTGACGAATGCGCCGGTCCGCGCCGGGCACGGTCGGTCCCGTACCCTCACCGTCACCGTCAAGCCCGTACCCGGAGGAGAGGTCTCCGGCCACCTTGCCGAATACGCCACCGTCGGACAGATCATCCGGTTGACCGCCCCCGGCGGGGATTTCCATCTACCGTCGCCTGTACCGAAGCGGTTGCTCTTCGTCACTGCTGGTGCGGGCATCACTCCCGTGATGTCGATGGTGCGCTGGATCCGCGAAGAACACACCGCGGACACGTGGCCGGACGTCGTCCACATCCACAGCGAGCGCGGCCCGCGCCCTCCCGAACCCTTTGCCGATGAGCTCGACGCCCTTGATGCACAGACCCCGTCCTATCGGCTTATCACCTGGAACTCTTCCCGCGACGGACGTCTGAGGGTGGAGAACGTGACTGCCGCAGTCCCGGACTGGGAGACCCGGGAAGCATTTGCCTGTGGCCCCGGACAGCTGCTCGAGACACTCACCGAGACGTTTCCCGATATCCACACCGAGACTTTCCACGCTCAGGGCGCGGCCTCCGGCAACGCCGGCACCTCGCCCGACCCGGCCGACCTCGGTGGCGACATCGAGTTCGGCGACACCGGTATCGTCACCACCTCCACAGGGTCAACGACCATTCTCGACGCGGCGGAGAACTGCGGCGTCAGTCTGGTGCACGGCTGCCGCATGGGTATCTGCCGGACGTGCGTCACCCCGATTACCGACGGCACCGCCGTAGATCTGAGAGACGGTGCCACATACGGCCCCGGCGAGCAGATCCGTACCTGCTGCAGCGTCCCGTCGGGATACCTCCACATCGCCAGCAACTGACCGCTACACCAACGCCATCAGCGAGCCCCACTACCAACGAAGGAGCGACGACACATGGCTGTTCAGGACATCACCGCCTACGCCCACCTGTCGGATGACGACGTCCGCGACATCGGTCGCCGTCTGTCCGCGATTGAAAAAGCCCACCGGGAATCCCTCGGCGGCAAAGACGCCGACTACATCAAGTCCCTCATCCGCACCCAGCGGGCGCTCGACCTGATTGCCCGCATTGCCACAGCGACGTCCTCCACCGTCGCTGTGCCTGCAGGCATGATGCTCGGCCTGGCGAAGATCCTCGAGAATCTCGAGATCGGCCACAACGTGATGCACGGGCAGTGGGACTGGATGAACGACCCGGAGATCCACTCCTCCACCTGGGAGTGGGACAACACCGGCCCCTCTTCGGGCTGGAAGCACTCCCACAATGTGGTCCACCACACCTACACCAACATCATCGGCATGGACAATGACGTGGGATATGGAGTCCTGCGGGTCACCCGGGACCGTAAGTGGACACCCCAGGCGCTGATGCAGCCGCTGATCAACGTGGTGTTGGCCAGCCTTTTCGAACTCGCCGTCGGCTTCTACGATGTCGAACTGGGCCGGTATTTCACAGGCAGCCAAAGCTGGGAGGAGACCAAACCCCGTCTGCTCGACGCCCTCGCAAAAACCGGACGACAGTTCGGCAAGGACTACATTGGCTTCCCGGCGATCGCCGCAGCCACGGGTTATCTCTTCCCGGGCACAAAGGACGGCAGGAAGCTCACCCGTGTCGCAGGCGCGAAGCGTCGAGCCGGTGCTGCGCTGAAGACCGCCCTGATGGCGAATCTCACACGTAACGTGTGGGCCTACGCCGTGATCTTCTGCGGCCATTTTCCCGATGACGTGGAGACTTTCACCCGACGTACCCTCAGCGAAGAGACGCAGGACGAATGGTACCTGCGCCAGATGCTCGGTTCAGCGAACTTCCGCGGGGGTCCCGTCCTGTCGGTCCTGTCGGGCAACCTGAACTACCAGATCGAGCACCACCTCTTCCCCGACATGCCGTCGAACCATCTCGCAGAGATCAGCAAGCAGGTCGAGAGCATCGCCGATGAGTACGGTCTGCCCTACAACACCGACAGTTTCCCCAAGCAGTTGATGCAGGTTCAGCGCACACTGTTGAAGCTCTCTCTCCCGAATTCCATGCTGCGCGCCGACGCCTCCAATGCACCCGAAGTGCGTTCGGACGCCGCATTCACCGCCAACCCGGAGATCGCAGAGCAGACCGGTCCCCGGCAACTGAAGAAGGGCCTGGCCCTACTGAAGAAGGCCCGGCCGTCCTTCCTGGCCTGATTCTCGCCGCGATCAGTTCCAGTGGATCGGTTCGATCACCGGCGAATCTGACGCGTCAGCCGGGCTACCGTCCTCGGCAACAGCGGTCTCAGCCAGGTCATAGGTGAAGGCCAGACCAGTGGGACTGATACCGCGGGTCTTCTCCTTGTCGACGTAACTGAGTACCGCGGACTCGTAGGTCGCGTCCTCGTCGATATCAGCGAGCCTGGAAGGCAGAAGGTCCTGTTCATCCACGCCGCAAGTCTCCGGGTCAGCACGCTGGATGACATTGGCGCCGGTGCCCTCGTCATCAGCCGGCACGAGCACCGGCGCAGTGACAGCCCCGGAATCCTGATCGGCCTCTACCGGGTCTTCTCCCAGAAAAGTGAGGGTGTAGGTCAGGCAGACGAACTCCTCCACATCGTCATTGCCCTCGGTCAGGGGTACCTCGTCGACATCGAGAGTCTCCGACCCCGACGCAGTGACCTTCCAGAACTGGTGTGGCTCCGGGTTCGCTGCGTCCTCTTCCGCGGGACGTTGAGTGACAACATAGGCGGCGTCACCGAAATCCAGTTCGGTGCCCGGTTCGGTGGGACGGAACCCCTCCGGTGCCCCGTCCAGGTCAAGTTCCGAAATCAGCTCGTTCTCGTCGTCACCGCCGTCCCCTTCACCGTCGACGCCACCACCGTCGACGCCATCCCCGGTCGCAGCATCCTCGGTGCTTTCAGAACCAACGGTCGCACCATCCCCCACCGAGCAACCGACGAGGACAACGGCCGGGATGGTTACTCCGGCGAGCAGCGCACGCCTCCACTTCTGCGAAACTGTCATGCCCACGAGGATAGTGCAGGCCGAATTCTCCGTGACAGATTAGTTCCAGTAGCATTCTCGCGTTCAGACACATCGACGGTGACCATGTGGTTGGACCACGTTTTCACCGCCAGACCACACGGCCGGTGTGCAACGGGTCGAGGTCAGCCCCCTCCGCCTGGAAAAGAAAACGGACCCCGACAGGCTTACGTGCCGCACCGGATCCATCATTACGGACGCAGCCCAGCACGGCTCCACGGTATGTCCTGCCTTCGACAAGCTTGTCGAGAACGCCGGGGACCATGTCGGCCGGATCGACCCCACCGTGCAGTTCCGCGGAGTACAACAACGGATCCACGGCGTTACCGACGGTATCCGCAGCAATCAGCACCGGTACCGCCACCGCCGACTGGAGGACAGGGTTCCCGTCACCGCCGTCACCGAGAAAAGTGATGTCGTACGGAGTCAGGATGTAGTGGTCGACCTCGTCCGGTGCAGGGTTGACGCCTTTACCGAAGACGCTTCCAAGGTCGGTCTCTTCCGGAGCGATGGTGCGTGGGCAATCGGTCGAGATCTCCCAGTACAGTGTCGGACCGTGCGGAAGCCGGGTGAGCACCTCCGCGGACTGGCCGTGCGCCAGGGTCGTACCGGGCAGCGTGAGAGAAAAGTCCGCCGGTGGGCTCGGCAGGACGACGGCCTCGTCCCCGACCTGGTAACCGTCAGCAGGCTGGGCGCTGGCCAGGCGCGGTACCGCTGCACCGGTCAGGAGGAGCGTGCGCCACGTGCGGCGGGCGGACGGGACAGTGACTACTCGGGACATGGTCATGCTGGTGATCCTTTCCCCGGTGTGGCGCCGGGTGAGGCTAGTGGAGACTTACATCGGTCACCCTACCCTTATTTACGTTCGCGAAAGCGATGATCTGGAACAACAACTCCGGGGAATCGCACATAAAGCAGTGTGTGCCAGCTCACACACAATTTTCACTCCCCCCGATCATCACCCCCAAGGCAGGTCAGTCGATGACCTGTTCCGTATCCCGGTACGTTTCTTCTGCGTCCTTACGGCTAACTTCCCACCACGAGCGATGATCCCGGTACCACCGCACCGTGTCCGCCAGCCCGACCGCAAAGTCGGTGTACTTCGGCCTCCACCCCAGTGACTCGACCGAGGACGGATCTATCGCGTAACGACGGTCATGCCCGGGACGGTCGGTCACGTGGACGACGTCCCCCGGGTCCCGGTCGAACAACTGCAGTAGCGTCTCCACGCACTGTCTGTTCGACCGCTCACCATCGGCGCCGATGAGGTACGTCTCCCCCGAGATGCCACGGTCCAGGATCGCCCAGACCGCATCGTTGTGATCGTCAACGTGGATCCAGTCCCGGACGTTGTCTCCCGCCCCGTACAGACGGGGGCTCTCACCGTCGATGAGAGCAGTGATCTGACGTGGCAGGAACTTCTCGGGATGCTGGCGCGGGCCGTAATTGTTCGAGCAGTTCGAGATCGTTGCACTGAGACCATGACTACGCACGAACGCACGCACCAAGTGGTCAGCGGAGGCCTTCGACGCCGAATACACCGACGAGGGGGCGTACGGGGTGTCCACGGTAAAGCGTTCGCCACTGTCGAGCGGCAGATCACCGAAGACCTCGTCCGTGGAGATGTGGTGCAGATGGACACCGTGTCGGACACATGCATCGGCGACGACCCCGGTGCCCTCGGTATTGGTACGCACGAACCGCAGCGGGTCCCGCAGGGCATTGTCATTGTGGCTCTCGGCCGCGAAATGCACCACGGCGGCACTGCCTCCGTCCGCCATCGCCTCCCTGTGCACGTCGGAGACGAGACCGTCCACCAGCCCGGAGTCACAGACATCCCCGACCACTACGCGGAGGCCGTCGTCCTCCGTGACTCCGGCGAGGTTCGCGGGGTTCGCCGCGTAGGTCATAGCGTCCAGGACAATGATCCGGACGCCCGGTCGGGTCGCGAGGGTGCGGTGAACGAAGTTCGCGCCGATAAAACCGGCACCGCCGGTCACCAGCAGTCGGGTGATCCGGCGGTCGGGGTGCTGCGCCATATCAGTTCAGTCCGGCGTAGGAGTGCAGACCCGAGATGACGATATTGATGAAGAAGAGGTTGAAGACCATCGTGGCGAAAGCCAGGACATTGATCCAGGCAGCGGGCTTGCCGCGCATCCCCGGTGTTGCCCGGGCATGCAGGTAGGCAGCGTAGAGAATCCAGGTGATCAGGGAGACGGTTTCCTTGGGGTCCCAGCCCCAGAAGCGGCCCCAGGCGGCGTGAGCCCAGATAGCGCCGAAGATCACGCCGAGCCCGAAGATCGGGAGTGTCCAGATCGCTGCCCGGTAGGCCAGGGCATCCAGTTTGGAGGCATCTGGCAACGGAGTGGCCAGCACCCCGAAGAACCCCTTTTCCTGTCCACGTGGCTGAGCCCTTCGCAGCACATAGAGCAGTGACGCCATGCCGGAGACAAGGCCGATGCCACCACCGATCGACACCACCGAAACGTGGATGACGAACCAGTAGGAATTCAGCGACGGGACGACCGGAGCCACGTCGGCGTAGAGTTCCGTACCCGCGTAGAACAGCAGAAGAACGATCGGGGTGAGGATCCACGGCCACAGTACGCGCATAGCCTTGCGGCGCAGGACGTAGCAGGCGATAACCATCGCCACGCCTGAAACCACGGAGACGTACTCGAACAGGTTCCCCCACGGGAATCGGTTCGCAGCAAGTCCACGGACGACCACAAACAGGATGTGCATGGCCACGCCGAGCCAGATCACGGCCTGCGCCATGCCGCCCCACCGGTCCGTCCGACGGAACTTCTCACGCAGTGCATCGACCTGGAAGTTCTTCGGCAGGTCCTTTTCTGCCAGGGAGCCCGTGGCGATACCCGAGACATCGTGGCTACCGCCATCAAGAGCATCTCTGTCGACCGTGTCACTGTCTACAGCACCGTCGGCTCGCCCAGATCCTGCGGCGACGGACACCTTCTCCTTGTCACGTCCGGCCTTGTTCTCACCGAGGATACGGGCGCGCTCGCGACGGGTTTCCGTGGCAGACCGATACATCCCGTAGAACACCAGGGAGACTGCGAGCGCCAGCAGGTACAACGCCACAGTGGTGATGTAGGCCAGGTCAGAAAAATCCGCCAGCCCCTCATTGACGTCGTGGATATCCATCCGTCAGTTCCTCCGTCGATTATGACTGGACCGTAACTCGGTCCACGTTACTGCTCACCTGGAGTGGAAACCAAAAGTGAGCTGGTCTTTAGCATTCCTCAGGACGGTCTTGTTCCGAATCCGGGTCTTCACCGGACGTATCTGCGAGTTCGCCGGAAGTCACCTCCCTGTGGAGCTCACGCTCGAGCTCATCTTCCCAGTCTTCCCATTCGCCGTCGGTCTGCTCAAACTCTTCATCAAGCTCCTCCTCATCGAGGTGGAGAAGCTCCTCGGCGATCCGGTTGAACTCACGGCCCCAGCCGGCGGAATCGGTCCTCGCCAGCCCGGCAATCTGCAGGTGGGAGGTACCGTCGCCATTATCGGTGACACGCACCCAGAAGCGGCGGCGCTTGATGGTCAGAGATCCGACCAGGCTAATCAGCATCAGCAGAGCGAAACCCAAGACGAACGAGGTCGTCGGGTCTCGACTGACCTGCAGGTTAACGAACTCTTCAGCCCCATCGAAGCTGATCTCTGTACCATCGTCCAGGGTGACGGACTCCCCTTCCATGAGGTTGACCCGGTCCAGTTTCTGCAGCGCACCACTGTGCAGCTGCGTGGAATCCAGGGAGAAGATGTCTTGCCCGGTCCCGGCATCCAGTCCGGTGTCACCCCGGTAGATGTCGATGGCGACGGCCGGATCGTTCATCGCCGGGTAACTCGACGTCAGCAGGGAATCGTTCTCACCCGAGAACTCTGCGGTGGGAGCGAAGAGTCCCTGGATCGCCAGCTGATTCTGGCGTCGGTCATAGAGATCCTCGTACATGCCGGCCGGCGGGTCCATCTTGATCGCGCCAGACGAGAGGAAGTATGTCAGGTCGTCCGGACGGAACTGGATAGTCTCGGTACGGGTCTCCCCGTCCGGCCAGGTAACGGTGAAAGTCGGCGCATATCCGTGCCCCTGGAGGTACACCAGATCGCCGTCCACGTTGAGCGGGTGGTTGACCCGAAGCTGAGTCTTGTCCCACTCATCCGTGGGCAGCATCGCATCCTCTCCCTCGGCGTAGTCGATATCCGAGGAGAAGCTCGTCGCTTGACCGGACGGCAGGTACTCCGCCTCGAAGTTCTTCACATTCACGCAGAACGGGGTCAGGGTGGTGCCGTCGAAGAGTGGGCCGTGACGCATCGAGTCGAAGTTGGCGACGGCAGAGTTGCAGAACTCAGAGCTGGCGGAATCCGTCCCCGCAATCACAATGACCTGGCCTTCGTAGTACACCAGTCGTCCCGCCATCACCGCGACCAGAATTCCGACCAGCGACAAGTGGAACACCAGGTTGGACGCCTCGCGGAGGTAGCCCCGCTCCGCAGCGAACGACCACTTCCCCGCCCGGTCGTCCGCGGCTTCGGTAGCCCCGCCACGCCACTTGCGGAAACGCCGGGTGACCTGGTTCTGGACCTCCTCGGCCGGTGCCTCGACCGTACCTTCCACGAAGTTCGGCATCCGGGTCAGACGTTTCGGCGCCGACGGCGGACGGGTCCGCAGTGCCTTGTAGTGATCCCAACTGCGCGGCAGGATGCAGCCGATCAGTGACAGGAAGAGCAGAACGTAGATCGCCGCGAACCACGGCGAGCTGAAGACGTCGAACAGTCCGAGCTTGTCGTAGATCTCACCGATCCGACCGTTGTTCTCGATGAACTCGGTGACATTGCCGGCGTTCAAGGAACGCTGCGGCAGCAGTGCACCGGGAACAGCACCGAGAGCGAGGAGGAACAGCAGGACCAGTGCCGTCCGCATACGGGTCAGCCACTGCCAGGCCCGTTTCGGTAGACGCAGGAACCAGCGGATCATGGAAACCTTTCGGGAGAGGAACTCGGTTGAAGCCTAGATCGGCAGCGTGGTGTCGGAGACCAGACCCTGACGGATCCAGTCGACGAACAGGGCCCACTGGCCGGAGACCAGCAGAATGCCGACGATGATCAGCAGCGCACCGCCGATGAGCTGGATAGTGCGGGAGTGTTTCCGCAGCCAGCCGACTCCCCGGAGCGCTTTGGCAGAGCCCAGGGCAACAAGTATGAACGGTAGTCCCAGGCCCAGGCAGTAGGAAATGATGAGAATGACACCGCGCGCGGCGGTCATACCTTCCGTGCCGGCGGACACGGAGATGATCGCGGCGAGGGTCGGGCCCAGGCAGGGTGTCCAGCCCAGGGCGAACACCCCCCCGAGCAGTGGTGCACCGGCGAGGGTGGACCACCGCTTCGGCGCCATGCGGGTGTCGTTCTGCAACGGGCGGATGAACCCCATGAACACGATGCCCATGATGATCGTCACCACACCACCGACGCGCATGAGTGTTTCCTGGTTGATCATCAATGCACTGATCGCACCGAAAACAGTCGCGGTGGCGAGGACGAAGACCACGGTGAAACCGGCCACGAACAGCAGAGCCGCGCCACCGGCCCGCCCCCGGCGACCGGTCACCACCGTGCCTTCCCTGGTGTACTCGGTATCCGCACCGACGACTCCCGCGAGATAGGAGACATAGCCCGGAACCAGCGGAATCACACAGGGCGAGGCGAAAGAGACCAGACCCGCGACCGCGGCGGCCGCCAGGGCCAGCAGAATCGGGCCGGTGGTCACCGCCTCGGAGAACGCGGTTCCGAGATCACTCATCGTTCAGCAACGGCTCAACGGCCGCCCACAGCTCGTCGTCGTTGATCTCGCGGAGGAAGACCTTCGCAGGACGGTGCTGTTTGTCCAGCACGATGGTCGTCGGGATGACCGACGCCGGCAAGCCACCCAGCGCGAGCGCGGACTTGAACGGCGGGTCGTAGATGGAGGGGTACGTGATCCCGTTGTCCGTGACGAAGTCGCGGGCCTTGTCCGCCACGGAGTCACGCACATTGATGCCGAGGATGGTTCCACGGCCGTCGTCCTCGAACTTCTCCTGGACCCGCTGCAGATCGTCAGCTTCGCTACGGCACGGGCCGCACCACTGTCCCCAGGAATTCAGGACGACCACCTGGTCCTTGTAGTCCTCGAGGGTGATCATCTCCTCCGGCTCCATCAGTGATTCACCCTGGAGGTCGCCCACCGGTTCGCGGTCGCCTTCGTCGTAGGTGATCTCCGTCTGGCCGCCCGGGGAGACGAATTCGAAGGTACCGCCACTCGCCACGGCATCTGTCCCAGCCGTGTTGTCCTCGCCACAGGCGGACACGGCCAATGCCAACGACGCGGCGATCACAACGGCAGTCACCCGTCGTCCCTGCTGTTTCACGTTCATCACGGAATCAGATCTCCTGTGCAGGCTCCGAATAGACCATGTCGACGAGGTCGTTGCCCTCGAAGACCAGGGAGGTCACCGACGCGAGTTCGCACCGACGCGCAGCCGGGTTGTGTCTCAGCGGCAGCCCCTGGACGTCCCGCTGAACGCAGACGATGGGAAGCTGATGGGTCACACACACCGCTTCACCACCCTCAGCCCCCCGGCGGGCACGGTCGACCGCACGCCACATGCGGTCGAGAATCTCGGTGTACGGCTCGCCCCAGCTCGGGACGGTGGGGTTCGTCAGCATCGGCCACCGCTTCGGGTTCCACAGAGCTGAACGCACGCCCTTGATGTGCAGCCCTTCCAGATCGTTCCCCGCCTCAAGGAGGTCATCGTCCACCTGCGGGGCGACTCCGAGCGCCTCCGCCAGCGGTGCCACAGTTTCGCGGGCACGCTCCAGCGGTGAGGAGACGACGTAGGTGACGTCATGATCGGACAGGTCAGCGGCAATCGCGGCTGCCATCTGACGGCCGCGGACGCTGAGGTGCCAGTCGGGCAGGCGACCGTAGAGGATGCGGTCGGGGTTGTGAACCTCCCCGTGCCGGACGAGGTGGACGATCGTTGTCATGGTGTCTGACACTACCTGGCATGGTGCTCAGCTCATAAGTGAACGACTCCCCGCCCACGATGAGGTGAACGCCAGTCACCATTAGCAGCTATGCTAGCCTACCCTCATGACTTTCATCCTCCGACGCCCGGAGAACCGTACACTGGCCGCCGTTGCAGCATCCTGCCTCACCGCCACACTCCTCGTCGCCTGTTCCTCCAGTTCGGACACCACCGCCCAGGACAACCAGGACGACGACTTCACGCCGACGACCATCACCCACGCACTCGGCGAGGCCGAGATCACCTCGAAACCCGAACGCGTCGTCACCTTGGGGCAGGGATCCGCTGAAACTGCCATCGCACTCGGGGTCACCCCGGTCGGCACCGAGAGTTACGAGTGGGGAGCCGATGATTCGGGCCAGCTCCCCTGGGTCCGTGAAGCAGTCGAGGAGGAGGGCGGGGAGCTCCCCGAACTCATCACCGGAGGCGAGGAGGTCAGCGCCGAGGAAATCGCGGCGCTGGACCCCGACCTGGTCCTGGCCCCGTGGTCCGGCCTGACCCAGGACCAGTATGACCAGATCAGCGAGGTCGCCCCCACCGTCGCGTACCCCGAACACCCCTGGACCATCGACTGGGAAGACCAGATCACCACCATCGCCACCGCGCTCGGCGAACCTGACCGCGCCGAGGATCTCATCAACGGCATCGAGGACGATTTCGCCGCTGTCCGTGATGAACACCCTGACTTCGCCGACCATGATTTCGCGTTCATCTACAATCAGGGACCCGCCCAGAACATGGGCGTGTTCCTCCCCACCGAGCAACGTGCGGCGATGGTCGCCAACCTGGGCCTGCAGACAGCGCCCGTCGTGGAGGAGATGAAAGACGACGAGGTCGTCGGCACCGATTCCGCCCAGTTCAGCCTCGAGGACGCAGACCGACTCAATGACGTCGACCTGATCTTCACCTTCTACTCCGACGACGCGAACCGTCGGGAGATGCACGACAACCCGGTCTACGGCAACGTCACCGCAATACGCGACGGTGCCGAGGTCGCCCCCACCGACCAGTCCTTCGTGACGGCGTCGTCGATGATCAACCCTCTCACCGTCCCCTGGACTCTGGAGCGCTATGTTCCGATGATCCAGGAAGCGCTCTCCTCCTAGGCGCTGGGAGGCTGGCTGCCCTGCCTACACTGCCGTCGCCGCTGCAGCCGCCTTCGCGGCCGCAGCCAGAGCCGTCTCGATGCGCCCGAAGTCATCATCGGTCAAGGCAGTCGACACGAACCAGGTCTCGAAGACGCTCGGCGGTGCGAACACCCCGTTATCCAGCAGGGCGTGGAAGAACGGTGCATAGCGGAATGTATCCGCCGCCTGCATCTCAGCGAAGTTGTGTCCCTGACCTTCGGCGAACCGGATCGACAGCATCGTGGTGGCCCGCTGCATGTGATGTGCCACGCCTTCCCGCGACAATGCCTCACTGATCAGCGAAGACAGCCGGTCGGCATTGCTCTGCAACGTGGTGTAGGTTGACTCGTCCGCCAGACGCAGCGACGCCAGTCCCGACGCCGTCGCGACCGGATTTCCCGACAGTGTCCCCGCCTGGTAGACCGGCCCTTCCGGCGCGAGCATATCCATGATCTCGGCCCGCCCACCGAAGGCAGCGGCCGGCATCCCGCCGGACACGACCTTGCCGAACGTCGTCAGGTCACCGGCGACACCGTCCACCCCGAACCATCCGGAACGTGAGGTGCGGAAACCGGTCATGACCTCGTCGAGGATCAGCAGCGCACCGTCAGCGTGGGCGATCTCCTTCACGGCGGCGTTGAACCCGTCCTGCGGGTGCACCGTGCCCATGTTGCCCGCACTCGCCTCTGCGATGACCGCGGCGATCTGACCGGGGTTGTCAGCGAACGCGGCGCGGACAGCGTCAAGGTCGTTGTAGTCCACGACGATCGTTTCAGCAGCGGCAGACGCGGTGATCCCCGGCGAATCGGGCAGCCCCAGCGTCGCGACACCGGACCCCGCGGCAACCAACAGAGAGTCCACGTGCCCGTGGTAACACCCGTTGAACTTCAGGATCTTGTCCCTGCCGGTGAACCCGCGGGCGAGTCGGACCGCTGACATCGTTGCTTCTGTACCGGAGTTCACCAACCGCACCCGTTCCACGCTGGTGCGGTCGATGATCTCCTGTGCCAACTCCGTCTCGGCAAGGGTCGGCGCACCGAAGGACAGTCCCTTTCCGGCCGCCTCACAGACTGCCTCGACCACTGCGGGATGGGCGTTGCCGTGGAGCATCGGCCCCCAGGAACAGATCAGGTCGACATAGTCGTTTCCGTCGATGTCGGTGAGCCTCGACCCCGCCGCAGAGGCAATGAACGGTGCAGTCCCCCCGACCGAGCCGAATGCGCGTACAGGCGAGTTCACCCCGCCGGGCGTGACCCCCCTCGCCCGGTCCATCGCCGCCGAGCTGTTCGTCCGTCCACTCATCTGCCACTCCTTCAGATCGCTTATCCAACTGCCCCCAGCATAATGACCGGCCTGCAGGAGCAGGTGCCCGGGTGAACGGCTGCTTCAGCAGTGATGGTCGGGGGGCGTACCCGGAGCGTTCGTCCCGGCCCGATTCAGTGCCAACTGACTCCTGACGGCACCGGTTTCACGGTCTCACCGCGACTGCCAGGGACTGAGGTTCTCACCGGCCCAGGCACGCAGTCTCCCGAGCCGGGTATCAGACCGGCTCCCGGAGACATCGGCTCCCTCACGTCCGAGGGGATCACCGATGCTGTAGTCACGGTGACTGATGCGTGCGGACCGCCATTCGATCAGCAGAGACGACCCCAGCATCAGAGCGGTCGCCAGGAGTGGATTGAGGAACCCCGACACGGCGAGGACGAGGGCAATGATGTTGTATCCCCAGGCAAGCCAGAGGTTCCAGTCGACCGTGGCGCGAACATGGCGGGCGAGATTCACTGATTCCGCCACGACAGCAACATCTTCCCTGATGATCACGACATCGCTGGCGGCGGAATCGAGCCCCCTCGCCTGGCCGTGGTCACCGCCCAGATTATCCAGCCTGTCCGCCGACCCCATCAGAATTCCGACGTCAGCGACATCAAGGCAGTCCAGGACGTCCTGGTCGCCGACCATCGCGACGGTGGCCCCCTGGGCATGCACGCTACGCACGGTCGCCGCCTTCCGCGCGGGGATGATGCCGGCGAGCACCTTGGAGATCCCGATCGAGTCCGCCATGCGACGTGCGACGGGATAAGTGTCCCGCGAGAGCATGTACGTTTCCACACCGGCGTCCTCCAGCCAGTGCACGGAGGACTCCGCATCGGGTTTGATGCTGTCCGCGACATTGATGACGCCCCGTGCCTTCCCCCTCCAGCTGACGACGAGAGGAGCCCCACCGCTGAGGACAGCGTTGGCCAGGGTCGGGTCGCCGAGTTCCGAGAGATCACGGGGGCGCCACAGTTCTGCCTGGACAGGCCGGACCGTCTGCTCCCCGGTCCCCGGATCAGTGACAGGGAGATCGACCGTGGCGGTGAAGACGCCCCTGGGGTCGACTTCGACCGGGCCGGCCTCCAGCCAGTGCGGGACTTTGTCTCCTCCGGCACCACTGTCGCGGGACTCGCGGTCCGCCCGGACAATCGCCCGCGACACGCCGTGCGGGCTCTCGAGACTCAGTGCACCCGCCACCCGGAGCACCAGTTCGGCGACCTCTCCCTTGGCAGCGGTGACCCCGACCACGTTCATCGGGCCGGTCGTCAACGTCCCGGCACGGTTGAAGATGATGGTGTCGACCGCCGCGAGACGGTGGACGGTACCGGTGTCACGCAACAGCATCCCGCTCGAGGCGGCGCGAGCCAGACCGAGGCGGAGGGCGAGCGTGGTGGACAGGGCAAGGGCCACGGGAGCGACAGAAACCAGGACGGTGAGAGCCGTGGCGACTGCCGCGGTGACACTTTCCGCGATGGTCAACCAGCCCACCGCTGCAATGGCCGCAATGGCCACCGCCCACGGCACCAGCAGTGACGCGGTGCGGGTCGCCAGTTGCTCCAGTCGGTTCTCCTCACGTTCGGCGGCCGCGATCCAGCGTCGCACTGCAGCGATCCTGGTCCGCGATCCCGTCCTGTTCACCCGGACCTTCAGCTGTCCACCGGTGTTCCGGGATCCCGCATACACGCTGGCGCCCACTTCGACAGCGGTTTCTCCCCGCCCACCGGTGAAGGGCCCTGCCTCGACGGTCGACCGGCCGCCGACAACCTCACCGTCACAGGGGATCACGCTTCCGACGCCGACGATCACGTCGTCCCCGACCCGGACCTCCGTCGACGGGATCATCTGCTTTACAGGCTTTCCGTACCGCGACTTGCGCACCACAGTGACGTCACCGGCCCGTTCGACGGACAACATGTTCAGCGCCAGGAGTGATCGCAGGCGGGTCCGTCGGGACGCCAGTCGCCCGAACAACAGGAGAATGGTGCAGCCGCAGGCGACGTCGAAGAACACCGCATCGGTCTGGTACCCCCAGGAGATGAGGATGTTGCCGGAACGCCACCCGAGGTCACCGGTCGAACTGGTGAGCAGCTCTGCCATGGAATAGAGGTAGGCCAACAGGATCGCCGCTGAAGAAGCGGCGTCGAGGGCCGGCATCCCCCGTCGCAGTCCGCCGAGCATCGCCCGGTGGAACGGCCAGGCACACCACAGCACGACGGGTGTGGACATGGCCAGACAGATCCACTGCCAGTAGTCGAACTGCCACTCGGGGAAGAGTTGCAGGACAACAACCGGAAGGCCGAACAGCACCGCGACGAGCAGGCGTGCCCCCGTAATCAGGTTGCGCGCGGTGTACAGCACCTCAGTACCGCCGGTCTGACGCCGACGTCGCTGGCCGAGCTGGTGGAAGGAACCACCGGAGCGAGGAGTCCGGTCGCGGTTCTCGCGGTGCAGGTGCGCGTTGACACTGGTCGGACGTGCACGAGCGAGCCGTTCGGCCCGTCGTCGCAACGAGGCCACGGTCAACCAGGAATCGACCCCGGCATCGGTCATGACGTCACGGAGGACATCCGGCTGGAGGGACTCCGGCGCGGTCACCCATGCCATGGACGTGGAGTACACCACGCGCGCCTGCACTCCGGGGAGGAGGTTGAGTGCCGCCTCAACTTTGCCGGCATGTGCCGCCGAGCCCAGGTCGCCCAGGTGGAAGGTGAAGGATGTCAGGCGGGCTCCACCCCTCCCCCTCTGCTCGGGCCCGTCGTCGGAGTCATCATCATCAGCAGTGAGCCCCGCAGCGCGGGCGGCCCGACGAGCATCAGCGATAGCGCGGGTCACCGCATCCGAGGGTTCTTCTTCTCCGACGCCGTGCGTGGGGTCCTCCGGTACGACGGCCGCTTTGTGTTCTCCCGGGCCCGGTGCCGTGCGTCCCGATGCTTCCACAGGTCAGCCCTCCAGCTCTGAGGGGGTCTCCCCGAAGAACGTCCGTACAGCAGGGCGGTACATCGCCAGCGCACCAAGCGCCATGGCCAGTGCCAGCAGCGGCTGCTCCAGCCCCCCGACGTTGAAGACCCAGCCGACGAGGGTGAAGCCCATCACGACCGCCGTCGCGATCATCAGCCAACGGCGCCGACGGCCGTTGCCGCGCACCAGACCGGGAATCAGCAGGGCGATCACCACGGCCGCGATGACCTGTACCGAACCCACCCACCTCATATTCGAGGACAGCGTCTCGATATAGGCCATGTGGTCAGCATCTTCAACGACCGGACGGTGGGCCGTCCACATCATCGCGCCACTGGCCAACAGACCAATGGCCGCGATGAGGAACAGCACCACCGCTGTCTTCACCACCCCGGGTGTCCCGTCCCCGGGCTTCCAGTACCTGATCGCACGGTTACGGTCTCCGGGATCGGAGTTGTGGGAGACCGGGAACATGGTGGGCACGGCTCAACGTCCCCTGTTCTTTTTCTCCTCGGCCTCACGGGCCTTGCGCTTCTTCTTCTCGGCGCGTTCCTTGTCGAGTTCTTCACTACGCTTCGCCATCTTCTCGGCGTAGGCCTCGATCTCGGCCTTGTCCGGAAGACCGAACCAGTCGGCGTTGTCTGGCCGGGTGATCAGCCAGATACCGACCACGGCGATGACTCCGGAGATGATCGTGCCCGCACCGACCAGCAGAACCAATGGAGTGGCACCGGCATCCGGTGGGCTGGAGAACACCTGCAGCAGCGCCATGAGCGCCAGGTAGACCGACCCGACGCACAGGAAGAGGCGACTCCGCACGCCGCCCCGGGAGACCCGTCGCGTCAGGTACATGCACAGAGCCACCGCCACGAGATTGAACAGGAGGTTCAGGATCGCCGTGCCGGTCACCAGGGTGTCCTCGGAAACTCCGTCAGGTAACGAGACAGAGTTCATCTGCTCGCGCACCTGGCTCGTCAGCGCGCGCGGGTCCTGCAGGTTCATCACCAGCTGCAGGACGGCCGTCAGCGCCTGCACTGCTCCGACGAGGTACCAGGCACGGACGCCGTCACGGACATTCTCGGGCGCGTTCTTGGACGACGGAGCCAGTCCGTCCGGACGTCCGACCTTCGGCGGTGTCGGTGAAGTCTGCTGTGTCATATCGTCGACCAGCTTAGTCAACCTGGCCTCAGCCGCGCAGGAGGTGGGCTGCTTCCGTGGCCCAGTAGGTCAGGATGATGTCCGCACCGGCACGCCGGATACCGGTCAACGAGTCCATGATCGCCGCTTCACGGTCGATCCACCCGTTCTGTGCCGCGGCGGTGATCATGGAGTACTCGCCCGACACCTGATAGGCGGCGACCGGCACGGTGGAGATGTCGGCGACCTGGCGCAGGATATCGAGGTGGGGCATGGCAGGTTTGACCATCACCATGTCCGCCCCCTCGGCGATGTCGAGATCGACCTCCATGAGTGACTCACGGGCATTGCGCGGGTCCTGCTGGTAGGTCTTGCGGTCCCCCTGCAACGACGAACCGACCGCTTCCCGGAAGGGGCCGTAGAAGGCGCCGGCGTATTTGGCGGAGTACGCCAGAATCGACACGTCCTGGAAACCGGCGTCGTCCAGGGCTCGGCGGATCACGGCGATCTGGCCGTCCATCATCCCGGACGGGCTGACCACGTGCGCCCCGGCCTCGGCCTGTGCGACCGCCATCCGTGCGTAGAGCGGAAGGGTCGCATCATTGTCGATGACGGTCGTACCGAAACGGTCTTCAGTGAGGACGCCACAGTGACCGTGGTCGGTGAACTCGTCGAGACAGGTGTCTGCCATGACAATCAGGTCATCGCCGAATTCGCGACGCAGTGCCGACAACCCCCGGTTGAGGACACCGTCTACGGCCCATGCCTGGGAGCCGGTGGCGTCCTTCGATTCGGGGGTGGGGACACCGAAGAGATCGACCGAACCGACTCCGGCCGTGAGTGCCTCCTCTGCGGTACGCAGCAGGGACTCCTCGGTATGCTGCTGGACTCCCGGCATCGCGGAGATGTCACGCGCGCTGTCGATACCGTCGGCAATGAACATCGGCAGGACCAGCTGGTTGGGCTCCAGGTGGGTCTCGGCGACGAAATTACGCATCGCCGGGGTGGTGCGGAGGCGGCGGGGTCGGCGGACGAGGTGCACATCATCAGTCATGGTGCTGATGGTACGCCGGGGCAGGCGGACGGGATCAGCCCGGCACACCCCTGGTCCGTCCTACTACCCCGTCGCGGGACGGCGCCGACGCCGGCGCTTGCGCGGCGGCGGCAGCTGTCCGGCCGCGCGGAGCTCGGCCACGTGGTGCGCCAGGGCATCCACCAGCTCGGGCACACCGGCGACCTCAGGCATGACATCCACCCGCAGCCCGTGCTCACGCGCCGTCTGAGCGGCCATGGGACCGATGCAGGCGATGATGGTGCGGGTGTGGGGCTTGCCGGCGATGCCAACCAGGTTCTTCACCGTCGACGACGAGGTGAAACACACCGCGTCGAAGCCACCGGACTTGATCATGTCGCGGACCTCCTGGCTGGGAGGCGCGGCACGCACCGTGCGGTAGGCGACGACATCCTCGACCGACCAGCCCAGGTCGACGAGGCCGTCCACCAGGGTGTCCGTGGCGATGTCGGCACGCGGGAGCAGAACCCGGTCGACCGGATCAAGGTCCTGGTCGTACGCCGGGAACACGTCGACCAGCCCCGAGGCGTTGCGGGCATTGGATTTCGGCAGCAGTTCCGGGGTGATTCCGAGATCGCGGACAGCCTGGGCTGTCTTCGCTCCCACGGCGGCGACCCGGACACCCGCCAACGCGCGGGCGTCCAACCCGAACTCGGCGAGTTTCTCCCACACTGCCTTCACCGCATTGACGGAGGTGAAGACGATCCAGTGGTACCGACCGTCGACAAGCCCCTTGATCGCACGTTCCATCTGCGCCGGACTCCTCGGTGGTTCCACCGAGATCGTGGGAACCTCGATCGGGATGGCGCCGTGAGAGGCCAACCGGGCACTCATCGGACCTGCCTGGTCCTTCGCCCGTGGCACGAGCACCGTCCACCCGTACAGCGAACGATTCTCCCACCACGAGTACTTGCTGCGCCGGCTGGCCTGGGTACCGACCGTGACGACCAGCTCCTGGGGCATCTCCCCGTCTTTGGCCAACGGCCCCGACGCCGCGACAACCGACTTCAACGTGTCGAGGGTGACGTCGTAGGAACGCTGTCGACGTGTCGTGGCGTGCGAGGTGACCGTGACCGGTGTGCTTCCGGCGACATCGCGCCGCTTCAGCTCCGCGGTGATCACCGGCAGATCCGCTGGACCGGCAGTGAGGATCAGCGGCTTCGGTGCTGCGGCGATACCGTCCCAGTCGACCTCCGACGTCGCATCCGACCTCAGATCGACTGCGGTGTAACCGTCTCCGGTGGCGATACCGGTGTAGGCGGGGAGGGCCGAGGCGCCGGTCATTCCCGGCACCACCTCGAACTCCACGCCGAGCGCGGCGACCTCCTGCAGTTCCATGAGGACGGCCGGGTTGCTCACCGGGTTGCCGGCGACAAGCCGGACGACGCTGTGTCCGTGTCGGACGTGGTCGACCATCGCGTGCGCGACGGCGGAGGCCTCGACCGGCCGGATCTCGTCCGGGTCCGGTGTGTCCGGGTAGCTGGCGTACCCACCGGTCTCCGCCTCGCGCGCAGCCTCCTCCGCAGCAGCGTGGGCGGCGACGGCTTCAGTGGTGTGCGGTGCTGCGAACACGATCTCGGCAGCGGTGACCTCTGCAGGACGACGCGGCCGACGCCGGGCACCGGACGCCTTCGCTGCTTCGAGCTCGGCCTCCCACTCCTTCTCGGCGGCGATGCGTTTGTCCTCCGGGACTGGCAGGGCATCGGCGATGATGGCGCGGACGGCCTCGGTGACAGCGGGGTCGACCCAGACACGGGCGGTGTTTTCGAGGATCTCGCGGGCACGGACCGTCAGCAGCTCCGGGTTTCCGGGGCCGGCGCCGACGAACAGGACGCGTCCGCGGCCAGTCAGTGGACTGTTCGTGGGACCCGTCTGGGCAATTCCGGCAGTGGTCATCGAGGTGACTTTCTCAGGTAGGTCAGGCAGTGCTGGTGGGCTGGGGGCATGGCTGGGCCGCAGGGAAACGGTGCGACAGACCGGTCAATACCAGGTCAACGGGCACCGACGATGTCGGTGATGATTCCGGCGGCGCCGCCGTCAATGAGATCGCGACCGACCGCACGGCCGAGCTCGACGGCGGTGTGCAGCCACGGCCCCTCGGGAATCTCCAGGGCGACGGAATGTTCACGGACCAGCTGTCTTGACCCGTCGAGGGCGAAAACCCCGCCGCGTAAAGTCAGCGTGCCGTTCTCATAGGTCGACCATGCACCGACAGGCGCCGTGCAGCCTGCCTGTAATTCGGCGAGGACGGCACGCTCGGCGACGGCGGTCGCATGGGACACCGGATCGTCCAGTCCGAGGACGGCCGCAACCGCCTCGTCGTCATCGGCCCGGACCTCCACGCACAGTGCACCCTGGGCAGGTGCGGGAAGGATGTCCTCGACAGACACCGTCTCAGATGCCCGGTCGATCTCCCCGACCCGTTCGAGTCCGGCCCGTGCGAGCATGACGGCATCAAGATCGCCCGTGGCGACCCGTCCCATCCGGGTGTCGATGTTGCCACGCAGCGGGCAGACTTCCAGATCCGGACGCAACGCGCGGATCTGGGATACTCGTCGCGGCGCACCGGTGCCGATCTTCGCCCCGTCCGGCAAATCCCGCAGCGCCGCACCGTCGATGCTCACGAGCACCTCCCGAGGGTCGACACGGGCCGGGACGACCATGATGAACCTGTCGTCCGGTGCGGTGGGCAGGTCCTTGAAGGAATGTACTGCAACGTCGCACTCCCCCGCCGCCAGAGCGTTGCGCAGGGTTTCGGTGAACACACCGACCCCGATGCGGTTGACCGGCGTCTGCGCCTTCTGGGACGCATCTCCCGGGGTGTGCACGAAATGCAGTTCCGCCTCACCTGCGGCATCAGCGAACATACCCCGTAGAACGTCCGTGAGCGCGTCACGGACCGTACCCGCCTGGGTCCGTGCGAGGTTACTCGCGCGGGTGCCGACGAGAAGGTTCCGCGGCGCAGCAGTCTCACCGGTCACGATGCCTCCTCTGTCCTGTCGGGAGCCTCGGACATCACGTCCGGGAACTCCACGTACTCCTGCGGGTTCACTGCGCCCTGGTGCAGAACATTTCCGATGCGCGCCTTGCCTGCGTCACCGGGCTCAATAGCCTGTGACACCACCGAGGTTGCCCCGGACGGCAGATTGAACAGCGTCGCCAACGCTTCGGCGTAGTTCACCGTCCCGTCCTGGGAACTCAGTTTCTTGACCTGCACCGTCGGTGCGTGGAGAAGCTTGTCCACCACCCTGCGTACGGTACGGGCGACCTCAGCGCGATCCTCGTCGCCCATGCCGGGGGTCCGTCGGACCAGCTGGCCGAGTTCATCGTCGACGACGTCGGCGGCCCGGCGACGCAGCGCCTTCACCGTCGGCACCACCGACTGCACACGCACCTGCTCCAGGTATTCGGACAGTTCGGTGGCCACGATGTCACGGGCGGCGGACTCGTCCCGGGCACCGTCACCGGCGAGGGCAGTGAGCTCTTCGATGTTCAGCAGCCGGACGTCAGCGCCGCTGGCCGCGCCGGTTCCCGAGGCAACGTCAACCACGGCGTCGTCGATGTCACGGGGCATCGACAGGTCAACCAGAACCATCCGGCGGGGCCGTTCCAGCTGTGTCGCCGCCAGGTCATCCGGGCCCAGCACCGTACCGACGGCACCTGTGGCAGAGACGACGACGTCCGCCCCTCTGAGGGCGTCCACCAGACTATCCAGCCCCACGGCGTGGGCATCGACGCCTGCCTCCCTGGCGTGCGCGGCGAGGTTCTCCGCGCGGCCCACCGTACGGTTCACCACCGTGACATGGCGGACACCGGAACGACCGAGATAGGTCGACGCCAACGAGGCCATGGCACCGGCGCCGATGACCACGGCATCACGGCCCGACATGTCCTGTACACCCAACTCGGCCAGGGCATGGTCCAAGGCAAAACTGACCATGGAGGAACCTGCCTCGTCCACGCTGGTCTCCGTGTGGACCCGCTTGCCGGTGCGGAGAGCACGCTGCGTGAGATCATGCAGCGCCGTACCCACCACGCCATTGTCGGACGCGGAGGTGTACGCATTGCGCAGCTGGCCGATGACCTGCTGTTCACCTACGACCATCGAATCCAGTCCGGCGGCGACGGTCAGCATGTGCTCCGCGGCTGCATCCGCATAGCGGACATACAGATAGGGCTCGAGCTCGACCGCGTCCATCTGCGCATGCGCGGCGATGGTTTCGACCACGTGATCCAGCGCCGGGTGGAACGCCGAGGTGGCGACGTAGAACTCCATACGGTTGCACGTGGAGAGGATCAGCGCCTCGGTGACGCAGTCGCCACCGACGAGGTCACGTTCCAGACTGTTCAATTCCTCCGGAGAGACGGAGGCCTTCTCGAGAACTGGCACAGGTGCCGACCGGAAGGACAAACCGACCAGGAGGACGGCTGCCGGTCCGGTGATCCCGAGTCCTGCCATGGCTGCACAGCCTCCCGCGAAATCGTCAGTGGTTACTTTTTCCGCTGCGGCGTTTTCCGCCCACCGGCCACCGGTGGTCGACGCCGTCATGCGGTACCAGGTACCTACGGTATCCCCTTATGCCCCCCAATAACAAAAGCACCGGAGAGCACTGTTACCGACCCCCGGTTAAGGGCCAGGCACCACAAGTTCTTTCGCAGGCCCGTCAATCATCCGGTGGCGCGGGCTGATCCCAGAGCATCAACAAGCTCGTCGTCGTCGATCTCCCAGCAGGCGATCTCCTCGTCGTCCACAAGCACAACAGGCACCCGGTCGCCGAACTCGACGGCCAGGGCACGCTCCGAATCCACGTCCACGACCTGCAGCGAAACCTCCTGATCACGGCAGATCGGGGCGATCTGTTCCCTGACCCGACTGCACGAACCACAACCGGCCCGCACCATGAGCGTCACGGTCGGGCCATGATACGGAAGCTGCCGCGCACTGTTCATGTCCACTGAGCCTAGTCTCCCCCTCTCCTCGCGGACCCCGTCCACCCCGTGGCACTCCGGTCCACCCCGGACACAGCAATGAGGCGCGGCCCCGACCCCGGGAAGGGGTGGCAGGACCGCGCCTCGTGATGCACCGGCTTATTTGCCGAGTTTCCGCCGCTGGACACGGGTACGGCGAAGCATCTTGCGGTGCTTCTTCTTCGACATGCGCTTGCGACGCTTCTTGATGACAGAACCCATGGGTCCTCCCTCGTGGTTGGTCTTCGGTTAAGGATCATGCTGCTGGTCGGTTCCCGCACGGTACCCGTGGCACCGCGGGCGGACGGCAAACGGCAGGGGAACCTCACCGATCGGGACCGATCCGACACGAATGGGGATCAGTTTAACCGGCGGACCATTGCCACAGCAAAAGACCCCAGCAAAAAGCCCCTCCACCCCACCGGTTCATCACCGGTGGACTGAAGGGGAACCAGGGTCAGAACAACCCCGGAACCGCCCCCCGCGAGGGGGACGGCCGCACTAGCCTGTCTGGCCGGCCTCGTAGATCGAGGCGCCCAGATACTCCTCCACCGCCTGCTCATGCACGCGGAAGGAACGGCCGACACGCACCGCCGGCAGCTCACCGGAGTGAACCAGGCGGTAGACGGTCATCTTGGACACCCGCATAAGCTCGGCGACCTCTGCGACCGTCAGGAACGTACCACTGTCATTGTTTGCCATAATTTCCAATCCTTACGACGCACGCACGCGCTGCAGGCTTCCCCTCCTGCAGAACTTCGACACGTCGGGCGCTGGCCCCATCCTATCGTTATTCCTGAGAATATTGCGACGCGAATGACAAAAGATGACGGCTGACTATCCGGGAGACGGGAGACACTGGTGACACGGTTGTGACTCGAGGGACACAAGGTGCCGACAGCTCACCGCCACCCCCGGACGGGGGAGTGCCGGGGCCGAAGGGTCAGTTTTCTCCGGCCGGACGGCCGAGCTCCACCGAACGGTCGACACAGGCCTGCATGGCGCGGAAGAACGCTGTGCGGAGACCGTTCTCCTCCAGTCCACGGGTTGCGGCGGCCGTCGTCCCGCCAGGGCTGGTGACGTTGGCACGGAGGTCCACGGGATTCTTGTCGCCCTGGGCCATCATGGTGGCCGCTCCCTCGATGGTGGCGACAGCGAGCTGCTGCGCGACGGGACGAGTCAGGCCGAGCTGCACACCGGCGTCAGTCATCGCCTCTGCAACCATGAAGATGTAGGCCGGACCCGAGCCTGAAACGGCGGTGACTGCGTCGATGTCCTTCTCCGCGACGGCAACGGACTGGCCGACGGTGGCGAAGAGGTCCTTCACGGACTCAACCTGCTCCTCGGAGGTGAAACGGCCACCGGCGACGGCGCTCATGCCCTTGCCGACGAGCATCGGGGTGTTGGGCATGACGCGGACCGCAGGGACACCGGCAGCCAGGCCCGACTCCATGGTCGCCAGGCTGACGCCTGCGGCGACCGAGACCACCACGGTCTCGGTGTCATTGTTGTCGAGGGTTGAGGAGATGTCCTCCAGGACGGACGGGACAATGTGGGGCTTCACGGCAATGACGACGAAATTCGCCTCCGAGGCGGCGGTGGCAGCGTCGTCCGCTCCGGTGATGCCGTACTCCTCGCGGAGGAAGTCCAGACGCTTGGCGCTCGGGTCGAACACGACGACGTCCGGCTTGTCCCCCGAACCTTCCCCGCTCACGAGCCCCGAGATAAGGGCCTCTCCGATATTTCCTCCACCGATAAATGCAATACGTGTCATGCGCACCAGCGTGCCACGCGACGGTGAAGCTCGCCACTCACGGGCGGCGTCGGACAGGCGAGGGTCAGATCGACATGATCAGACGCGGCCCCAACGTGATCACCAGGCCCACGACGAACGCGAGGATGAGTACCAGCGTGTGGCGGTGACGCAGGAGGGCATGGACAACTCCGACACACACCAGTGTGACGATGCCTGACATGATCAGGACGAGGGCGGTGCCCAGCTTGTCCCACAGCAGGGTGAAGCCGAAGAAGATAACGACGCCGATGACCAGGGCGAGAGCGGTCTGCCCCAGCAGTGCCGGCCAGGAGATCGCGTCGTCCTCGTACTCGATGATCTTGTCCGGGTCTGCCTCGGTCTGCTCTTCGGCCGGAACCGTCTGCTCGGCGATCTCGTTGGATTCGGGTTCCCCGGCCCGCTCGTCGGTGTACTCGGCCGGTGCTGCGCCGTCGGAGAACGCGGACTTCGCGTCAGTATCCGCGTCGGCGGGAGATTCTTCCCGGGCATCAACGCGCGGAAGAACGGTGGTCTCTGCCGCCACATCAGCGTCACCTGACGTCTCACCGGTGTGGGCACCGGCAGGGTCTGTGTCGACCCCGCCGAATTCCTCGGGTTCCCCAGGCTCGTCGGGCTCCTCGACCTCGTCGACGACCTCCCCCTCGACGACGTCGTGTCCGTCGAAGCCCTCCGGCCCGTCGTCAAGCTCATGCCCACCCTGATGTGGATGACTGTCGACGGGGGCCAGATCCTCGGCGGCACTGTCCGCACCGTCCTGATCGAGGTCCTCGTCACTGACGACGGGAATGGAACCGGTCAGTTCGGAGACCGAGACCCCGCCGTCCTCGAGATTACGTCGACGCCGAGGACGGTCAGCTCTGCGAGCACCGTCCTTGGCATTGCGGGCCATAAGCTCCGCAACAGTCAGCTTCTCACTCATCCGTCGTTCCCATCATCGGTCATCTCCCGCCAGACCGGGCGGCGGGCACAAGGCACCGCGGTGGCCACCACATCATCCGGCGTCCTACACACATGCCTCAATTATCAGGTGACAGTTTACAGTTATCACGTGTACAGCCCACATCGGTGGATCAACGCTCCCGCACAACTGTCGATAAACAGTAATTCACCAGGACTTTTCCCCGGAGCCATCTCCGAACTTTTTTGGCGGTAGACCGCCGGTCACCTCCATCACGTGTCGCCGAAACTCACGTCGCCCTGTCAAAATCGACGTTCGGATCGAAATCCGCGGCGTCCGCAGCATCGGCACGACGCAGGATCACGCCTTCGCGCAATGCCCACGGGCACAACTGCAGCTGCTCGATCCCCAGATGCCGCATCGTCGACTCCGCAACCAACGCTCCCGCCACCACCTGTGCCGACCGGTCCACGGACACCCCTTCGAGCTCCGCACGGTCCGCCGCAGTCATCCTCGAGATAAAGGAGGTCAGCTGCCGTACACCCGGGCGGGTCAATACGCGGCGTACCCTCGGGCCCGCCGAGGACGGTGCAGCACCGGTGAGCCGTGCCAACATGCGGAACGTCTTCGAGGTTCCCACCGCCAGATCGACCGGCCCCGCCTCCTTGAGCTGCGCGACCGGCTCCTCCAACGTCTCGTCGATATGCGCGGCCAGCGCCTTGATCTCCTTGCGGCTCGGCGGATCCGTCCTGAACCAGTCATGTGTCAGACGCCCGGCACCCAGGTTCACCGACAGCGCGACGTCCGGCAACTCATTGACCCCCACCGACATCTCCAGTGATCCGCCACCGATGTCGAGGTCACAGATCCGTCCGGCGGACCAGCCGAACCAGCGGCGTACGGCGAGGAACGTCAGCTCAGCCTCCGCGGTACCCGAGAGAATCCGTAACCGGACCCCTGTCTCCTCCTCGACCTGGGACAGTACAGCCTCGGAATTCGTCGCCGACCGCAGTGCCGACGTCGCGAACGGCAGCATCTCGTCGCAGTGGAACTGTTCGGACATTTCCGCCGCAAGCCCGACCCCCTTGATCAGCTTCCGGACGCCCTTCGCATTGATCGCACCCTCGTCATCGAGGTACTCCACGAGGCGCATCGGCGTCTTCCAGTTGCTCATCGGGGTCGGCGGACCGCCCGGAGCCATGTCCACCACCACGAGGTGGACCGTGTTGCTTCCCACATCCAAGACACCTAGTCGCACGGTTTCCACCCTATCCGGTCTACGGTGTTCACCGTGACACATTCTGTTCTTTCCGACATCACCAGCGGCTACCCGGCAGGCACCCCGGCGGATCTCGCGGTGCGTTCAGGGCAGGAGACCCCCGCCGACCATCCGCGCGAGTACCTGGAGTTCACCGATCCGGCGGATTCCGAACACATCGTCTCTGTCGATCTTACGTGGCTCCTCTCCACCTACCGGTGCAGGTTCGGCACCGACGCATGCCACGGCATCGACGCCGAACACCCCGACGTGGGCTGTTGCGTCCACGGCGCCTTCCTCACCGACGATGATGACCGCGGTGCCCTGGCAGAAATCGTCCCCCACCTCACCGACGACGACTGGCAGCTCAGGCCCCTTGTCATGGGCGACGGTCGCGATGGCGCCGACGATATGGTGGAGCCATGGCTCGTCTGGGACGAACTCGACGGAGATGACACCGACTCCGGCGAGCCCGAGCCTGCCCTGAAGACGCGAGTGCACAACGGGGCATGTGTCTTCGCCAACCGAGCTGACCACCCGGGTGGCGCCGGATGCGCCCTGCACGGCTGGGCGGTGAAGAACGACGTCGCCCTTACCGTAGCCAAACCCGAGGTGTGCTGGCAGTTGCCCTTACGCCGGCTCGAGGAGTGGGAGACCCGTCCGGACGGCGTCGAGGTCCTGCGCACCACCGTCACCGAGTACACCCGGCGCGGCTGGGGTGGCGGTGGTGAAGACTTCGACTGGTACTGCACGTCCGACCCCGGGTGTCACACCGGTGGTGAATCGCTCTGGTCCACCCATGCCGAGGAACTGCGCGAGCTCATCGGACCGGAGTCCTACGACGTGGTTGCAGCACACTGCCGTCACCGTGAGGAGATGGCCCGTTACTCGCCGTCCGGGTTCCCGTTGTTGTCGATCCATCCGGCGACGGCTGCCGCAGCGACGGGACATTCGCCCTCCCAGTAGCCAGAGTTTCTGCCGGGGCCATGGGCGTAGCTCCTTCCGGAGGGGAACTGTTTCCACGACCATCTGAAGGCGGGGTCGTTTTCGGGGCGGTATCCGACCGGTGCCTCTGCCACAGGGCCGTCACTCCTGCCGGCGGCGGTTCTCACCCCTCGAACTTGTACCCCAGTCCACGGACGGTCACCAGGATCGACGGGGACGACGGCGTCTCCTCGATCTTCGAACGCAGTCTCTTCACGTGGACATCGAGCGTCTTCGTGTCACCGACGTAGTCGATGCCCCACACCCGGTCAATCAACTGGCCCCGGGTCAATACCCGTCCCTCATTGCGCATGAGGTATTCCAGAAGGTCGAATTCCTTCAGGGGCAGAGACACCGACGTACCGTCCACTGACACCGTGTGTCGCTCCACATCCAGCACCACCCGTGGGCTCCTGAGCACCATCCCGTCATCGCCGTCCCCGTCATCTGCCCCGTTATCGCCGCCACGGCGCAGCACAGCACGGATACGCGCGATGAGTTCGCGCGCGGAGTAGGGCTTGGTCACGTAGTCGTCCGCCCCGATCTCCAGGCCGACGACTTTGTCGATCTCACTGTCGCGGGCGGTCACCATGATCACCGGGACGGAGGAGACGGCACGCAGCTGGGTGCACACCTCGGTGCCGGACATGCCGGGCAGCATCACGTCGAGCAGCACCAGGTCAATGCCGTGAGCGTCGAACAGTTTCAGAGCGGTGGGTCCGTCGGCGGCGGTGTAGACACCGAAGCCCTCCTTCTGCAGGAGGAACGACAACGGTTCAGCGAGTGATTCCTCGTCCTCGACGAGCAGGACGGTGGGACGGTCACTGGACATAGGAGAATCTGGTCCTCACGTATGAATGACGGCCGTATGCCGGCCGGCGCGGATGACGAACATTGCGGGGAGACTGCTTCTGGACGACGTCATTGTAAACTCCGGGCGACGATCCTGCCGGGTGAAGATAATCAGTCCCGGTCCGGGAGCAGGTCGGCGGCGGTGAACCTCTCCTGGTCAGGGACGTCCTCGTGTGGCACGGCAGCCTTCTCCAGCACGGGGAACTCCAGGGAGAACGTTGATCCGGTGCCCGGTTGCGACCAGAGGGAGACATTTCCTCCGTGGTTGATCACGGTGTGTTTGACGACGGCGAGGCCCAAACCGGTCCCGCCGGTTGCCCGGGAGCGTGCCTTGTCGACGCGGAAGAAACGTTCGAAGACACGTTTCTGCTCTTCGGGGGCGATACCGATGCCGCGGTCGGTCACGCGGATCACGACGGATTGTCCGCGGACCGCCCTGCTGATGCTGACCGGGGTATCGTCCGGCGAGTAGTTGATGGCGTTGGCGATCAGATTGGCGACGGCGGTCACCAGGAGTTCCTCATCCCCGGTGAGCCATGCGCCGCCGGGAGCGTCGGTCACCAGGTCGATATTCTCGACTTCGGCGGCGATACGCGACCGCTCCACTGCCTTGTCGATGACCCTGTCGACGCTCACCGGGCGGGGATCCGGCAGGGACTCCGCCCCCTGGAGTTTCGACAGGCCGATCAGCTCGGAGATCATCGTGGACATACGCCGGGTTTCAGTATGGAGTTTGTTGCCGAAGTACTCCACGGTATCGGGATCGTCTCGTGCCTCCAGCATCGTCTCGACCAGCAGGGATATAGCCCCGACCGGTGTTTTGAGCTCATGGGACACATTGGCGACGAAGTCCCGGCGGGCAGCTTCCATCCGGACGCTCTCGGAGTTGTCCGTGGCGTAGACCACCACGAACCGGTCATCAACGGCTGCCAGGCGACGGACGGTGACGGCGACGGAGAACACCGGCCCCACAGCTGTGCTCCCGGGGTGCAGGACACCCTCGCGGGGCTCACCGTCGTCGAAGACCCGCTGAGCCAGGCGGTAGACCTCGGGCACCAGGTGACGGCCGTCCACCACGCCGAGCTCGTGAACGCTGCGGTTGGTGAACACGAGGTCCTCCCGCAGGTCGACGACCGCGACCCCCAGCGGCGACGCCTCGAGGGCGAAGTGCATCACCTGCGCGATGGTCGAGACCCTGTTGTGCTGGGTCTCCCTCCGGATGCGTTCCTCTTCACGGTGTTCCACCCGACGCCGGACGACCGTCACGATAACGGTGACGACGATCCCGACGAGTAGTCCGGCGGCGATTCCCCCGAACAGCAGGGCGAAAGATGACGATGTCACGTCCGGGTGTCCCGTAAACCGTTCCCCGGGGTTCTACTTACCGCCCTGTGCGGCGACGGCGGCGGCGCCTGCCTCCGCGGCCTCCGGGTCGAGGTACTCACCGCCCGGGTTCAGCACCGTGCCCTTCTCGTCAAAGCGGTAGACCAGCGGGATCCCGGTCGGGATGTTGAGCCCGGCGATGTCCTCGTCAGAGATCTTGTCGAGGTGCTTGACCAGGGCGCGCAGCGAGTTTCCGTGGGCGGCGACGATGACGGTCTCGCCGGCCTCCAGACGGGGCAGGATCGACGTCTCGTAGTAGGGGACGAAACGCTTGACGACGTCGAGCAGGCATTCGGTCCGCGGGACCTCGGCGAGGTCGGCGTAGCGGGGGTCGTCCGACTGGGAGTACTCGGTGCCGTCCTCGAGCTCCGGTGGCGGAGTGTCGTAGCTGCGGCGCCAGGCCATGAACTGGTCCTCGCCGTACTTCTCCTTGGTCTCCGCCTTGTTCAGCCCCTGCAGCGCGCCGTAGTGGCGTTCGTTGAGTCGCCAGTCGCGCACGACGGGGATCCAGTGGCGGTCGGCAGCGTCGAGAGCGAGGTTCGCGGTGGTGATCGCCCGGCGCAGCAGGGACGTGTACAGCACGGTCGGCTTCAGACCCGCGTCGGCGATCATCGTTCCGCCGCGGACGGCTTCCTCGCGCCCCTGGTCGGTGAGGTCGACGTCGACCCACCCGGTGAACTGGTTGGATGCGTTCCATTCGCTCTGCCCGTGGCGGAGGAGGATCAGTGTGCCGTGGTTGTTGTCACTCATGGTGTTTATTGTGCCACGGCAGGGCGTCCCGCACAGGGGAGCCGGGGCAGAAGTCGATCTCGAGGAGTTTCACGGCCCCTGCCATAACTCAGATGACAGCGGCCACGGGGATCAGCTGGGGATCAGCTGGGGATCAGCTGGGGATCAGCTGGGGATCAGCTGCTCGGCGGGGTCGGTGGGACGGAGGGTGCCCCGGCGGAGGCACCGTCAGCACGCCCCGCGCGTTCGGCAGCGCGGTCCTGCTCGTACCCCGGCCGCAGCCGCTGGAACGCCTCGAGGTTGCGGGTCGACTCCCCACGGTCCATCCGCCATTCCCACTCACGTCGGATCGATGTCTCGAAGCCCAGTTCCAGAATGTGGTTGAAGTCGCCGTCGGCGAGCTCGAGCACCTGGCCGAGAATACGTTGGATGTCCTCGCTGGTGGTGGTGTCAGGGAACTGGCCGGCGAGGTAGATGTCGTTGTTGTTGTCGAGAGTGTAGTGCACTCCGTAGGCCTTGCGGTTGTGCTGCAGCAGCAACCGGTACACCTCCGCATGGGCTTCCTCCACCGCCCTGCACACGAACGCCTCGACACGGAACATGCCGTCCTGCGGGATGAACAGGGTGTTGGTCTTCAGGCGACGTTCACCAGGCAGGACGACCACGGCGACCTCGTTGGAGACCTCGTAGTCGACCTCGGCGGCGTCCAGGAGGTCGGTCAGCTGCTGTAGTTCCATGCGACCGAATCTACCCGCCCCTGCTCATCGCTGTGGTCACTCCCGTGATCCGCTGGGATCACGGGACGCCAACGAGGTCAGGGCAACATCAGGTTCCGAACAGCCGTGGGCGCGCCACCGGTCGACGAGCTGGCGGTACTCTGCGATCATCCGCTCGACCGTCACGTCCCAGGAGTATTCGGCGGCGTGGGAGGGAGCGACGTCCGACATGGAGTTGCGCAGGTCATCGTCCATCACCAGTGATTCCAGGGCGTGGGCCCAGTCTGCAGGGTCATGTCCGTCGACAAGCAGTCCGCTCTCCCCTTCGGTCACTGTCAACGGCAGCCCTCCGACCCGCGCGGCGACAACTGGGGTCCCTGCGGCCTGCGCTTCCAGTGCCACCAGGCCGAAAGACTCGTTGTAGCTGGGTACAGCGATGATGTCGGCGGCCTGGTACACACTCACCAGCTCCTCCGGGGGACGCGGGGAGAGGAACCGGACGTAACCGGACACCCCCAGTTCCGCGGCAAGGTCGTGGAGCTCATCGGGACGTTCCATCCCGGTACCCGACGGGCCACCGCAGATCACCACCCGGATGTTCTGTTCGGGGTGGCGCCGGATCAAATCGGCGGCTGCCCGCAGCAGGATGTGCGGTCCCTTGAGCATCTGCAGGCGACCGATGAAGGCGATGACCTTCGCCCGCAGGGGAATACCTAGTTCCCGCCGCGAGCGTTCGGTGGCACGGTCGGATCCCGGGGTGAACCGGTCCACGTCCACTCCCGGGGGCACGACGGCGAGATCCGTGTTTTCGGCGTCATAGGCGGTGACGAGCGCATCCGCCTCGTCCTGCGTGTTGACGATGATGCGGTCGGCGTTGTCGACGATCTGCTGCTCGCAGATCCGACGCGACTCCGGTTCGGGGGTGTCCCCTTCCGCAAGACCGAGGTTCTTCACGGCCGCCCAGGTGTGGGCGGTGTGCACCAGCGGAACCCCCCACAAGTCACGCAACAGCCACCCGACCTGCCCCGAGAGCCAGTAGTGACTGTGAATCAGGTCGTAGTGTCCGGCACCGGCGCGGGCGGCCGGGGAGGATGGGTCCCCGTCGGTGCCCGCTTCGCGCCGCACGAAAGACAACACCGAACCGGTGAACGCCGCAAGCTGCGTCGGCAGTGATTCTTTCGGAAGCCCCTCGAACGGCCCCGCGACACAGTTGATCACCCGCAGTCCCGGCGCGACCTCGACGACCTCCCCCTGGGATGCGCGGGTGGCGCGGGTGAACACATCCACCTCGACGCCGTGGGACGCCAGGTGCTCGGCGACGTTCCGGACGTAGACGTTCATTCCGCCGGCATCCCCGATGCCGGGTTGTTCCAGCGGGGATGTGTGCATGGAGATCATGGCGACGCGCATAGCGTCCCAGAATACCCGCCGCCCGTCCTCGTCCGTGCGCCTGTCGGGATCATTCGTCGTCGAGCGTGACTCCGATCCACACGGGCTCGGGGACCAGAGCGACCCCGAAAGCCTCCCGCACCCCGTCACGCACGGCCCGGGCCAACGCGACGATGTCCGCCGAGGTCGCCGAGCCGCGGTTGGTCAACGCCAGCGTGTGTTTACTCGACAGGCCGGCACGGTCGTTACCGGGAACATGCCACCCGCGTGAGAAACCGGCGCGTTCGATCAGCCACGCTGCGGAGAGCTTCTCCAGAGAGTCCACCGCATCTGCCGGGCCCGCAGGGAACCGTGGCATCGCCGCAGCGTCCTGCTCTCCCCGGGTGGACGCGACAATGCGCTGCACATCGTCGGCAACCGCTCTGTCGACGACCGGGTTCGTGAAGAAGGAGCCCGCTGACCAGGTGTCGTGGTCGTGCGGGTCCAGCACCATGCCCTTCCCCCGACGCAACTCCAGGACCATGTCGCGGACCTCTGCCACGGGACGCCGGACATCCCCGTCCTGCCCTGCTTCACCGGCGGTGACTCCGAGGCGTCGGGCCAGTTCGCCGAAGCGGAGCGGGGCACTCTGCCCGTCAGTGGTCAGCTGGAACTCCACCGCTGTGACCACCGCGCGCGAGGTGAACTTCAGGTTGGAGTACCGGTACGCCAGATCCAGCGACTCCGGCATCACCCAGGATGTCTCCCCGGACGCCCGGTCGAACAGTTGCACCCGGTGCAGGGTCTGGGAGACCTCGGCACCGTAGGCACCGACGTTCTGCACGGGTGTCGCTCCGACCGAGCCGGGGATTCCCGACAGGCATTCCAGCCCGCCGAGACCGGCGTCGACCGTGGCGGCGACGACACCGTCCCAGACCAGACCAGCGAATGCGCGGACCAGCCCAGTCTTCTCCTCGATCTCCGGTTCCCCACCGTCCTCGAGAACCACGGCCACCAGGTCCGAGACATCGTCACCGACCACAAGATTGGAGCCGCCGCCGACGATCAGCAGGGGCACGCCTTCAGCGTCCAGGGTACGGACCACATCCGCCACCGACTCCGCCGACCGGCACGACAGCACCAGAGCCGGCGAACCTCCCACCTGCAGGGTCGTCAGCTCGGCGAAACTCCGTGAGGACACCTCGACGTCACCGCGCTCCACCAGCCGGGTTACAACTGGGGAGGTGGACGCAATTGTTCGCGAATGGAATCTAAAATCAGGACACTGCACACTTATGATGTTAGCCTTTCTGCATGACAACACACATCGAGTCTTCAACGACCGTCAACCACCCTCTCGACAAGGTGCTCTCGGCACTGAGCTCCAAGGAATACTGGGAGTACGAGGCTCAGAACCTCTCCGAGGTCCCCGGTGAGGTCAACTCTTTCTCCGCCGACCCGATCGAGGTCGTCCTCTTCGAGGTGCTCCCCACCGACGCTCTGCCCGAAGCCGTGCGTTCCATGGTGTCCCAGAACCTGAAGCTCAAGCGCACCGTCTCCTTCGGTGCCGAGCAGGACGGCGTCGTCAACGGTGAGATGCAGGCCGAGGTCAAGGGGGCGCCCGTGAAGTTCGGTGCCGAGCTCACCCTGACCGGCGAAGGCGACTCCACCACCCTGTCCGCCGAGGCAGACATCGATGTCACCATCCCGATGGTCGGCCCGGTCATCGAGCCGAAGGTCGCCGACGCGGTCCGCGACATCATCAACAACGAGAACACCTTGATCGACACCTGGATCAAAGAGAACCTCTGATTCCCGATCGGGAGGGACCTGCGGATCTCCGCACAATACGCCGGGTAAACGGCGGAACTCTGGCGCCGACGGGCAGTGATGGTTCACACTGGTCCGGTGAGCACTTCAAACAACACCGGACAACCCGCCGCCCCGCAGAGCTGGGGGGCTCAATCCCGGCAGGACGGCACCACTGCCGGCAAGAAGCGGTCAGGCCTGTGGTGGAAGATCCTCGTCGCCCTGGTCGTGATCCTGGTACTGCTGGCCGCCGTCGCCGAATTCGGCGTACGCGCTTACGCCAAGAACACCGTGGTCGATGAGATCCGGTCATCAGCGCAGAACAACGGCACGGAGCTCGCTGAGGACCCCTCGGTGAGTTTCGGGACCTCCCCCCTGCTGCTCGGGCTCGTCCAGGGAAAAATCCCGTCCTTCGACGCGACCATTCCCTCCAGCCTGGACGTCTCCTACGAGGACTCCGACCAGTCCCGCCCCGTCGTCTCCGGTCAGCCGGAAATGGCGATCAACGCCAAGGACATGTCCACCGACACCGGTGACCCCACGGCCGGAGAGATCACCGTGGACACCACGTTGCCACCGGAGTTCCTCCTTGCCGAGATCCAGAAGTCCCAGGCACAGGGAACCGACGGAAACGGTGAAGACGGCGGAGACGGCGGAGACGGCGCTGGACTGCTCGAGGGCCTGATCGAGGTCACCGGAGTGCAGATGAACACGGCTGACAACACCATGGACCTGGAGATCACCGGGGGCCTGGCGACATTGAGCATGACTCCCGTCGTGGAGGAGGGCGCGCTGAACTTCCGCGTGGAGAACCTCCAGATCCTCGGCATGGACCTCCCGGAATCCATGGTCAAGTCCCTCACCGATTCCCTGCAGGAGACGGTCAATGACGTGGAGGGGCTGCAGATTCAGAGCGCCGACATCACGGAGGGCGGCCTGAGTGTCCAGCTCCACGGCACTGACGTAAGTCTCGATGACGTCTCCTCGAGCACGTCCACATTCTCGGACGGCGGACAGCAGAACAGCTAGCCGTTGCTGGCGACTACCCGATAAAGGGCCCCGGACTCGACGCGAGTCCGGGGCCCTTTTCCATACCCAGATCCCCCTGAAAGGGGGTATTCACCGGGGGCCGCATACCGATTAAACCAATCAGTCACGACTGCTTGTTTTCCGATGCTACAACTGTGTTCACGATCAGAACTATTCCACCACACAGACAACCATCGGAGGCTTCCGTGAGCGACACCCCACCCGTGAGAATCGCCAATTTCTCCGGCTTCTACGGTGACCGCGACAGTGCAATGCGAGAGATGCTCGACGGCGGCGACGTCGACTACCTCACCGGCGACTACCTCGCCGAACTCACCATGCTCATCCTCGCCAAAGGCATGATGAAGGACCCGACACTCGGCTACGCCAAACGGTTCATCGACCATCTCGACACCTGCCTGGACTCCATCGCAAAACGCGGTGTGAAGGTCGTCACCAATGCCGGCGGACTCAACCCCTCCGGCCTCGCCGACGCCCTCCGGGAAAAGATCACCGAGCGTGGCCTGGACCTCACCGTGGCCTATGTCGACGGCGACGACGTCCGAGAACCATTACGCCCGACTGTTCCTGACGCCCTCTGCGCCAATGCCTATCTCGGCGCCTTCGGCATCGTCGAATGTCTAAACGCCGGTGCGGACATCGTGGTCACCGGTCGGGTCACCGACGCCTCCGTCGTGGTCGGCCCTGCCGCCCACCACTTCGGCTGGGGCCCCGGTGACCTGGACCAGATCGCCGGTGCCATGGCCGCCGGACACGTCATCGAGTGCGGCACCCAGGCCACCGGAGGAAACTACTCCGGCTTCAACCGTGGGATCCTCGCCGGGGCGGACCCGATGCCCGGCTTCCCGCTCGCCGAGATCCACGCCGACGGCACGTCCGTCATCACCAAACACGACGGCACTGGCGGCGCCGTCACCGTCGGTACCGTCACCGCCCAGTTGCTCTACGAGGTGACCGGCGCCCGTTACGCCGGCCCGGACGCCGTCCTGCGGCTCGACCATGTACGACTCGAGGATCTCGGCGGCGACCGCGTCCGGATCAGCGGTGCCACCGGCGAGGCGCCTCCCCCCACGACCAAGGTCGGGGTGAGCCGACTCGGCGGTTTCCGAAACGAGGTCCAGGTCCTGTTCTCCGGACTGGACGTGGAAGACAAGGCGGAGTTGTTCACCCGCCAGCTCGACACTCTGGAACCCCGCCCCCGCACGGTCGAATACCGCCTGGAACGCACGGACCATCCGGACGCAGACACCCAGGCCGCCGCGTCAGCCCGACTGGTCTGTGTGGTCTGGGACCCGGACCAGCACCGCATCGCCGAATGGGGCCGTGGAGTGGTGGGCACAGCTCTGGCGTCACCACCCGGGACCTTCTTTGACGGCGCTCCACCGAAGCCGAGCATGTACGGCACCTTTTCCCCCGCCTACGTCGATAATGACGTCCCCGCACATACTGCCCACCTCGCGGACGGCACCACCGTCGCCGTCACCCCGCCGGACGTCACCGCGGAGCTCGGGTCCTCCCGGACCGACGAGCCGCTGCCGGACTACCAGACGGACGGCGCGACCCGTCGGGCACCGCTCGGCCTGCTCGTCGACGCCCGCAGCGGCGACAAGGGCGGCAGCGCGAACATCGGGCTCTGGGCACGGGACGACGGGCACTACCCCTGGCTGCTCGAGACGATCACCGTCGACTCGGTCAGGCGGCTCCTGCCCGAGACTGCCGAGCTGGAGGTCGAAGTGTACCCACTGCCCCGTCTCAACGCGGTGAACATCGTGGTCCAGGACATCCTCGGCCAGGGCGTCGCCCACGGTGCACGCTTCGACCCGCAAGGCAAGGGGCTCGGTGAATGGTTGCGCTCGCGCCATGTCGACATCCCCGAGGACCTGCTCAAGCACAGCAACAACAGTAAGGAAGCGTCATGACCGCAACGTCAGCCGTCATCACCAGTTCCGAGGAGTACCAGGCCAACCGGCGGTCCATGGAGGAGAAGCTCGGCGAGATCCGCGAGGCCTACGAGACAGCCTTCATCGGCGGTGGCGAGAAGTCGCTGGAGAAGCTCCGCAGCCGCGACAAGATGACCCCGCGTGAGCGGATCGACTCAGTCCTCGATCAGGGCTCCCCGTTCCTCGAACTCTGCACGATGGCCGGGTACGGCACAGACTTCACCGTGGGTGGTTCCGTCGTCGGCGGTGTCGGCACCGTCGAGGGTGTGGACTGCATGATCGTCGCCAACGACCCCACGGTCAAGGGTGGCGCGTCCAATGAGTGGACCCTGCGCAAGTGCAACCGTCTGCAGGAGATCGCCGTCGAAAACCGGCTGCCGGTACTCACCCTGGTCGAGTCCGGCGGTGCGGACCTGCGCAGCCAGAAAGAGGTCTTCGTCCCTGGTGGTGCGATGTTCCGGGCAATCACCCAGGCGTCCAAGGCGGGGGTCCCGACGATCGCCATCGTCTACGGCAACTGCACCGCCGGCGGCGCCTACATCCCCGGCATGTCCGACCACGTGGTGATGATCAAGGAACGTTCGAAGGTCTTCCTCGCCGGCCCCCCGCTGGTCAAAGCGGCCACCGGCGAAGTCACCGACGACGAGAGTCTCGGTGGTGCTCAGATGCACACCGACATCTCCGGACTCGGCGACTACCTCGCCGTCGACGAGCTGGACGCCGCCCGAATCGGCCGGTCCATCGTCCGGCGCCTGAACTGGCACCGTAAGGGGCAGAACCCCGCCGCGAATGTCGCAGAACCAGTGCTCGACGAAGAGGAGATGCTCGGCATCGTCCCCGACGGGCTCAAGGTCCCCTACGACCCCTACGAGATCATCGGACGGTTCGTCGATGGCAGTGAGTTCGATGAATTCAAGCCCCGTTACGGTTCGGGCCTGGTAACCGGGTGGGCGCAGGTCCACGGATACCCGGTGGGCATCCTCGCCAACTCCCGCGGAGTGTTGTTCAGCGAGGAGGCGCAGAAAGCCACCCAGTTCATCCAGCTGGCGAACAAGTCGGACACGCCCCTGATCTTCATGCACAACACCACGGGCTACATGGTCGGCAAGGAGTACGAGCAGAACGGGATCATCAAACACGGCGCGATGATGATCAACGCCGTGTCGAACTCGGAGGTCCCGCACATCTCCCTGATCACCGCCGCCAGCTACGGTGCCGGCCACTACGGGATGTGCGGACGCGCCTTCAACCCCCGGTTCGTCTTCGCCTGGCCTTCGGCGCGGTCCGCGGTGATGGGTTCCGAACAACTGGCGTCCGTGGTGAGCAGCATCAGCGCCCAGTCGGCCCGCTCACGAGGCCTCGACTACACCGAGGATGCGGAGAAGCAGCTCTTCGACATGCTCAAGACGCAGGCCGACGTGGAGTCCGCACCGTTGAAGATGTCCGGGATGCTCTACGACGACGGCATCATCGACCCCCGCGACACCCGTTCTGTGGTGGGGATGGCGTTGTCCGCCATCCACTCCGGTCCGGTGGAAGGCGCCGAAGGCTTCGGCGTCTTCCGGATGTGACGGGCGAGAACGAGAGATGAGAGAAGACATGACCAACACAGAATTTTCCACCGTCCTCGTCGCCAACCGCGGCGAGATCGCGCGGCGCGTATTCACCACCGCCCGCAACCGGGGACTGTCGACCGTCGCCGTTTACTCGGACGCCGACCGTGACGAGCCCTTCGCCCGGGAGGCCGACGCCGCCGTCCGTCTGCCCGGCAACGCTCCGGCAGAGACCTACCTGAACGCCGAGGCCGTGCTGGACGCGGCGAAGCGCACCGGTGCCGACGCGATCCACCCCGGTTACGGGTTCCTCTCCGAGAACGCGGGTTTCGCCCGCGCCGTCATCGACGCCGGGTTGGTCTGGATCGGACCGTCACCAGAGGCCATCGACGCAATGGGTTCCAAGACCGAGGCCAAGAAGCTCATGGAGGCTGCCGGAGTACCGGTGCTGACCAACCTGGAGACCTCGGAGATCACCGAGGACATACTTCCGGTGCTGGTCAAGGCCTCCGCCGGTGGTGGTGGACGCGGTATGCGCGTGGTCCGCACCATCGCCGAGTTGGAGTCGGAAACCGCTGCTGCCGTGCGCGAGGCAGAGAGCGCGTTCGGCGACGGCACCGTGTTCATCGAACGCTACATCGAATCCGGACGTCACATCGAGGTCCAGCTCATGGCCGACAACCACGGTGGCGTGTGGGCGGTGGGCGAACGTGAGTGCTCGATCCAGCGCCGCCACCAGAAGGTCATCGAGGAGGCACCGTCCCCGCTGGTCGAGCGAATCGACGGGATGCGTGACCGCCTCTTCGAGGCAGCACGGGCCGCCGCCCACGCCATCGACTACAGCGGTGCCGGCACCGTGGAGTTCCTGGCCAACGACAAGGGCGAGTTCTTCTTCCTGGAGGTCAACACCCGCCTGCAGGTGGAGCACCCCGTCACCGAGGCAACCACCGGCCTCGACCTGGTGGGACTGCAGTTCGACGTCGCCGCCGGGCACCACCTGCCCTCAGACAACCCCCCGGGCCTCGACGGGTGGGCCATCGAAGCCCGCGTATATGCCGAGGATCCCCGGCACGACTACCGCCCCATGTCCGGTGAAATCTTCCGCTTCGACTTCGACGACGTCGTGTCGTCGTTCGCTGGCCCGCACATCCCCGGAATCCGGCTCGATGCAGGACCGGTGGCCGCCCCCGGGGACCCGGCCGTGGTCGGTGTGAACTACGACGCGATGCTGGCCAAGGTGATCTCCTGGGCCCCGAACCGAGCGGAGGCCGTGGGCCGACTCAGCGGGACCCTGCGTCGGGCCCGTATCCATGGGCTCGGCACCAACCGTGACCAGCTGGTCCGCATTCTCGATGACGTGGACTTCCGGGCCGGCGACATCAACACCGCCTTCCTGGAGAGCACCCACACCGAGGTCTCGATGGCCCCCTTGGCTGACGACGAGACCGTGGCGGTTTCCGCCTTCGCGGCGTCGGTCGTCGCTGAAGCTGCCGGAACCGCGACCAACCCCACCCGCCGCGTCCCGGCCGGATTCCGTGTCTTCGGTGATGCCCGTACCACCCACCGGTTCTTTCGCGGTCACGACACCGACAACGAGGTCGAGGTGAGCGTCGTGCGTGGCTCCCGCGTCCGTGAGGGTGCCGTCACCCTGGACGGACGCGAGGATGTCCGGCTCGTAGATCTCACCCCTTCTGCGGGCGTCGCACCCGGCGACACGGAGCCGGCCGCCGTCACCCTCGAGGTCGCCGGTATCCGCCGCACCCTGACCGTCCACCGGTACCCGGGTGGCGGCGTGGGGGTGAACTCCGCACTGGGGCCGGTCGTACTCACCGAGCGTCCCCGGTACGACGACCCGTCCGACATTGTCGCCGAAGGAGCCCTGGTGGCTCCCATGCCAGGGACGGTGACCAGTGTGGCCGTAGCCGTCGGCGACACGGTCACCACGGGCCAGAAGCTCATGACGATCGAGGCCATGAAGATGGAGCACACCATCTCGGCCACCTCCGACGGCACAGTCAGTGAACTGGCCGCTGCCGCCGGCGACCACATCGAGACCGGCACCCTGCTGGCGGTCATCGACTCCCCCGAGAACGACGAATAACCACCACTGTCCCCACGCAACACCCCGAATTCAAGGAGTTTTCACCATGTCACAGCCCCAGGTCAGCATGCCCCTCAACGACACCCCGGAACAGGAGGAGCTGCGCAGCACCGTCCGAGCCCTGGCCAAGAAGTACGGCTACGAGTACATGGCCAAGAAGGCCGACGACAAGGAATACCCCACCGAGCTGTGGAAGGAGGCCGGTGAGCTCGGCTTCGTCGGTGTGAACCTGCCCGAAGAGTACGGCGGCGGCGGAGCCGGCCTGTTGGAGCTCTCCATCGTCCAGGAGGAGCTGTCCTCCCAGGGCTGCGGTCTGCTGATGCTCGTGGTCTCCCCCGCCATCTGCGGGTCCATCATCGCCGCCTTCGGCACCCCCGACCAGAAGCAGCGTTGGCTGCCGGGCATCGCCTCCGGCGAGTTCATCAGCGCTTTCGGCATCACCGAGGCCGACGCCGGCACGAACAGCCACAACATCACCACCACCGCGAAGAAGGAGGGTGACGAGTGGGTTCTCAACGGCCAGAAGACCTTCATCTCAGGTGTGGACCAGGCTGATGCCGTGCTCGTCGTCGCCCGCGCCCACGACGAGCGCACCGGCAAGCTCAAGCCGGCACTGTTCATGGTGCCCACCGATGCCGAAGGCTTCTCCAAGACCCAGATCCCCACTGAAGTCATGCTGCCCGAGTGGCAGTACGCCCTGCACTTCGATGATGTCCGGCTGAAGGACGAGGACCTCGTCGGCGACAGCGACGCGGGCATCTTCCAGCTCTTCGTCGGCCTGAACCCGGAGCGCATCATCGCCACCGCGATGGCCACGGGAATGTCCCGCTACGCCCTCGACACCGCCGTCAAGTACGCCAACGAACGTGTCGTCTGGAAGACACCCATCGGCGCCCACCAGGGTCTGTCCCACCCTCTGGCCCAGTGCCGGATCGAGCTGGAGCAGGCCCGGCTGATGTGCCGCAACGCCGCCGCCCGTTTCGACCAGGGCGACCTGGACGGTGCGGCGACCGCGGCGAACATGGCCAAGTACGCTGCCGGCGAGGTCTCCGCCAAGTCAATCGACCAGGCCGTGCAGACCCTCGGAGGCAACGGCCTGACCGCCGAGTACGGGCTGGCACGCATGTACGCCGCATCGCGTCTGCCCCGGATCGCCCCGGTGAGCCGCGAGATGCTGCTGAATTATGTCGCACAGACCGTCATGGGCCTGCCCAAGAGCTACTGACCCCGCACACCGAGCGACACAGGAGGACACCATGGCCATCACCGCCACCACGGAGAACAAGACAGCCCGGATCACCATTGATGCCCCGGACCGCCGGAACGCCCTGTCACCGGCGCTGATCCAGGATCTCACCGATGCCCTGGAGACGGCCGCACAGAACGAGGATGTCCGAAGCGTGATCCTGGACCACACCGGATCCACATTCTGCTCCGGCGCCGACCTCGCCGCTGTCGGCGACACCCCACCCGAACAGGTCACCGCCAACTTCATAGGACTCCTACGCACGGTCGTGGAGTTGTCGAAGCCTGTCATCGCGGTCGTGGACGGAAACGTCCGGGCGGGTGGCACTGGTCTCGTCGCGTCCTGCGACATGGTGTTCGCCTCCCCGGGGTCATCTTTTGCGACCACCGAGACCCGCATCGGCGTGGCCCCGGCGATGATCGCCCTGACCGTCCTGCCCCGCCTGTCGTCCCGCGCGGCCTCCCGGTACCTCCTGTCTGGTGAACGCTTCGACGCCGCGACCGCGGAACGTCAGGGCCTGGTCACCGAGGTCGTCGACGATCCCCGCGCGCAGGCCGCCGCACTGGCCGACGGGCTGCTGAAGTGTTCACCTCAGGGACTGAGGGAGACCAAGATGATCATCAACCAGCACGTCATCGACGGTTTCAACGCCGGTGCCGATGCGCTGGCAGCGAAGTCCGCGGAACTCTTCGCCAGTGAGGAGGCACTCGAGGGCATCACCTCCTTCCTCCAGAAGCGGGCACCCAGCTGGGCGCAGTGACCCATGCAGGAGACGGCGGGTAAAGTGACCGAGGACTGACCAGGATGGTGGAGAGTATGCCGATGAGCAGGGTGGCCCAACAGGAGCGCAGCAAGGTGACCAGACGTCGCCTGCTGGAGGCGTCGCTGGACACGCTCTCGGACGTAGGCCTGGCGGGCACGACGGTCAGTGCCGTCGCCGCGCGTGCCGGTGTTTCCCGCGGGGCCGCCCAGCATCATTTCCCCACCCGGGACTCCCTGGTCGAGGCAGCTCTCGAAGAGTTCTTCGCAGAGCGCACGCAGCAACTTCGCTCCAGCGTCGCCAAGCTGTCCACCGGCAGCGGCGCCGCCGCCGTGGACGCTGTGGACGAGGTGGTCACTCTCATCTTCGGATTCTTCAGCAACCGCCCCTTTCACGCCGCCCTCCACATCTGGGCGGCCGCGAGCACGGATGACAGCCTCCGCGAGCTGATCGTCCCGGCCGAGGCACGCTACGGTCGGGAGGTCTACCAGCTGACCGCGCTGGCACTCAACGCGGACCTCTCGGACCAGCACACCCGTAGGCTGCTGGGACTCACGCTGGACGTCGCCCGTGGACTGGGCCTCGGCTCTGTCCTCGTCGACACCCGGAAGCACCAGAACGACGCCATCAAGACCTGGTCACGGATCCTCGACGGCATCAAGCGCAACGACTGACCACGACCCCACCACACCACAATTCACAGCACCCGTCTCTCAGTATTTACTTAGCTTCAAAAACAATACTTCACGCTGTGCACTGCCCCGGAGGCCTCCATGACCACCGCCACCAGAACCCCCGTCAACTCCGTCGGCCAGATGCTGCGCCGACGCGTCAATGACACCCCACACCGGCGTGCCTACACGTTCCCCACGGCTGCCGCACCAGCCGGCCCATCGGCAACCTGGTCCACCGTCACGTGGGCCCAGGTCGGGAGACACAGTGACGACATCGCCGCGGGCCTCATCTCGCTGGGGGTCAGGCCCGGCGACCGCGTGGGCATCGCCAGCACCACCCGCTATGAGTGGGCGGTCTCCGCCTACGGCATCATGTGCGCCGGGGCTGCGGCCGTCGCCGTGTACCCCACCACCGTCGGTACCGATGTCCGGCACATCCTCGGGGACTCCGGTGCCACCGCCGTCTTCGTCGAGGACGCCGAACAGCTCACCAAGATCACAGGTCTGCGCGACGACCTCCCCGACCTCGGCACCGTCATCGTCCTCGACAACGACGTCCCCGACCGCACCGACGGCTGGGTCATGACGCTGGACGAACTCTGTGCCTCCGGTCGCCAGCACCTCGGACAACTGCCCGACGACGTGGATACACGCATCGACGCCACCGGCCCTGAGGACCTCGCCACCCTGATCTACACCTCCGGCACCACGGGACGCCCCAAGGGCGTCTTGTTGCCGCACCGGGTCTGGGTACACGAGGTCCACGCCATCGAGGCGACCGTGAACAATAGCCACAACTCAACCGACGACGACTCCAGCCTGCTCACCATCGACGACAAGCAGTTCCTCTGGCTACCTCTCGCCCATGTCATGGGCAAGCTGATGATACTGCTGCCACTCCACATCGGCTTCGAGACGACGATCGACGGGCGGATCGACAGGATCGTCGAGAACATCGGGGCCTCCCGCCCGACGTTCATGGGCTCGGTGCCGCGGATCTTCGAGAAGGCCTACACGGGAATCGTCACGATGACGGCGGAGGACCCCGGCCCCCTCGGTGTCCGTGAAAAGCTGTTCCACTGGGCCAGTCGGGTCGGAGTGAAGGCCCTCGACACCGACTCGCCGTCGCTCCTGGGCCGTGTCCAGGCACGTATCGCCGACCGACTGGTGTTCTCCACCGTCCGCGAGAAGTTCGGCGGTAACATCCGCTACTTCATCTCCGGCTCAGCCGCCTTGAACACCGACGTTTCCCGCTGGTTCTGGGCCGCCGGCCTTCCCGTCCTCGAGGGGTACGGAATGACCGAGTGCAATGTCGCGACGCTGGGACTCCCGTCCACGTTCCGGGCCGGCACAGTGGGTGAACCCGTCGACGGCTTCGAGGTCCGGACCGCCGAGGACGGTGAGATTCTCGTCCGTGGACCAGGGGTGATGGCCGGATACCACAACAACCCTGAGGAGACGGCACGAGCGCTCTCCGACGAGGGCTGGCTACACACCGGTGACATCGGAGCCCTGGACGACCAGGGGCGTCTGAGTATCACCGACCGCAAGAAAGAACTGTTCAAAACCTCCAACGGCAAGTACGTCGCACCAGCGTTGATGGAGGCCCGGTTCAAGGGCCTGTGCCCCGTAGCGTCACAGATCGTGGTCGTCGGCGAGGGACGACGCCACGTCGCCGCGCTGATCTCCCTGGATAAAGATGCCATCACCGCGTGGGCAGGACGTGAAGGGATACCCGGCGACTACGAAGCTGTCACCCGCGACCCGCGGACCCGTGACCATCTTCAGGGTTTCGTCGACGAGCTCAACACAACCCTCAACCCGTGGGAGCGGATCAAGAAGTTCCGCATCCTCGACCGCGAACTCTCGGTAGACGCCCAGGAGCTCACACCGTCCCTGAAACTCCGGCGTACGCCCGTCGCCGAACACTTCGCCGCCGACATCGAAGCGCTCTACCCCGCAAACGCCCCAGGAGAACACCATGACCACTAGCCAGACCCGCCTCGACCCCATCACCGATCTCAAAGCCGGCGCCCCCTTCGATCCTCCGGTCCGCTCGACGGGCCACATGCTGCGCAACCGGGTCGCCAGCACCCCGCATCGTCGGGCGTACAGCTTCCCCGTCGCTGACCGTTCTGGTGACGACACATGGAAGACGCTGACCTGGGGGGAGGTTGGAGCTCAGGCGTCCGAGGTCGCCGCCGGCTTGATCACGCTGGACGTACAGCCCGAAGACCGCGTGGCCATCGCCTGCACGACCCGCTACGAGTGGGCACTCGCCGACTACGGGATCGTCTACGCCGCAGCAGCGACGGTGACCGTGTATCCGACGACTCTGGCTGATGATGTGGTCTTCATCATCGATGATTCGGACAGTCGGGTCGTCTTCGTCGAGGACGCCGACCAACTGGCGAAACTCAGCGGACTACGGAGTGAGATCCCGAAGGTGCACACTGTCGTCCTGCTCGACAACCAGGTGCCTGTCGACGCCGACCCGTCCTGGGTGATCACCATGAATGAACTGCGTCGCCGGGGACGGGAACGACTCGAGACCCACCCCGGCGAGATTGACGCACGCATCGACGCCACTGACCTCGACGACCTGGCCACACTGATCTACACCTCCGGCACCACCGGGCGTCCCAAAGGCGTGCTGCTGCCGCACCGGGTGCTGGTGTTCGAGGTGCTGACAATGGACGGCACCCTGCACCGCACCTCCCCGGACGAACACATCACCATCGATGACAAGCAGTTCCTCTGGCTTCCCCTGTCGCATGTGATGGGAAAACTCCTGTTGATGACGCCGGTGCACATCGGGTTCGAGACAGCTATCGACGGCCGGGTGGAGCGCATTGTCGAGAACCTCCCCATCGTCCGCCCGACCTTCATGGGTTCCGCACCGCGCATCTTCGAGAAAGCCTACAACGGCATCGTCACGATGATGGCGGAGGAGCCCGGACCGTTCGGGATCCGGGAGAAGCTGTTCCACTGGGCCAGCAGGGTCGGCACGAAGGTCTTCGAAGCCGACTACGGCACCAGCGGCACCACTGTGTCGCGTTGGGAAAGAGCCCAGGCCCGCATCGCCGACCGGTTGGTGTTCACCAGGATCCGTGAGCGCTTCGGCGACCGGATCCGCTACTTCATCTCCGGCTCCGCTGCCCTCAACTCAGACGTCTCCCGGTGGTTCGGAGCGGCCGGGATGACCATCCTTGAGGCCTACGGCATGACCGAGTCCGGCGGCGGCTCTTGTCTCGGAACCCCGGGAACCTACCGCACCGGGGTCATAGGGCGCCCCTTGGACGGGATGGAACTGCGCATCGCCGACGACGGAGAGATCCTCTTCCGCGGTGCCGGGGTCATGGACGGGTACCACAACAACCCCGCGGCCACCGCCGAGGCACTCGACGACGACGGGTGGATGCACACCGGTGACATCGGCGAACTCGACCACGACGGCTACGTCCGAATCACCGATCGCAAGAAAGAACTGTTCAAGACCTCCAACGGCAAGTACGTCGCACCTGCATTGATGGAGGCCCGGTTCAAGGGACTGTGCCCGGTGGCCTCGAACCTGGTGGTCATCGGCGACGGACGCCCGTACGTCAGCGCCCTGGTAGCCCTGGAGGAGGACACGGTGATGGCCTGGGCCGAGCGTGAGGGCGTCGCAGGCGACTACACCGCAGTGACCGCGGATCCCCGGACGAGAGACCTGGTGCAGGGGTACATCGACGAGCTGAACCTCTCGTTGAACAGGTGGGAACAGGTCAAGCGGTTCCAGATACTGCCCCGCGACCTCACTGTGGAGGACGCTGAGCTGACGCCGTCCCTGAAATTACGCCGGAAGCCGGTCGCGGCACACTTCGCGGAGCAGGTGGAGGCGAACTACGCCTGACGTTCCAGCTCATCCGGACGGTCCGCCCGACGCGGTGGGGCTCAGATACCGTGCCCGAGGTCATCGGCGAAGACACGCACACGCGCCACGCCGGCACGGTCCACCGGGGCGGCCACGGCCACGGTTGATCCTGCGACTGCCTCCAGCATCGCCGCGACGTCGTTGTCCGTACGCGCCCAGACCATGTCAGCCCCGGCAGTCACCGCGGCGCGACAGAAGACCCGCACCCGGTCTCCGTCCAGATCTCCTCCTGTTCCGTCCTCGCCCGGGGACACACGAAGCACCGCGGGGTACGGGACAGCCTCGCGAAGCGTCACGATCTCGCTGATCATGGCGTTGAGGTCACCTGCAACGACATTCGCGGTGTCCAACACGGCGTGAACCTCGTGGGCTCCGTTGACGACCGCCATGTGTGCCTCGCTGGCCTTGATCAACGGGTGATGCTTACCGGTCGGATAGCCGGCGACCGAGACCAGACGCAGGTCCTCCGGTGCGTCACGCAGGGGAAACAGCGTGGGCGGGAGGCATACGGCCGCGTATCCCCCGACCACCGCGCGCCCGATCACGGCTGCGGCATCCTCCCTGGTGCACGCAGGGTCGAGCAGCATCACCTCGGTACGTGACGACGAAGTCGGGGAGCTCATTGGGCGTTGCCGAGCACGTCACGGATGGAGGGGCGGATGTCCTGCCAGTAGATACCCACGATCACGGCACCGACGATCCAGGCCATGGAGATCAGCGGTCCGAGCACCACGACGCCGAGAGCGGAGCCGCCGAGCAGCAGCAGCCAGTTCTGCTTCGACCGGTCGATGACCGTGAAGGCGTCATCCCTGGTCATCGCAACCTGGATCGCCCCCCACACCGCCGCGATGATCACGAGGACCAGGAAGACCCACTGGAGCAGACTCACGGAGATGAAGGCCCGGTTGAGGAAGTCATTCATGGTGCACCAGTCTATCGGACTCCCGCCGGGTCCTCAGAACAGCGTGAACAAGACTTCGGACACGGTGTAGATCGTCAACCCGGCCAGCGACCCCACGACGGTGCCGTTGACCCGGATGAACTGAAGGTCTTTACCGACCATCAACTCGATCCGGTCACTGGCCTCGTCGGCGTCCCAACGCTCCACCGTCTCACCGATGATCCCGGTGACCTCGCCCGCATAGTTCTCGGCCAGGTAGGACGCAGCTCCCACGATGCGCTTCTCCAGGGAGGTCCGGAGCACTTCCTCCGTGCGGACGCGGGTAGCGAAAGCCGATACCCAGGTGACGATCTTCGTCCGCAGCACGGAGTTCTCGTCCCGCGCCATCGTCGTCAGCGTGGACCGTACCGACTCCCACAACGTCCCGGGCAGTGCCTGCACCGTCGGAGAGTTCATGATGTCGCCCTTGAAGTTCTCCACCCGGGTGATCATCGCTGGATCGTGCTGCAGGTCCTGGGCAAGCTGGCTGATGAAGCGGCGGATGGCATGTCTGGCCTCGTGCTCAGGATTGCTGCGCACGTCCCCGGTGAACTGCACCACTTCACGGTAGACCTTGTCACCGACCAGATCCCGAACGAACCGGGGTGCCCAGGTGGGTGTGCGTTCATCCAGGAGCCGAACGATGAGTTCCTCACTGTTCCGTGCTTTGTCGTCCAACCAGACGACCACAGCGTCAACGACAGGTTCGGTGCGCCCCTCGCTGATGAGCTGCTCCAGACCACGGCCCAACGGTGGACCCCAGGTCGGCTCCGACACCTTGTCAATCACCAGTGTGCGCAGCAGTTGTTCGGCTTCCGTCGGGTCCACCCCGTTGACCACAAGGTCAATAAGCCTCGATGCTTCGACGCCGGTGCGTTCCGCTCCTCCCTGGTCCAGTACCCAGTCGGCGGCGCGTTCCGGGATCCTGGCCTGACGGAGTTTGTCGGTGATCAGTGCGGCGTTGAGGAAATTCTCGCCCACGAAGGAGCTGAGTGCATGGCCGACCTGGTCCTTCTTCCGTTTAATGATCGCGGTGTGCGGGATCGGGATACCCAGCGGGTGCCGGAACAATGCGGTGACGGCGAACCAGTCCGCCAGTGCTCCGACCATGCCGGCTTCACTGGCGGCCCGGACATATCCTGTCCACCCGCCGTCCCTGCCCGTGGCCTCCAGCCACCGGCAGAACAGGTAGATCAGGGTGGCCGCCACAAGCAGGCTGGTGGCGAACGCCTTGTGGCGGCGTAGGTCACGACGCCGCTCCGCCTCGGATTCCGGGGACGGCCCGGGGACCGTGAGTCGGCTGTCGTTCGGGCTGTTGCTGATGGGGGACGTCACCCGGCCCATTATTCCACCTGTGACGGACATGGCACGTAAACATGCCTCAGCCCCCTGCCCACCTGGCAATGTACCCGGGGGCAGAGGGCTGAAGAGCGCTGGAGGCGCGGTATCCGGTCAGTAGACCCGACCGGTTTCCTTACGGTACTCGCGGGTGCCACGGCGACCCATATGAACACCGAGGAAGGAGGCGAGAAGGAGAACGATGCCGACCGCCCAGCCGACGATTCCGATGGTGATTCCGTGCTCCTGGGCATCGACACTGTAGGCGGCGAAGCCGAAGATCCCGATGCCCATGATGAAGACCGCGCACAGCAGCAACCCCATGGACATCCACGTCACTCCACGGTGCAACGACGAATGCGGCGCGTCCCAGCTGGAGGGGACATAGCCCTCGAGGTACTCCGGTGACGCCGAGTGCTCACCCTTGGTATCTGAATGCGGAAACATCATCGGTTCTTCTCTCATCCTTCGGTACTCCCCGGGGACGTCGGTCCCGGGCGACAACATGATTCTAGCGCACGGGTGTAGGCGGGGGCCTACTCGTGCCCTGGAGAATCCGGGTGGCGGGCTAGTCTGCCTTGCCGCGGATCGCGGCGCGGGCACGCTCCTTGGTGATCGCGGCGACAGCAGTCAGCGGGATACCCGCCGGGCACACGTCGGCGCACTCGCCGTAGAGGGAGCAGGGTCCGAAGGTTCCCTCAGCCTCGTCCACCATGTTCTTCGCCCGACGGCCACGCTCCTGGCGGCCCAGCGGAGACAGGGTCATGTGCACCAGCTTGGCGCCGGTGAACAGGTGGGACGCACCGTTCGGGCAGGCAGCCACACACGCACCGCAACCGATGCAGGCGGCGTGGTCGAGAGCCAGCTCGGCGTCCTCATGGTTGACCAGCAGACTGTCGGCATCCGGGGCCGTACCGGCGGCCATCGAGACGAAGCCACCCTTCTCCATGACGCGGTCCAGTGCGGACCGGTCGACGACCATGTCCTTGATCACCGGGTAGGCCGCGGAGCGCAGCGGCTCGAGCTTGATGCTGTCGCCGTCGTTGAAGCTGTACAGGCGCTGCTGGCAGGCCGGCTTGTTCTTGTCCGGACCGTGCGGACGGCCGTTGACCGTCAGGCCACAGGTGCCGCAGATACCTTCACGACAGTCCGAGGCGAACGCGAAGGGCTCCTTGCCGTCTTCGACGTACGCCGAGTTGACGTGGTCGAGGAGCTCCAGAATGGACATTGCTTGTTCGGCATCGGGGACGTCCACCGACTCGAAGTGGCCCTCCGAGGTGTGGTCCGCCTGACGCCAGATCTCAAGATGCAGTTTCATTACTTGTAGTTCCTTGTCATCAGCGGGATGCGGTCAAAGTACAGCGGCTCCGAGTGACGGACGAAGGTCTCCGGCTTCTCGCCCGGCTCCCAGGCGGAAACGAAGCACCATTCGTCGTCGTTGCGCTCGGCTTCGCCGTCCTCGTCGAGGTGATCCTCGCGGTAGTGCGCGCCACAGGACTCGTCGCGGTCGAGGGCATCGACGCACATGAGCTCACCGAGATCCAGGTAGTCGGCAACGCGGATGGCGTTCTCGAGCTGCTGGTTCATCTCGTCCTTGTCGCCGGGCACGAAGACGTTCTCCCAGAAGTCCGCGCGGACCTTACGGATCTCGTCGATGCCGGACTGCATTCCCTCGACGGTACGGGCCACGCCACAGCAGCGGTAGAGGATCTCACCGAGCTGGCGGTGGTAGTACTCGGCGCCGTGCGGGTTGGGGCCGCGGATGCTGAGGATCTTGTCAATGCGCTCCTCGGTCCGCTTCAGCGCGGCCTGGGCCGCCTCCGAGTCGACGTCCGGGGCGTCCTGACCCAGCAGCGGTGCCAGGTAGTTCGGGACGGTGAAGGGCAGAGTGAACCAGCCTTCCACGGAAGACGACAGCAGGGAGTTCGCGCCCAGGCGGTTCGCACCGTGGTACATCCAGGATGACTCACCGGAGCAGAAGAGTCCGGGGATCGACGTCATCTCGTGGAAGTCGGTCCACAGACCACCCATGGTGTAGTGGCAGGTCGGGGCGATGCGCATCGGCTCCTTGTACGCGTCGTCACCGATGGCCTCCTCGTACATCTGGATGAGGTTCGAGTAGCGCTCGCGGATCGTGTCCTCGCCCAGCTTCTTGATGGCGTGGGTGAGGTCCAGGTACACCGAGTTTTTCTTCGGACCGACGCCGTAGCCGGCATTGATCTGCTGCGCGTTTGCACGTGAGGCGATGTCGCGCGGAACCAGGTTGCCGAAGGCGGGGTAACGACGCTCGAGGAAGTAGTCGCGCTCGTCCTCGGGGATGTCGTTGGGGTGGCGCTCGTCGCCCTTGGTGGTGGGCGTCCAGATGCGACCGTCGTTACGCAGCGACTCGGACATCAGAATGGTCTTGGACTGCCAGTCCGAGTTGACCGGCAGGCCGGTCGGGTGGAACTGCACGAAGGACGGGGACGCCATGTAGGCCCCCTGCTCGTACGCCCGCATGATCGCGCTGGCATTGGAGTTCTTGGCCAGCGTGGACATGTGGTAGACGTTGCCGTACCCGCCGGTGGCCAGCACTGTGGCGTGGCCCGTGTGGGTGGACAGCTCACCGGTGATGATGTTGCGGGTGACGATGCCCTTGCACACGCCATCCTCGACGATGATGTCCTGGACATCGGAGTGGGTGAAGATCTCCACGTTGCCGGCACCGATCTGACGGTACAGAGCCGACGTCGTGGCCAGCTGCAGCTGCTGACCGGTCTGCCCGCGGGTGTAGTACGTGCGGGAGACCTGCACACCACCGAAGGAACGGGTGGCCAGGGTTCCGCCGTACTCGCGGGAGAACGGGGCACCGATGGCGTTCATGTGGTCGATGACCTTGCCGGACTCCATGGCCAGACGCCAACAGTCATTCTCGCGGCACCGGTAGTCGCCGCCCTTGACGGTGTCCTTGGTGTGGTTGTAAGTGGAGTCGTTGTCCAGCTTCTTCGACCGCGACGAGTTCACGCCACCCTGCGCAGCGATGGAGTGCGCGCGACGGGGACTGTCGTGGTAGGTGAAGACCTTGACGTCGTATCCGAGCTCGCCGAGTGCGGCAGCTGCCGCACCACCGGCCAGGCCGGTACCGACGATCAAGATGCGGAACTTGGCGCGGTTCAGCGGCGAGACGAGCTTGAAGTGCTCCTTGTCGAACTGCCACTGCTGCTGCTGACCGACCTCGTGGGGCGCGTTGTCGCCGATGACGTTACCGACGGACACGCCGTCCACCTTGGACTTCGGGGCGGCGAAAGCCTGCAGAGCCTCGTCGTAGTTGAAGTCCGGGGTCTGGTTGTGCGGGTGGGGCTTACTGATTCCCATAGTCTCTTCTCTCTTCCTAGGTCCCTTTTGTTCGCTGACGTCCGGGACTAATCCACCACGCCGAACATCACCATCAGCGGGATGGAGATGTTGCCGATCATGACGATCGCGGGCAGCAGGTAGGCGATCCACAGCATGACCTGACGGGTCCGGTGGCCGGTGATCCCCAGGTCAGAGGATGCGGTCCAGATTCCGTGGCTCAGGTGCAGGAAGAGAACGACCATGCACAGGATGTAGAAGATCGCGACAATCGGGCGTTCGAAGGACGCCACCAGGTTGGCGTACACCTCGCCGTGCTCGAAAGCGGTGGCCGCCGCCGGTTCCGCACCGATGGTCAGATCAAGGATGTGGAAGATGATGAACAACAGCAGGATAATACCGGTCTCCAGCATGGAGCCGGCGGTGAAGGTGTTCCACCCCTTCACCTTGGCCGTGCGACGGAACCGGCCACGGGACTCCCGGGACCGCTTCTTCAGTGCGAAAGCGCACCACACGTGCAGGATCAGCGAGGCCAGCAGGACCACGCGGGCGATCCACAGGAAGCCTTCGTGCGGGATGAGCGGCTCGCCGATGCTCCGCAGGAAGCCTGCGTACTCGTTGAAGTGGTCGGCACCTGTGTAAACTTTCAGGTTTCCGACCATGTGAACGAGGACGTAGAGGGCGAAGATGATGCCAGTCACGGCCATCGTCAGCTTCATCGCCCAGGAGGGGAAGCCCGGCTTCTCCCTCAACGGTTTGATGGAAATTTTCCCGTGCTCGATTGCAGCGGGATCGTCGTATTTAACAGTCATGGCACCTCCAGTGTCATAGACACTGTACGACCCTCATAGTGGCAAGCACCAACCGACCCCGGCCCTCGTGAAAAAGATCACACCCGACCGCCGGATCATCCGTCGATCAGCCTGCGTGACCGGGCTTCCGCCACCGCAGCCGTGCGATTCTCCACCCCCAACTTCTGATAAATATGTATCAGATGAGTCTTCACAGTTGCCAGTGAGATCACGAAGCGCCGTGCCAGTTCGCGGTTACTGGCTCCGGTGGCAAGCGCCGCCAGGATCTCCACCTCGCGCCGCGACAGTGTTTCCCTACCGGCCTCACCGGCTCCGCCGGAGCGTCCGACCTGTTCGGCAAGTCTGGCCGCAATATCCGGCGACAGAGTCCGTCTGCCCGCGGCGGTGTCCAGCACCGCCCGGTGCAGGATGTCCTCCGGGGCGTCCTTCAGCAGGTAGCCGGTCGCCCCGGCCGCGACGGCGTCCATGACGTGACTGCCGGTGTCGTAAGTGGTCAGCACGAGGACCGGCGGCCCACCGACGGCGGTGTTGTTCCGCGTGGCGCTGATCCCGTCCACGCCCGGCATCTGGATGTCCATCACCAGGACGTCCGCCCCTGCCTCCACGGCGCGCCCGGCGTCAACCCCATCCTCGCCTTCGTCGACCACGCACACATCTTCGAAACCGTCGAGGATCGCCCGCAGTCCCGCGCGGACGACCGGATGGTCGTCGATGAGCATCACCCGGACCACGTTGTCTTCTACAGTCATGGCCTGCCTCCCGGGGTCTCCAGAGTGAAGCTTGCGGTGATGCAGGTGCCGGCGCCGGTGAGGACGTCGAAGTCACCGCCGGCCTCATCGACTCGCAGCCGCATCCCGGTCAGCCCGTATCCGTCACCGGTCGGCCGTTCGACCTCGTCGAGGTCAATGCCCCGACCGTCGTCATGCACGTCGAGCATCAGGGTGCTGTCCTCGTCGTCGTTCTCCATGCGGACGGAAATGAGGACCTCCCGGGCGCCCGCATGTTTGACGACATTGGTCAACGACTCCTTGACCACGTGCACGACCGCGTCCTGCACCCGCGCCGGTAGGGCGGCGCCCATCACCTGTTGTGACAGCTCCATCTCCACAACCAGACCGTCGCCGAGTGCCCGCTGGGTGGCTGTGACGTCGTCGACAATGCGACGCAGCGCGTCCTCCACCGGCTCCACCGGACCGTCCGGGAGCCCCGCCGACAGGTCACGGATCAGCTCGCGGGCCTCGTTGAGATTGTCACCGGCAGTCCGCTCGATGAGCGAGAGCTGGGTCAGCGCGTCGTCCACCCGCTGCTGCCGCACCGCCGTCGAGGCGGCCCGGGACAACAACACCACCGCATTGAATCCCTGGGCGAGGGTGTCGTGGATGTCACGGGAGATCCGCTCCCGCTCCTCGAGACGCCCGGCGTTCTTCTCGGCAACCAGGAGACGGTCGCGCGTACGCCGCAGTTCATCGGCGGTCGCACGCTGGCGTTCCGCCTCCCCGGTGAGTGCCCGGTAGGTCCAGTACGCCCCCGCTGCGAACACGACGCCGATCCCGGGGCCGACAACAGCAGCCACTCCCCCACCCTGCCCCGTCAACGGTGGAACAAACGCCCCCACCGCCCAGGCCAGGAGCAGCACACCGACATGCACCGCGCCGAACGTCAGACCCCGGAGGCGTCCGTACATGTCGAGAACCGCGAGGATGAGGAACGTCAGCGGAAACAACAGCCAGACCGCGTGATGACTCAACGCGGTGGCGCCCGCCCACAGCACCAGCAACACCAGCAGCCACCAGGGAGCAAGCGACCGGAGGCGTGCCGGGCCCAGCATTCCCGGTACGTTCCGACCGTCGGCGACGCGCTTCTCCGCGACCGTCCCGGCGAGATACACCCCGGTGAGCAAAAGAATGACCACCACCGCCGCACCACCCCGTCCCGCCCCGTCGAGGATCACGCGCACCAGAGCGAACGCCGACAACGCGGCAAACACCACGTGCAGCGCGATACGCAACGTGCCGAGGATCCGGGGCAGGGAGGTATGCGGATTCACAATTCCCGAGCCTAGGTGCACAGTCCCGACGCTGGCATCGACCGATCGGTTGATCCGGAAATCAGGTCTCCGGTCGATGTCCGGGCCCACCGCGACGGGTGAGGATGACATCACGTCATCCACGCACCATCACAGGAGGATGCCCATGTACCTGGGCCTCAGAGACATCGTCGCAGCCAAAGGGCGCTTCACACTGATCACCTCAGTCGTCGCCCTGATCACCCTGCTACTGGTCATGCTCACCGGACTGACCGGCGGCCTGGCCGACCAGAACACCTCGGCTCTGAAAGCACTGGACCCGGATCGCTACATCTTCGCCGCCGACGACGAGCCGTCGTTCATCGCCTCGTCCGTCACCACCCAAGACGAACAAGCCTGGAAGGACGCCGCCGGCCCGGGCGCCGACGTCGTTCCGTTGGGAATCGCAGCAACCCGGCTCGACGTCCACGGAACCACCGAATCCGTCACACTGATGGGCTTACCTGCCGGGACGCCGGTTCCCGGTGGCCGCGTCCCCGACGGCGGACTGCTGCTGCCCGAGAGCCTCGGCGGAACCGCCGAGACCGAGTACATGAACCACCAACCCGTTGCCTGGGCGGACGAGGACACGTGGGAGGAGATGACCGGGGCGAGCTCACCCACCGTCCTCATGGCCACCGCCGACCTCAGCGACGACGAGTGGGACGCCGCTGCCGACAGCACGGGCACCGTCGCCACCACCGTCAACGACTCCTTCGCCGCACTTCCTGCCTACCAGTCCGAACGTGGCTCCCTCCTGGCGATCCAGGGACTGCTGTACGGGATCTCCGCCCTGGTTGTCGTGGCATTCCTCAGCGTGTGGACGATCCAGCGCACCCGGGATATCGCCGTCCTCCGCGCCCTCGGCGCCTCCACCCGCTACGTCGTCACCGATGCAGCGGTCCAGGCCGCCGTGATCCTGGCGGTCGGAGTGGCCGCCGGTGGAGCGGTCGGCGGGTTGCTCGGCACCCTGGCCGTGGGAACCGTCCCCTTCGCCACATCTCTGTGGACGTTCCTGCTGCCACCGGCCGGTGTCTTCCTGCTCGGCATGTGCGGCGCCCTGATCGCCATGCGCCGCGTATCCACCGTTGACCCCCACCTCGCATTAGGAGCAACAGCATGACCGTCACCACCGCCCGTACCGTCCTGAACATCAATGACGTGTGCGTGACCTACCCGGACGGCGACCACACCGTCGCCGCCCTGGACCACGTCACCTTCTCCGCTCGCGCCGGCGAGCTGACCGCCGTCGTCGGCGAATCAGGATCCGGAAAATCGACACTGCTGTCCGTGGCCTCCGGATTGTCCGCCGCCGACTCCGGTTCAGTGGACGTCGACGGCTCAACCGGCATGGTGTTCCAGTCGGCGAACCTGCTCGGATCCCTGACGGTCCGCGAGCAACTGCTGGTCACCGACCATATCCGTGGCACACGGATCGACCGGTCACGACGCCGACGTGCCGACGGCCTGCTCAGTCGTGTCGGACTGGACGGATTCGGCGACCGGCGGATCCACCAGCTGTCCGGCGGTCAGCGTCAACGGGTGAACATCGCCCGGGCACTGACCGGGGATCCGGCACTGCTCCTGGCCGATGAGCCGACATCGGCCCTGGACCACGCCCTGTCCCGCCGGATCGTGGAACTGCTGCGTGACCTCACCACCGAGCGAGGCTTGGCCACCGTCCTGGTCACCCACGACCGGAGCCTGCTCGACCAGGCTGACCACGTGGTGGAGATGCGCGACGGGACGCTGGTCTGCTGACGGGGCTCTTCCGCCGGCACTCCTCAGCCTGTCGCGGTCCGGAGGCCCTGGCGCCGTCGCCCTCACTCCGCCCGGAGCAGCGTCTCCCCGGACACGGTGACCGGCTCGGGCCCGACCATCGTCTCTTCACCGCAGACGGTGACCGGTCCGACGACCTCCGGATCATCGTCAGCGGTACACAGGGTCACCTCGCCGTCGGCGACGGACACCCGGACGATCCGACCGTGCAGGGTGATCGAATACTCCAGGCCACCCCACTCCTCCGGGACACGCGGATCGATGGTGAACTGCCCGTAATGGTCACGGAATCCGCCGAACCCGTAGACCAGGCAGCTCCACACACCACCGCAGGACGCGATGTGCACACCGTCGGCGGTGTTGCCGTGCAGATTGTTGAGATCGATGAACAGGCCACGATGGAAGAAGTCCAGCGCCTTGTCGTGCATTCCCAGTTCTGCGGCCATGATCGACTGCACCACGGCAGACAATGAAGAGTCACCGGTGGTCAGCCGGTCGTAGTAGTTGTAGTCGCGCCGCTTGGTCTCGGCGTCGAACTGCGAGCCCTGGAGGAACACCGCGAGGACAACGTCAGCCTGCTTGAGGATCTGATACCGGTAGATCGTCAACGGGTGGTAATGCAGCAGCAACGGACGCTTCGGGCCGACCTCGGGATCGTCCAGGCTCCACAGCTGTCGCTGCATGAACTGGTCGTCCTGCGGATTGACCCTCGTCGACTCGTTGAACGGGATGTACATCGCGTCGGCGGCCTGGTCCCACAGGTCCAGCTCGTCCTCGCTGAGGCCGGTGCGGCGCATCATGTCGCGGTACGCCCCAGGCCGGTCAGACTTCATCTGGCGGACGACTTCCGCCGCGACCCTGAGGTTGTACTGGGCCATGACGTTTGTGTACAGGTTGTTGTTCACCACGGTGGTGTACTCGTCGGGCCCGGTGACCGAGTGAATCTCGAAGCGGGTTCCCGACGAGTTGAAGAAACCGAGGGACATGAAGAACCGTGCGGTTCCGACCAGGATATGGATGCCTTCGTCCAGCAGGAAGTCCGTGTCGCCGCTGGCGTAGATGTACTTCATCAGCGCATAGCTGATGTCGGCGTCGATATGGTACTGCGCGGTGCCGGCGGCGTAGTAGGCGCTGGATTCGTGACCGTTGATGGTACGCCACGGGAACAGCACCCCGTCGTGCGACAGCTCAAGGGCGCGCTCGCGGGCGGCGGGCAGCATCTTGTAGCGGAAGCGCATCGCGTTCCGGGCGAACTGGGGGTTGGTGTACGTCAGGAAGGGCATCACGTAGATTTCCGTGTCCCAGAAGTAGTGCCCGCCGTAACCGGATCCGGTGAGCCCCTTGGCGGGCACACCCTGGGTTTCCGCGCGCGCGGATGCCTGGATGAGCTGGAAGATGTTCCACCGCACCGCCTGCTGCAGTTCAGGATGGTTCGGGATGCGTACATCCGAGCGGTCCCAGAACTCGGCCAACCAGTTCTTCTGGTGCTGCTGAAGGGTCCGGAAGCCGATGGCTTTCGCGCGGTTGATGGTGCGTGCACAGCGGAACGCGAGTTCATCGGCCGCGACGTGCCGGGACGAGTGGTAGGAGATGAACTTCTCGAGTCGCAGCTTCATCCCCGTGCGACCGGCCATGTGGTAGACGACCCGGGCCACGTCCTCGCGAAGTTCGGTGTGGACTTCCACGCCGTCGACGGCATGGTCACCGTCTTCGTCGGTCCCGGTGAGTTCGAGTTCGTGGTCCATGCTGACGGCGACGGTCATGCCGGAGTGGTTGATCCGGTAGCCGAGAGTGACCCGCTCGTCCTCTGGTTGTGCCTGGTAGGTGGGGATGAAGACCCGGCCCTTGAACTGTTCGGCCTTGCGCGGGTCGGCCCCGTCGTTCACGCCGGCCGGGCCGTCGGCGGTGGTGCCGGTGTGGTCGATGACGGTGGAGTACTCGTCTTCGCCGTCCTGCCGGTTGAGGATCTGTGAGGAAACGACCACGGCGGCGGGGGCGTCCAGCAGTTCGATCTCGGTGCTGGTGACCATGAGGTGGCGTTCATTGAAGCTCACCATGCGCTCGTTGGTGATCCGCACCCGTTTGCCGGACGGGGTGCGCCAGACGAAGCTGCGACGCAGGACGCCGTCGCGAAAGTCGATACCGCGCGAATAGTCTTCGATCTCACTCTGGGACAGGCGCAGAGGCTCGTCATCGACGTAGATGCGGACGGTCTTGGCGTCGGGAACCTGGACGATCGCCTGGCCTTCCCGGGCCAGGCCGTAGGCGTCTTCCGCGTGCGAAATCGGCCACGTCTCGTGCACACCGTTGATGAAGGTGCCGTGGGCCTCGGAGTCACGGCCTTCCGGCGGTGTCCCCCGCACCCCGAGATAGCCGTTACTCAGGGCGAAGTGACTCTCGGTGAGTCCCAGTGAGGTGCGCTCGGGCCGCTTTTCGTACCATCCCCATTCATCCACAGGGTTGTTCTCGCGGTCGATCCCCTCCATAGGATCCGTGTCGTGGTGGTGTTGGTCGGCCCGGTAGCCCGTGGGGAAGAGCCTCTCCTCGTCTGCGCCGCCGACGGTGTCGGCGACTCCGGCCACCTCGGTGGCGTTGGCCATGTCAGCGGTGTCGATCGGTCGGTTGACGACAGAGGCCACCCGACGGCGTTGGTCAAGGAAATTCTCCAGTGCCGTCTGGCGGCTTCCATTCGTTCCGCTGCCGTCGGTCGCGTCGTTTCCGCTCATCGTGCGTTGCCTCCGGTTTCGTTGGTGGTCAGTTCTGCCAGGTCGGACACCACGATATCCGCGCCGGCCTCGAGCAGTGTCTCACGTCCTGCGCCTCGGTCGACACCCACGACGAGACCGAAATCGCCGGCCCTCCCCGAAGCGACGCCGGACGTGGCGTCCTCGACGACGACGGCACGGGACGGCTCGACGCCGAGTGACTGCGCGGCGAAGGCGTAGGTATCGGGCGCGGGTTTACCGGGGAGACCTTCAGACGCTGCGACCGTGCCGTCGACGATGAGCTCGAAGCGGTCGATCAGCCCGGCAGCGGTGAGCACCTGGCGGGCGTTCTTCGATGAGCTGACAATGGCGATCCTCGGTGCCCCCTCCCCGGCGAGCTCGTCCAACAGCGCCACCGAGCCCGGGTAAGGGTTGATCCCCTGCTCGAGGACTCGCAGGAAGTCCTCGTTCTTCCGGAGTCCGAGCCCCAGGACGGTGTCGTCGGTGGAGGTGGCGGAATCCGTGTCGCCGTGGGCCAGAGTAATACCACGGGAGGTCAGGAGGCTCTGGACCCCTTCGTCGCGGGAACGCCCGTCGAGGTGCTCGTAGTAGTCCTGCTCTGTGTACGGGGCTGAGCCCTGTTTCTGCAGGAACTCGGTGAACATTGCCGCCCATGCGGCGCGGTGCAGGTCCGCGGTCGGTGTGATGACGCCGTCCAGGTCAAAGAGGACGGCGTCGAAGGTTCTGAGCTCTGGGCGGGCAATGGTCTGGTCGGGCTGATCAGGCTGGTCGGTCATCCGGCGCAGGCTCCTCGGTGTGGGGATCGTGTCAGGGGGCCAATGATAGTGCGCCGGGCGGACGTCTGCTGTGTGCGACCGGCACTGCACGCAGCAACCCCGGAGGTCGGTGGAACCGACCTCCGGGGTTGCCGGGTGATGCGGGTACTGCTTACGCGATACCGTTCTTCTCCTTGAACTCGCGACGACGCGCGTGCAAGATCGGCTCGGTGTAGCCGGCCGGGGACTCAGTGCCCTTGAACACCAGGTCCTTGGCAGCCTGGAAAGCGACCGATGCCTCGAAGTCATCCGACATGTTGCGGTACTCCGGGTCGCCGGCGTTCTGGCCGTCAACGATCTTCGCCATGCGCTGCAGGGCGTCGTTGACCTGGTCTTCACTGACCACGCCGTGCTTGAGCCAGTTCGCCAGGATCTGGGAGTTGATGCGTAGGGTCGCGCGGTCCTCCATCAGGTCGATGTCGTGGATGTCAGGCACCTTGGAGCAACCCACACCCTGCTCGACCCAGCGGACCACGTAACCGAGCAGTGACTGGCAGTCGTTGTCGATCTCTTCCTTGATCTGTTCCTCGCTCCAACCTGCCTCGGGCTGGACGGGCAGGGTCAGGATGTCACCGAGGGTGTCGCGACGGCCGTCAGTGAGCAGCTTCTCCTGGACGGAGAACACGTCGACGAGGTGGTAGTGGGTGGCGTGCAGGCTGGCGCCGGTCGGGGACGGGACCCACGCGGTGGTCGCGCCTTCCTTCGGCTGGCCGATCTTCTCCTTGATCATGTCGGCCATCAGCTCGGTCTTGGCCCACATGCCCTTCCCGATCTGTGCCTTACCGGGCAGGCCGTGGGCCAGTCCGGCATCGACGTTGTTGTCTTCGTAGGCGATCTTCCAGGCGGCCGTCTGCAGCTCCGGCTTCCGGACCACGGGGCCGGCGAGCATGGAGGTGTGGATCTCGTCGCCGGTGCGGTCGAGGAAACCGGTGTTGATGAACGCCAGGCGCTCGGAGGAGGCAGCGATGCAGGCGTCAAGGTTGGCGGTGGTACGCCGTTCCTCGTCCATGACACCGACCTTGAGGGTGTTGCGAGGCAGGCCGAAGAGATCTTCGACGTCGGAGAACAACTCGCCGGTGAAGGCGACCTCGTCCGGACCGTGCTGCTTGGGCTTCACGATGTAGATCGAGCCTGTACGGGAGTTACGGCGCGGGTTGTCCAGGTCAGTGCCGGGGATGGCACAGGCGGTGGTGATGACCGCGTCCATGATGCCTTCGAAGATCTCCTCGCCGTCAGTGTCGAGGATGGCGGGGTTCTGCATCAGGTGACCGACGTTGCGGACGAACAGCAGAGACCGGCCGTGCAGGCGCAGTTCTTCACCGTCGCGACCGGTGTAGGTGCGGTCGTCGTTGAGCTCGCGGGTGAAAGTCTTGTCGCCCTTGGAGACCTCGACGCTGAGCTCACCGGTGTTCAGGCCGAACCAGTTGGAGTAGCCGAGGGTCTTGTCGGTCGCGTCGACGGCGGCGACGGAGTCCTCGAAGTCCATGATGGTGGAGACGGCGGACTCCATGAGGATGTCCTTGACTCCTGCCTTGTCGTCCGCGCCGACCGGGTGCGACGGGTCAATCTGGATCTCGAGGTACAGGCCGTTGTGACGCAGGAGGATGCCGGTGGGAGTGTCCTTGTTCCCGGTGTAGCCGGCGTAGACCTCGGGTTCCTGCAGGTGAACCTCGTTGCCGTCGATGACGGCGACGAAGCGGTCGGAGGACACGTCGTACTTCTCGACGTCGGCGTGGGAGCCGGACTCCAGCGGCACCGCCTGGTCGAGGAAGTCACGTCCCCAGGCGATGACCTTGTCGCCGCGAACCTTGTTGTAGCCCTTGCCCTTCTCTGCGCCGTTCTCCTCGGAGATGACGTCGGTGCCGTAGAGGGCGTCGTAGAGCGATCCCCAGCGGGCGTTCGCGGCGTTCAGGGCGAAGCGGGCGTTGAGGATCGGGACGACCAGCTGGGGGCCGGCGGTCTCGGAGATCTCCGTGTCGACGTTCTGGGTGGTGATCTCGAAGTCACCGGGCTCGTCGACGAGGTAGCCGATCTCCTTGAGGAAGGCCGTGTACTCCTCGGCGTCCTGGGTGCCGGGGTGTTCGGTGTACCACTGGTCGAGCTTGGCCTGCAGGTCATCGCGGACGGCGAGCAGTTCCCGGTTCCGGGGGGTGTGCTTGGCGACGATATCGCCGAAACCAGCCCAGAACGTGTCCGCGTCGACACCGATACGGGGCAGAACCGTGTCGGTCACGAAGTTGTAGAGGGTCGTGGAGACCTTGAGGCCTCCGGCGGCGACCCGTTCCGTCTGCTGGGACTCTGACGTCATTGACTGCTCCTTCGTAAATGGGACTCCCGTGACGGACGCCGGTGAGACGACCGTCGCTGTAGTGACCAGACTAGGTGAGCCAGGTCACCGGCGACGAGCAACTGTGGGTACCAATAGATACATCACCCCCACAGGTGGGAATATTCGGAGACCGATCACCGAGGTGATGATCGCTATGAAGGTATACCTTACGTGATGAGGATCGCACGTAACCCCTGCAAGTAGACCATATTGCCCACATCGTGAGAAGTTTTGTCCCGCATATAGAGAACAGGGGTGAAGCGTTTTTGTCACTACCCCCGGTGTTACCTGGAACACCCAAACCCTTTGACGTGCCCTTTTCCATCGGTATTCTCATAGCCAGCCGACCCGGAGAGCACGTGAACCGGGTAGAGCGCCGTTACCGCCAACCTCTCACCACTTAAAGGGAGTGACTACTTACATGTCGAACGTCGGACAGGCACGTACCGCCGCCGAAATCCAGAAGGACTGGGACGAGAACCCCCGCTGGAAGGGCATCACCCGCGATTACACCGCCGAGCAGGTCGCCGAGCTCCAGGGCACCGTCGTCGAGGAACACACCCTCGCGCGCCGCGGCGCCGAGATCCTGTGGGAGGGCGTGACCCAGGAGGGCGACGGCTACATCAACGCCCTCGGTGCCCTCACCGGTAACCAGGCCGTCCAGCAGGTCCGCGCCGGCCTCAAGGCCGTCTACCTCTCCGGCTGGCAGGTCGCCGGTGACGCGAACCTCTCCGGTCACACCTACCCTGACCAGTCGCTGTACCCGGCCAACTCCGTGCCGGCCGTGGTCTCGCGCATCAACAACGCCCTGCTGCGTGCCGACGAGATCTCCCGCGTCGAAGGCGATGACTCCATCGACAACTGGCTCGTCCCGATCGTCGCCGACGGTGAGGCCGGCTTCGGTGGTGCCCTGAACGTCTACGAACTGCAGAAGGCCATGATCAAGGCCGGTGCCGCCGGCACCCACTGGGAGGACCAGCTCGCTTCGGAGAAGAAGTGCGGCCACCTCGGCGGCAAGGTGTTGATCCCCACCCAGCAGCACATCCGTACCTTGAACTCCGCTCGCCTGGCTGCGGACGTCGCCAACACCCCGACCGTGGTCATCGCCCGTACCGATGCCGAGGCCGCCACCCTGATGACCTCCGACGTCGACGAGCGCGACTCGCAGTTCCTCACCGGTGAGCGCTCCGCCGAGGGTTACTACTACGTCCAGAACGGCCTCGAGCCCTGCATCGCCCGTGCGAAGTCCTACGCTCCGTACGCCGACATGATCTGGATGGAGACCGGCACCCCGGACCTCGAGCTCGCCAAGAAGTTCGCCGAGGGCGTCCGTTCCGAGTTCCCGGATCAGCTGCTGTCCTACAACTGCTCCCCGTCCTTCAAGTGGTCCGCCCACCTGGACGACGACGAGATCGCCAAGTTCCAGAACGAGCTGGGTGCCATGGGCTTCAAGTTCCAGTTCATCACCCTGGCCGGCTTCCACGCCCTGAACTACTCCATGTTCGATCTGGCCCACGGCTACGCCCGCAACCAGATGAGCGCCTTCGTCGACCTGCAGAACCGCGAGTTCAAGGCCGCCGAGGAGCGTGGCTTCACCGCCGTCAAGCACCAGCGCGAGGTTGGCGCCGGTTACTTCGACCGCGTCGCCACCACCGTGGACCCCAACTCCTCCACCACCGCCCTGAAGGGCTCCACCGAGGAGACCCAGTTCTAGGATCCACCGGGGTTCGCCCCGCCGGTTCCTGACTGAGGACCAGGCCGGCCGGTCAGCATCTCTGCTGACCGGCCGGCCTTTGTGATGCGTATCGATCCGGACGGCACAACGTACAGGCTGGCGGCGGGCTCGTTAGCTTCACTCTGACCTCACCGGGTCGGATGCGAAAGCCTGCCGCGCTGCCCCCTCACCGCGCTCACCACCTGCAGCCCCACCACCGGCCCGCCGGATACAGAGGCACAACACCGCGCCTAGTCCGCACAATGCCGCAGCACTGAACCATGCTCCGTCGTAACTTCCCGTGCTGTCGCGGATCACGCCCGCTCCGGCCGCCGCGATCCCGGCACCGAGTTGGTGACTGGCGAAGACCCAGCCGAACACCACCGGGCCGGCCTGTCCGAAGTGCTCCCGGCACAGGGCCATCGTCGGCGGCACCGTCGCCACACAGTCCAACCCGTAGAACACAATGAAAGCCCACAGCGGCGGTTCCACAACGGGCCCCATCAGCATGGGCAGCAACAGCAGGGACAATCCCCGCAGCCCGTAGTAAGCGACCAACAGGACGCGGGGATCGATCCGGTCCGTCAGCCATCCGGACGCCAGGGTGCCGAGGATGTCGAAGATACCGACGAGAGCGAGCAAGCTTGCCGCGGTGGTAGCGGGCATACCGTGGTCGTGCGCGGAAGGCACGAAATGGGTGCCGACCAGCCCGACAGTGGTCGCACCGCAGACTGCGAACGTCCCCGCCAACAGCCAGAACTCCCGGCGTCGGACGGCGAACCGCAGGCTCCCCAGTGCCGTCATCGCAGGTTGCTCGGGCGGAGCAGCGTCGGCGTCCTGCCCGTAGCTGACCAGTCCGACATCCTGTGGCCGGTCCTTGAGCACCAGGAAGACCGCCGGCGCCGCCAGCACGGCCGCGGCGGCGATCACCAGGGACGCCGCCTGCCAGCTGTGCCGTCCGGCCAGGTGCGCCAGCAACGGGAGGAAGACGAGTTGTCCGGTGGAGCTGGCCGCGGTGAGGATGCCGGAGACCAGGCCGCGTCGTTGCGTGAACCAGCGTCCCGCGACCAGGGCAGCGAAGGGCATGGATACCGCGCCGGTACCGGCACCGATGAGGAGCCCCCACAGGATCCACAGTTGCCAGGGTTCACTGACGAACACGGACAGCGCACTCCCCGTGCCCACCACGGCCAGTGCGATCGCGGCGACACGGTGGACGCCGAACCGTTCCATCAGGGAGGTGGCGAAGGGCGAGAAGAGTCCGAAGAGCAGGAGGTTGAGCGACACAGCGCCACTGATCGTGCCGTGTGACCACCCGAACTCGCTGTGCAGCGGGTCCATGAGGACTCCGGGCGCGGAGCGGAAGCCCGCGGCGGCAAGCAGTGCGGCGAAGGCGACCAGGACGGTGACGGGGTACCAGGCAGAGCGTTGCATCATGCGCTCAGTCTGCCGTCGGTCGATGCCGGTGCCTATTGGCAGGAGTGACAATATGTGCAAGGATTCTGCCATGACGTCTGCGCATCATGTCGTGGTCCTGCTGCTGCCTCCAGTCATCGGGTTCGACGCCACGATCCCCCCGCTCGTGTTCGGCAACGCCCGGGCCGCCTCCGGGGAGAAGCTCTACCGGGTGTCCGTGTGCTCGGCGGATCCGGGGCCCGCCCAGTGTGCCGACGGGTTTGCGTTCGCCTGCGGCGCGGGGCTCGAAGCGTTGGAGACCGCTGACACGGTCGTCGTCCCGGGGACCCTGCGTCGTAGTGTGCGGCGGGACGGCGTCCTGGATCCGGCTGCCCGCGCAGCGTTCGAGCGCATTCCGGACGCCGCACGGGTGGTCTCGTTGTGCACGGGCGCGTTCGGGCTGGCTGCCGCCGGGTTGCTCGATGGTCTCCGGGCGACGACGCACTGGCAGGCCGCAGCGCAGTTCCGCCGCCTCTACCCGCTCGTGCAGTTGGACGAGGCTGCGTTGTTCTTCGACGAGGGCCGGGTACTGACGTCGGCGGGGCTGTCCGCCGGGCTGGATCTGTGTCTTCATGTCGTGGGCGCTGACGCGGGGTGGCGGGTCGCCAATAAGGTCGCCCGTCACTGTGTGACTCCGCCGCACCGGGACGGCGACCAGTCACAGTTCATCAGCTGGCCGTCCCCGCCACGGGGTGCTGCCGGCACGACGGCGACGCAGCACTGGGCGCTGGGACGGCTGGATCAGCGCCTGACGGTGGGCCAGTTGGCCGGTCATGCGCGGATGAGCCCCCGCACATTCGCCCGTCGTTTCACCGAAGAGACGGGCCTCTCCCCCGCGCGGTGGCTGGCACGGGAGCGGGTGCGCCGGTGTCAGGAGTTGTTGGAGTCCACGGATCTGACGGTGGACACGATCGCGCAGCGCGTTGGTTTCGGCACCGGGGCCACACTACGTGCGCGTCTGCGGGCGGAGGCTGGAACGACGCCGAGTGACTACCGGCGCCGTTTCACCAGTACATGAAGCGGCCTACGGTGGCGCTCGGATCCCGCAGCTCGCTGCAAGGATCCCGCTGACCCGACCTACCGCCGCTTGTGGTCCCGGAAACGGGTCGGGGGCTTGTCCTCGTACAGGCCGGTGATCTGGCGGCGAATATGTTCGCGTCGGTTGTACGTCGCCTCGCGGATTGCCTCATCATTGTCGAAACTCGAGCCGATCGCGCCGGCCATCGTGCCCAGCGACGCCGTGAGCCAGGCGAGTTTGGCGTAGCCCCAGGGGAAGGGCTCGTCATTGACCTGTGCACGGAAGTAATTCGTGTCGACGATGACCATCGACAGCGCCAGGAGGACCAGGAAGACGGTGGTGTAGATCAACACGGCGGCGATCAGCACCGTCGCCAATGTCGCACGGTTGTCCATCCTGGCACGCCATTTCGCCACACTGTCGGACTCCCGTCCGGGCCAACGGTTCCAGAGGCCGTTGTGGTAGATCAACCAGAACGTCAGGGCACCCACAGCCACGAGGCTGATCACGAACATGCGCAGGAACGAGATGGTGTGCGACATCTGCCACATGGAACCGTAGAAGATGCCGTACGCACCGGTGGCGATGCCGATCGCCAGGCAGCCGGTGAGCACACGGTACAGCTCAGCCGGACGGTTTCCCGCCACCATGCCGAGGAGAAGCCGCAATGACCGGCCCCACCCGTCGATGACCCGGGTGGTGTCTGCTTCGGAGTCACCGCCCTCAATGTCACTCGAATCGGAGATCTCCTCGAGGACGCCGGCGCCGGCAGGTTTCTTCCGCAGCAGGCGGCTGAGCTCCTGGCGCAGACCCTCCTGTGCGCGCAGGAAACCGAACGCAGGCAGACAGAGCATGGTGACCCGTCCCCGGTTTACGGTCTGGCTGATGACCGGTCGTCGGGTCGTCAACGGCAGGTCGGTCACATAGATCATGCGGTCCCACCCGTGACTCTCCATGATGCCGACCGCACTGTCTGACAGCCGCACGCTCCCGTCGAGGCTCATCGGAAGGGTACTGGTGCGAACCTCAACCCGGGGAAGTCCGAGGGCGCTCAGATCGTCGTCACTGAGGTCCGCCTCGTCGGAATACACCCCGAGCTTCTCGAGAACCTTACGAACTCGCTTCTCCGGAAGCCCCCGGTCGACCATGACGCCGACGGTGAAAATAGGTTCCTTGGTCACGGCGAGAATCGTACCTGGCCACAGACTCAGGTGAAAAGTGATGCGGGACACGTATCGTGGGGGACATGTCTCGGGTTGAATTCGTGCAGATGGACCACAGTTGGCGTAGCCGCTACGAGTCGCTCACCTCCTGGACCTGGCCGTCGTCCTACGCGGTGGATGAGCTCGCCGGACTACCCCTGCCGTTCGAGTGGGAACACAGCGTGGCCCTGGCCGACAGGCAGGACGGTGACCGACTCGCCGCAGAGGCGGCGTTCCACCCGTTCCCTGACTTCGCCGTCCCCGGCGGACGCCTCCCCGCCAACGGCCTGACGTCGGTGGCGGTACAGCCGACCTACCGTCGTCAAGGCCTGCTACGACGCATGATCAGCCGCTATCTCGATATGAGCATCGCCCGTGGGGATGCCCTGAGCGTCCTGCTGGCCCAGGAATACGGTATCTACGGGCGTTTCGGTTACGGCCACGCCAGTGATGTCGTCACGCTGCGTATTCCACATGGCACGCGGTTGGCCGCGCCGCGGAGCATCACGGACCGCACCGACCTCGGCGTCGATGTCGACTATGTCTCGCCTGACCGGGACGCTCCATTCATCCACCGGGTGCAACGTGCCCAGTCCCGTCCGGGCACTCCGGTACGGGAGCTGCCGGGCTTCCAGCACCGGGCGCTGACGTCGCCTCCTGCTCCCGCCCAGCCGCTCCGGATCCTACGGGTCACCTGTCATGACGAGCCGGCGGCGTACGCACTGTTCAACCGGTCGCAGGACGCGGGGACATCCGTGGCAGCAGTGTCCGACTGGAATGCTCTGGGGACAGCGGCCGAGTACACGTTGTGGCAGACGCTGCTCAACCAGGACCTCATCGACACGGTGGAGGCGAGGCGGGTACCGGCGGATTCGGTCCTGACATCACTGCTCCCCGACCCCCGCGCAACGTCACCATCGCTGCATGACGACCTCTGGGCCCGCATTCTCGATGTGCCCGCCTGCCTGACGGCGCGACGTTACAGCGCGGACCTTGATCTTGCCCTCCGGATCAACGACCCGCTGATCAAGGCCAATGACGGTGTCTGGACGCTTCGCGTTGTCAACGGAACAGCCGAGGTCTCCCCCGCCACCCCGGGGGTCTCGCCGGATGTGTCCCTGTCGGTCGCGCAGCTGTCCGCGGCGTACCTGGGACGCCCGGTGCTGGCGCAGGCCACGCGACTCGGGCCGTCCGACGACCTGGTGGAGCACACCCCTGGCTCAGCAAACCTGCTCCACACCGCACTGTCGTGGCCGGAGCTTCCGGGCACGACCTGGGGTTTCTAGACAGAAATCTGCCCGCACACAGTTCACCAGATGAATCGTGCACGGGCAGAGATTGTGTCCGCGACCGGACGGAACCCGGAATGATCTACAGGTTGATCATGTGACCCATGGTGCCCTCGGCGGCCTCCTTGATGGCCTCCGACAGCGTCGGGTGGGTGTGGACGTTGCGTCCGATCTCCTCGGCGGTAAGGTCGAAGCGCTGTGCCAGGGTGAGCTCGGGCAGCAGCTCGGAGACGTCCGGGCCAACCATATGGCCGCCGATGAGCTCGCCGTACTCGGCGTCGACGACGATCTTCACGAAGCCGACCCCCTCGTTGAGCCCCATAGCCTTACCGTTGGCACTGTAGGGGAAGGACGCGACCTTGATCTCGCGGCCATTCTCCTCCGCCATCTTCCGGGCTGCCTCCTCGGTGTAGCCGAAGGACGCGACCTGCGGGTTGCAGAATGTGGCGCGCGGCATGTTGTTGTAGTCGCCCAGCTCCTGGGTTTCCACGTCTGCGATGGTCTCGGCGGCGACCACACCCTGCGCCTCTGCCACGTGGGCGAGCTGCAGCTTGGCGGTGACGTCACCGATGGCGTAGATGCCCTTGACGTTGGTGCGCATACGTTCGTCGATGTCAATGGCACCACGCTCGGTGAGCTTGACGCCGGTGTTCTCCAGGCCGAAACCCTCGACGCGGGGCGCGAAGCCGATGGAGACCATGACACGGTCTGCCTTGATGGTCTCGGACTTGGAGCCGTCGGCGGACTCGATGTCGACTTCGACACCGGCGTCGCCGCCGAGGTCGCGCACGGCGGTGGTCTTGTGACCGGTCTTGAGATTCACGCCGAGCTTCTTGTACTGCTTGGCGATCTCCTTGGAGACGTCCTTGTCCTCGTTAGGCAGGACGCGGTCCATGAACTCGACGACGGTGATGTCGACGCCGAAGTTGGCGAGCACGTAGGCGAATTCCATGCCGATGGCACCGGCACCGATGACCACCATGGACTTCGGGGCATTCTCGTCGAGGATCTGCTCCTCGTAGGAGACGATGTTGCCGCCGATCTCAACACCCGGCAGGGACTTCACCACGGAGCCGGAGGCGATGATGGCGTTGTCGAAGGTGATGGTCTTGCCGGCGTCGTCACCGTCGGTGATCTCGACGGTGTGGTCGTCAGTGAACGAGCCGAGACCGTTGATCTCGGTGATCTTATTCTTCTTCATCAGGAAGTGGACACCCTTGACGATGCCAGCGGACACCTTGCGTGAGCGCTTGTGGGCCACGCTGTAGTCCATGCTGATGTTGTCACCCGTGATGCCGAAGGTCTTGGCATCGTGAGTGAGGATGTGCGAGATGTCCGCGTTACGGATCAACGCCTTGGAGGGGATGCAGCCGACGTTCAGACAGACGCCGCCCCAATACTGCTTCTCGATCACTGCGGTCTTCAGGCCCAGCTGTGCCGCACGGATGGCGGAGACATATCCGCCAGGGCCCGCACCGATTACTACTACGTCATAATGTTCAGCCACGCCGTCAAGGATACGACGTTTTGGCCCGGACGCGCAGCGCCGGGGCACCGTCCACAGTGTTCCCCTACGAAAGTAGAGGTCAGGACGGTGCCGATCACTACATGAAGCGAACGATGAGGTCGGTGATCGTCGAGAGGAAGTTGTTGATGTTGCCGCCGAGCACCTCGTTGGAGCTGACGATGAACTGGTCGATGGGAGCGAGATTCACTACGGGTTCCTCTTTCACGTGTGCGGGGATGCGCGCCTTGGTGGCTCGCCCCACCTTAAACGGTCCGCCGTCGCAGCGTGCTACACCCGGCACTATTTCATGGCGCAAAAGGGGGTGGGGACTACCTGCGTGGCTCCGACGTCACCACGTCCGGAGACACCGGGGGAGTAACGGGGTTAACGGACCAACCGTTTCCTCACGTGAAATAGGGTTTGGGCTTACGGACTGCGGGACCACCCGCTATGCTGACGGAGTCTGCCTTGCACCGTTTTACTGACTTTTCTTGTTGAGGACCGAATGAACAAGCGCGCCATCGCCCGCGTCACGGCCGCCGCCGTCGCCACAGCCCTGCCCCTGTCCGTCATGAGTGTGCTCGGCACAGGTGCCGCATTCGCTGGCGAGGCCCAGCCTGTTTCTGCGCCTGCCGACTCCGGCGACGGTCGTCCGGCTTCGGATTACCGGAACACTGCGACCGTCAACACCCCCTTCCCCACGCGCGCTGCAGCGGAAGGGGCCAACTACGTCGAGGAGTCCAAGGCCGCCTGGCGCGACTACCTCTACCAGGCAGAAGACGGCTCCAACGAAGAGGAAGGCACCTCCTGGAAGGCCGGTGACCGGTACACCCGCATGGAAGAGCGCATGGTGCACTCCAAGGCGATGAACCGCAACATCCCGATCGTGACGATCCGTGCCAAGGAAGACCCTCGGAACGCCCCCACCATCTACCTGCTCAACGGGGCTGACGGTGGCGAGGGTGCAGCCAACTGGCTGCGCCAGACCAACGCCATCGACTTCTACGGCAACCAGATCGGCAACGTCAACGTCGTCATCCCCATGGAAGGGGCGTTCTCCTACTACACCGACTGGGAGCAGCCGAACGAAACCCTCGACAAGGGCGGCAACACGCAGGCATGGGAGACGTTCCTCGTCCAGGAACTCCCTGGGCCGATGGAAGAAGCCCTCGGCACATACAACCCCAACCGTTCCATCATCGGCATGTCCATGACCGGCTCGACCACCCTGGTCTACGGCGAGAAGTACTCCGGCTTCTACGACTCCATCGGCGCCTACTCCGGTTGCGCCGCCACCTCCGGCGAGATGGCACGCACCGTGGACATCGTCCTGGACCGCGGCAACGCCACCTACGAGCAGATGTGGGGCGACCGCAACGGCAAGGTGGCTCGCGAGAACGACGCCCTGGTCAACGCTGCCGATCTCAAGGACCAGAAGAACATCTACGTCTCCTCCTCCAGCGGGCTGATGGGCGAGCACGACGTTCCCTCCGGCGACCGTCTCAACGGCTTCCTCCCCGGCTCCATCACTCCCGCGGTCGAGGGTGGCGCCATCGAAGCGGTGACCAACGCCTGCACCCACATGCTGAAGTCCACCACCGATGCCGAAGGCATCACCCAGGACTCCAACAACCTGGTCTACAACTTCCGCAACACCGGCACTCACCAGTGGGGCTACTGGCAGGACGACATGTTCGACTCCTGGCCCACGATCTCCGAGGGCCTCTTCCCCGGCAACGGGGCACAGGCTGTCGAGCAGCGCGACGCGGGCAAGGCCGACTACCTGGAGAAGAACCCGGGCATGGGCGCCAAGGGTTCCACCCCGGTCTCCTCCCTGCTGCCGATCACGGACGCTGTCGGCGAAGCACTCGCCGAGCAGAACGCCGAAGGCAACGAGTAACTCGGTCTGACCTCCGATTCGCACCGTCGCCCGGAAAACAACCGGCCCCGTGAGGGCCCTGTCCGCCGCCACTCTCGTGGTGGCGGTTTCCGGTTATGCGGTGATTGTCGTGGCCGGCCGTGCACTCGACACAGTCAGTTATGAAGCATTCTCCGTGTTCTGGGGGCTGTTCTTCGCCCTCGCCGGCCTGATCGACGGACTCCTGCAGGAGACCACGCGTTCAGTAGCCGCACGCCACACCCCGTCGGGCCGCACGTTGCCCGCCCCTTCCTCCTGCGCGCGCCCGATGACCGTCGCGGTCGGCTTCGCCGGCATTGTCGGGTTCCTCGCAGTGGCGCTCGCACCACTGTGGTCGGGAAGGACCCTTCCCGACGGGCAGAACCTCGAGGTTGCCGGGGTCGTCCTGTTGGCAGGAGGGCTGGCGTCCTACACCTTCCAGGCGGCTGTCTGCGGCCTGTTGTCTGCGACCACCCGCTGGACCTCGTTCGCCTGGTTGATCAGCGTGGACAGTGCAGTACGTATTCTGCTGGCCCTCGTCGCCTGGGCACTGGGCTGGCACCTGCTCGCCTTCCTGCTGGTCACCGTCATCGGTGCCGCGACATGGCTGGGTCTGCTGTTTTTCGTCCCCGCTCAGCGTGCTGTGCTGCGCGAGGTGGGGGACGTCGCGACCGGCGAGTTTATCCGCCGGACGATCAAAGCGATGCTCGCGTCGGGCGCGAATGCGGTGTTGATCACCGGATTCCCGGTGTTGATCACTTTCACCTCCGGCACAGGTGTCGCCCCCGGAACGCTCGCCGCCGTCATCACGGCGGTGACACTGACCCGCGCGCCGCTGTTAGTCCCCCTGCAACGTTTTCAACCGGCGTTGATCGTGCACTTCACGGAACGCCGCGACCGGATACTCCGTGCCTGCGCGTTACCGTCTGCGATCATTGTGTCGACTGCAGCGGTCGGCGGGGTGGCCGCGTACTGGCTGGCGCGCCCGTTGATGCTGCTGTTCTTCGATGTTGAACTCGTCAGCTCGCCACTGGTGCTCGCCTCATTGACTGTGGCCTCAGGGTCGACGGCACTGCTGATGGTGACCGGTTCGGCCGCGCATGCGGCAGAGCGCCATTCCCTGTACCTGGCCGGCTGGGCCGTGGCGACGGTTGTCGCTGTCTGTCTCCTGCTCATCGACGCATCGCCGGAGGCCCGCGCACTCCTTGCCCTGGGGCTGGCACCGCTGGCGGGAGTAGTTGTTCATCTCGCGGTGCTGACATACCGGCCGGCGCTTACTCCCCCGTCGACGGCAGATTCTTCCGCGAGAACACAGTGACGATCACGAGGAAGACCACGGCGACCACGATCCCCGCACCGAGCATCTCGGGATAGGTGAACGTGGAGGACAGCCGTGTGAGGATCATCGGGAAGAAGAAACCGATGTAGGTCAACGTGTAGTACGCAGCGGTCAATCCCGCCAGGTCATCCGGCCCTGCAATCCGCTGCACCTCAGTCAGCCCACTGATCAGGCACAGTCCGTAGGCGGCGCCGAGGACGATGGCGACGATGACGGCGCTCCACACCGCGATGTCGACCGCGGTGACGGTGGCGACCGCCATGCCGACGATCACGAGGATCAACGCGACGATCGGACCGCGCGCATTGTGCTCGGTATTGATCCGGGGCCCGAACTGCTGAATCGTAAAGCCAGACGCCAACGCGATGACGGTGAGTAGACCAGAGAAGGCGACGGGCACGTCCACCTGGTCCTGGACCAGGCGCGGTGTGATGGCGTAGGCCACTCCCGCAGCGCCGAACACCCACGGCGCGATCGGTGCAACCACGGTAAGGAACCGCGGGTGCGTGATCGTCGGGACAAGGATGTCGGACCAGAAGGAGCCCTTCACCTTCAGATGTGCGGACTGGCGGGTCTCAGGCACCGTCATCAGGCCGGCGAGCGCGACGACGGAAATAACACAGTGCACGATATAGGGCAGCTGCCCGGGAATGGGCCCCCATTCCGCCAGGACACCAGCCAGACCCGCGCCGAGTCCGAAACCAGCGGTCAACGACATCGTCGCGCGTTTGGCCCCGGATGAAGGCACCGCGGCGGGGTCGAACGACGGAGTGGAGAGTTCTTTGATCCAGGAGCCTCCGACCGACATCGCGATACCGACGGCAAGCCCGGCAAGGATCCGCCCGATGAACATGACCGTCTCGGTGGTTTCACCGAGAGCGATGAATACGCTTCCCAACAGAGCAATTGCCGGTGCCGGGAGCATCACGGCCTTGCGACCGAAGCGGTCCGACAGAGGACCACAGATCAACAGCCCGGCAATGATGCCGACAGCGTAGGACACCAGCAAGGAGTCGACGAAGACCTCACTGAATACGGCTTCCTGGCGGTAGAAGACGAGCATGGGGGTCGCTTCATTACCGCCCCACGCCACGCTGAACACGGCGAAGGCCACGAATAGCCAGGCCTTGGAGTAGCGGGACGTGCGTCCGGCCTGTTGGTGGTGCGGGTTCAATGAGGGAACCTGCTCATTGCGCTCGTTCTCGGTCATGCCCCACATGGTAGGACCTCATGATGTCCGACCGCTCACCGAGGACCTGATTCCCACGTAATATCGAGTGGTATGGCACACACTGACAAGACCCCCGACACCACGAAGATCGCGGCGAGTCTGACCCGCCGCGGCAACGACCGTCCGGCGAAGTTGCGTGATCAGGCGGACCGCGCAGTCCGCAAGGCCGTGGCCGCCGAACTCCAGGAGATCCTGGACGGCCGTTGGGCGGATGTGAAAAACGAGACCCGCGCGTTGATCGCGGAGAAGAACCTCTACCCCGATGACACACTGAGCATGGACGAAGCGCGGGAACGAACCCTGTCTCAAATGTCCGACATGCTCGAGACGGGCGCGCCCCGGGGAACATTCCACAAGGATCACGGTGGAACCGGTGATCTCGGTGCCACGCTGTCCGCAATTGAAGCGGTGGGTGGCGCTGACCTGTCACTGATGGTCAAGGCCGGGGTGCAGTGGGGGCTGTGGGGTGGCGCTGTGGAAAATCTCGGGACCGAGCGCCACATCCCGCTCATCAAGGACATCATGGAGCTGCGCACCCTCGGATCTTTCGCGATGACGGAACGCGGGCACGGGTCGGACGTCCAGTCCGTGGAGACCACCGCCGTCTATGACCGGGACACCCAGGAGTTCGTGATCAACACCCCCGTCGCCTCGGCAGAGAAGTGGTACATCGGCAATGCCGCGAAACACGCACGTATGGCTGCGGTGTTCTGCCAGCTGTTCACGCCGAACGAAGATGGCGACCTGGGGGATTCGCACGGGGTGCACTGCATCGTCGTGGAGGTCCGCGACGAAGACGGGAAGGCGAAGCCCGGCGTCGGTATCGGCGACCACCTGCACAAGGGCGGCCTGAAGGGCGTAGACAACGGGACGTTCACCTTCGACCATGTGCGAGTCCCCCGGGAGAACCTGCTGAACCGGTTCGCGGACGTCTCGGAGGACGGCGAGTACTCCTCCCCTATCGAGTCCGACGGGGCTCGCTTCTTCACCATGCTGGGCGCGCTGATCCGCGGACGCATCACCGTGGGGGCAGCCTCCGGTGCCGCGGCCCGATCCGCTCTGACGATCGCGACCCGGTACGCGAATCTCCGCCGCCAGTTCGCTGCAGACGATGACCTGCCGGAGAACAAGCTCATTGAGCACCGTAAACACCGTTTGCGTCTGATCCCGCTGATTGCCCGCAGCTACGGCCTGCAGCTGGCGTCAAACCAGTTGATCGCGCGTATCCACGACCTTGAGAGTGCCGAGATCGACCGGACCGACATGACGAAGGAGCAGCGGTGGGACCAGCGCGAGCTGGAGGCCCATGCAGCGGCCCTGAAGGCAGCGAACACCGCTCATGCGACGCGCACGATCCAGGAGTGCCGTGAGGCATGTGGCGGCGCGGGCTACATGACGGAGAACCTGTTGACCACGTTCAAGGCGGATTCGGATGTGTTCACCACCTTCGAGGGCGACAACGTGGTGATGATGCAGTTGGCGGCTAAAGAACTGCTGACCGGCTTCTCCCGCGAGGTCGGAGATCTGAAGCCGTTGGAGTTGGTGCGCTTCGGTCTGGACAACTTCGGCACGTTGCTGAAGCGTCGCACGGCGGCGGACACGTTGATCCAGAACCTGGTGGATTCCTTCACGGATAAGGAAGAAACGTCCCTCTTCGACCCGGCGAACCAGGTGGAGTTGCTCACCGAGCGCGAAAACCGCCTGTTGATGTCGCTGATTCGCCGGATTCGGCCGGCGCAGAAGATGGACATCAAGGATGCTGCCAACCTGGTGGACAAGGCCCAGGATCATCTCCTGGAGTGTGCGTGGGCGCATGTGGACCGGATCATCCTGGAGGCGATGCTGGAGGCCGAAGCGGAACTGGCTGACGGTCAGGCGAAGGAGGTCATGGAGCAGGTGCGCGACGTGTTCGTGCTGAGCATCATTCACGAGCACAGTGGCTGGTACCAGGAGCAGAACCTGCTGACGGGCACGAGAACAAAGGCGGCACGGGCTGCACTGAACGACCTGGTGGATTCGCTAGGTCCCTGGTCACGGACACTGGTGGACGCGTTCGCGGTGCCGGAGAACATCGCGGATGTTCCGTTGATGACGGACTACGACGACATGGTGCCACGGGCGCAGACGCACCCCGCCGACGGCATGTAGTGATGACTACATCGCCGGACCGGGCGGTTGACAATGCTTACATTGACCGACATAACCACCCCCGGGGTGAACGCGGAAAATGCATGTCAGTTGACACCGACCACCCCCGACACGACCGCCCTGCGGTCGTTACCAAGTTGTTATGTAACAGCCATTGATGGGTCTCCGTTACTATTAATCGTGTGACACGGAAGGCCTTCCGGGCCGACGCGTCGCAGACCGTATACGTTCAACCGAAAGGTAGATCATCATGATCGAGACCATCCAGGGCATCATCACCACCGTTTCCGAGGCCATCGTCTCCGTCTTCCAGGACGTCGTTGGCTCCATCAACAACTAGTTGATCCTTGACCCTCCGGGGTCATTGGGCCCGAACCCCGTCCGGCACTCGCTGGGCGGGGTTCTTGCATGTCTAAAGCCTTTTTAGCTCCGATCAGAAAATATTTCTGCTCGGATGTAACACTTCTTCTGCGCTGCCGTTGTCATATATGAAGCGGAACGGAACCACCACCGGTACTGCACCGCACAACAACAACACCTACCGAAAGGCTGATCATTATGATCGAGACCATCCAGTCCATCATCAACACCGTTGCTACCGCTCTCGTTGACGTCTTCCAGGCCATCGTGGGCTCCATCAACGGCTAATAGCTCAGGCCCCGCAAGGGGAATGGTGCTCGTACACCCCGTTCGACTCCGGTCGGGCGGGGTGTACGTCGTTTCTGACCGCCCTCCGTCACACCTCGGAGCGCGACACACTCAACGGATTCTCCTGACCTGTCCCGGCAGCCCGCCGACGCCCTCAGAGTTCCACTGTCTCGAATTATGGGCACCCAGGACGGCCAGCGTCGGTGCGTACCCTTTCGGGCAGTGTCGGCTCAGCCAGACGACGGAGGCTCCCCCGTATCCCTCCCAGAAGCCGGGGTCGTGGCTGACGACACTGTCGACATACCCTCGCAGCATCTTCTCCAGGGAGACATCCCACCGCGGATCATCCGGAAGGCCCACGAGATCGGCAAGGTACAGCCGTCCCGCCAACCCGTTGCACACACCCGGACGCAGGAAGTCCCCGACCATCGGGTCCAGGTACTCCTCACCGCAGTGGAGCCCCGGGTACAACTTCTGCATCAGCCAGGGACTGTCCGCCACGGCCGACTCCACGCCGGGCAGGCCGGTCGACCATGTCGGGGTGCTCGGAGCGGACGCCGCAGGCTGTTCCCCGGCGAGTGGTGCAACCTGGTACGACGACACTCCCCTGCCGTGGTGCTGATCGATATCG